>NZ_LMCH01000066.1:0-525457 GCF_001623095.1 Pseudovibrio sp. Ad5 | reverse complement strand
ACAAACTCTTCTCGAAGTTTCATTGTTGAACACTCTTTCCAAGGCATCCCGGTCCCTCCCTGAATGCCATGTTAATGTGTCAACCATCTCTCCGAACACCTGTCACCTATGTCTCCGGTATGTACACTTGATGCGGGACCCAGCAAACCTCACGTGCTCTAAACGTTCATGAAAACACACCCGCAAACAAAAGCCTCTCAACGACCCAGCGCACCACCCCTCGGTGTCTTCCCGGCCCCCGAGCCGGGATCCATGAGGCGCCACGTCACACTCAGCCGCTCTTCTTGTCCAGACTCCATCTCATCAGTACTTCCACCAATGCCCTTGCGTACAGCTCTGGGTCCCGGATCATCGCTCCGCTCGTCCGGGATGACATCAGAGAACAGCGGCTCACAAAACACCGCTGTCATCATGCTCTTGGAAAGAGATCTGTAAGATAAGAAATCCGGTTTGCGGAGGGGGCAGGGGAAAAATTATAATGCATGGGATAGATGGTCTAAATTATCTTACATTGAGAAGATCATGCAGAAAGTGGCTGAGCTTTCTACTAAAAATTGCTAAAAATAAAAATACAATTGATTGGGATGGGTTTGTCGTTAGTATCTGCGAAATGTATTCCACACAACGTATGTCGGAAATAGAATATGCCTGTCGTAGATATTCCAATTACTGATTTGATCATCAATAGCGCAAACGACCGACATGGTGAGCTAGCAGATGAGGTCACGGCAATAACTTGGCTTTTTGACCAAAAGGAAAGCCATATGAAGAACCTCGCTAAAGATATTACCGACCAGAGACAAGTTTTTGAGCTCCCGCTAGTTTGTCCAGAAGGTGATAGGTTTATTGTTTATGACGGAAACCGACGCGTAACCTGTTTAAAATTGATCGCATTCCCGAATTTAGCACCAACTCTTAAGCTGAAGAAGTTTTTTAGCAACTTGTATCAAGAGTGGAGTGGTGCGCCGCTGGATATAGTAACTTGTCAGGTCGAAGAAGAGCGAGATCGGATTGATGATATTTTGTTTCGACGACATACAGGTTCTCAAAATGGAGTTGGGCAGTCAACTTGGGATGATCGTATGCAGCGAAACTTTATCGTGCGTACAGGAAAGCAAGCCAAGTACGATGTTGCTGAACAAGTCGAAGATTATCTAAGTAAATACAATCTTCTTCCTAACGATAGACAAATTCCTCGTTCAACAATGAACAGACTTTTCTCATCTGAGCAATACAGAAACCGAGCTGGTATAAGTATAGTTGATGGAAAATTGTATTTTACGCATGATCAAGAAGTGGCAACGAAAGCATTAGAAAGAATATCTCAAGACTTAACAAGTCGGAATGTTGTGCTAGGCGATCTATGGGACGCTCCCAAAAAGAAAGCTTATTTAAATCAATTGGCTGTCGAGGGGCTGCTGCCAAATGCCCATGATGCTCTTCAGGAGCCAATAATCGCGAAAAAACTTAAGGTGCCTATTGAGAAAAAGAAGACAGAATCAAAGCCGAAGGAAGTCAAAACGGCAATTGTGAAGAAGCAAAGTAGAACGACGCTTATTCCTCAAGTTGACTATGGCATTTTATGGCAAGCTGCGACACAAAAACACAAGAGTATATGGGATGAGTTGCAGTTTTCGCTGCTGCTGAGCAAGCATTCAAATGCCATTTCAGTTGTGTTTCGAGTTCTACTCGAAATCAGTATTGATCACGCTATTTCTGTATTAAAAATTGAAACGTACCCGAATGATAAATTGGCTAACAAAATCAAGAAAGTGACAGATTACTTCCAAGTGCAGGATATTCTCACCAAAAAGGATAGCCTTGAGATTAAAAAATTCCAGAATGGTGAGGCGTTAATGTCAGCGGACACCTTACATCGATACGTTCATTCAAGCCATTTTGTTGCCTCTCCAGAGCATCTAATTTCAATGTGGGATTGTTTAGCTAAGTTTATCGTTTCTTGCATCAATGCCTCCACACCACCCCTACCCGCAACAACTCCCCATTGACACCGCATGCATCTGCGGCCATCCTGTTTTTCGAGGCTTCACAACCTCTCCAAACAGCGGTTACCGCTCCCGATCGACTAGCGGATTTTTTGTGCCTGCTTTATAGGTAGCGCGCAAACCCTTTGCTATGAGCGGGAGGGCGGTGAATACAATACCTCCTTCGGGGGGGAATAAACTCGCCTGTCTGTTTGCAGGTTGTGAACCTCCCGCTCGCCAGCGGGCCGTCACAAGCTTGCTGTCGTCGCGGTCTTTCAACACCCTACAAACAGAGGGATTGAGAATGGACGATACCGCATGCGCATGTAGCGCCACAAACACGCTTCAAAACGAAATTGACGAAGTCATCATAGCCGTCTCGGATTTGCAAAATCTGACTTATATGCAGCAATTAGTGCTGAATGAGCGGATGCAGGAATGCCGGGAACGCGATGCTTTGTTCACTCTGCAACAAGCCTTACGCGACCGACTGGAAGCATTAAGAAAGACCTGCGGAATACTGGAGCGGGTCGCCCATCCGCAGCCAAAAAAATCCAAACTATCGCTTCTTGAATAAGCTAGTCTTTGCCTGAAACTTAAACAGGCAAAACGGCTTAATCCCATCACACGCGCAAAACCGGGTGTTCCAACCACCCGCCCATGCGCACTCACGCACTGTGCCTTTCGATGCTCCGGCGATCTCACAACACCCCGTGTCATCGCCCGTGCACACAGCACAAAATGAGCATCCTGCTGGCCTGCGGCCGGGCAACCAAGCCCGCAGGTCAGCGCCTTGGTAAATATGACCCTAGCAGCACGAACAGGTGCGAGCTATTCCCCGGACCTAAGGAGCCACAGCACCTCAGCTTGAAGCGAGCCATACTCTGCGCAAACCCATCAGTCGGTTATCTCGATCTTTCCGCAGGCCTCATCAGAAAAGCTCTTTGGCTTCCACTGCTTACCTGCCAAATACGTGTAGCAAACCTTGATCTTGTTGATGGCAACACTGCTGTTCACGTCACTATCTGCATCAAGCGGGTTCCTGTCGAGTATGACCAGATCAGCCACTTTGCCCTGCTCCAGCGTGCCAACCTTGTCATCAATCAGCGTTTGCTCGGCAGCAACGGCGGTAATGCCCTTCAGGTTCTCATAGATGGACCGACCATCCCGGTTTCCAGCCCACTTGCTGTCAGGCATATCTTTGACCTGACTGCCCTTGATATCTGGATAGACCCAGGTGTTGCGAGTGACCATCTGCTCAACATACCAAAGCGGATTCACCGGCGCGATAGGTGCATCACTGTGCAGCGTGAAGGGGATGTTATCGCGAACATCCAACGTGGTGGCATCCAACGTCGGCGCCCGCCCGTTAGGGTCTCCGTCCGCACCCAAACTATTGAGATCCTTACCATCCAGCAGGCTAACAAACCCACCGCCCCAATACCCGACATGACCGGTAAGGTGTGACACGATGAAATTCAGAGGAAGGCCTCCCTCGTTTTTGCAATGCACCCGCCTTGCAACTTTGGTCAGCTCCCACAAATACTGCGCAACTGAACTGGGTGAAGTCGCAGGGTCCCCTCCAACAGTCGCGTGAATAAGCGTCACAGGATACTCGTTGCACCGCCCGGTACTCAGCCCCAATGTGGTGATCGCAACGGCCTTGATCGCCTTGTCGCCATTGGTGTGGATTTGAATAGGCCAGCCTTTGCTCCAGAAGGGCTGCAAAGCCGCCAGAAAGCTTCCATCCCCTCCGGCAATCTTGCTCAAATCCGGCTCTTCATCATTGTCCGGCATAAAGAACTGGTAGTTCGCGCCATGCGAGCCGGTAACGGCAGTCTTCTTGCCATTCTCCTCATCCACGCAAATGCCATTTATGTTGTAACCCTCAGTGAGATAAGCCGAACACCCCTGCGTTGAACCATCCGCCCAGAACTTGATGCCTGTCGCACCGTAGCGACCCTGCGTGTTCCTTATCAGCGTCGTATTGCTCAAAACCTCCTCTGGCCACAAAGATGTCATCTCCGCCTCGGCAATCTCAACCGCTGTTTTACTATGCTCATTGGGATCAATCGCCGTAGCCGAAATAAGCGTACGAATACGGAACGGAGCGGTGAAATTGCCAGCCTCATCTTTATGCAGCGCAACGTCTTTGTTGAACTGAATGATAGGAACAGTGAAGCCACCACCATTCACAATGGTCGTGACACCAGCCGCCGCAATCTTTTCAACCACCGGAGCAACGGCCTTGAGGCCTTCTGCGTAATCCATGAAGAAGAAGGGGCTACTGGCAGGCACACCTGCCATCTCCTGAATTTTCGCTACAAACGGCCTGTAAGCCGCTTCCTCCTGCAGTAAGCCGGAATAATAGGCGTTCCCGTCCTGACCAGTATAAACCTCCCATTTGCCAAGAGGGTCTGGCGCGGGCATGTCCTTGTTCCTGTTTATCTCCGGCCCACAAGGCCAGGCAGTGCAGATATTGGCAGCAACAAACGCATTCCCATTGACATAGGCAACGTGCCCGGACTGATCCAGAATAAGCACAGGATGCGCATCAGCACCCTCAACACTCTCACTGATTTCCTCAGTGGGACGGGAGCGGAAAGCAACAACGCGCTGGATCTCATCTGGTGTGACACCAAACCGTGAAGGATCAATGCCATTTCCCACAATCCAGGCCTGTTTTGTGGGCGTCCCATCCGGCGCAAAAGGCACCCAGCGATTGGTTGCACTGTTCAGGACATTCCACGTCCAATCAAAACCAGTCTCAATACTGCCATCATATTTGCAAACGGTTTTGTCTCTAAACCGCGGGTCAACCTGGTTGTCATAGGTGCGGTAGCTGTAAGGTTCTGGCAAACAAGGAGAAAGGTCAGCAACCGCAGCATAGTTCACCACAAGCGGCATATGCATATGTGGCTCAATAAAGCCGGGCATTAAGGTTGCCCCACCCAAATTGATCTTGGTAACAGCGCTGTCGGATAAATAGGTTTGGTAGTCTTCGTCCGACTTGAAGATCTCAGAGATTTCGCCATTTCGAACAATCAGCGCTTTGATTGTTTTGCGTCGATCCGCCTTCTCATCGGCCATTGTTAGAATATCGCCGCCATAAAAAAGCGTTTGCGGCTCAGCCTGCGCCTGAGAGAGCGCCATCATCAAAACTGCCGGAGCACAGGCGACCAAAAACGATGCCCGCCGTTTGACCGTGCTGCCTCTACGCCTGGCAGTTGGAAAGCAGATGGATGCAAGCATGAAAACCAAATCTCCAATTGATGACAAACACATAATTGCCATTGGAGATTGTAATCTGATGTACGCTGATCCCTGATTTCAGCCAACCCGCCGCAAGTTCCAAGCTTGCCTTACAAAATCTAACCCAAGCCCCCCACAAAGAAGCCTTTCTTGAAAGAAAGCCTTATGTTTTAGGTGTACTTCACTTGCTCAGCCGACCAACCTATAACAAACGGAATAAAGAGAGGCATAGAAATGCCCTCTTTATTCGGGAACTGCTTTGTAAACCGCGGGCTTCAGCGAGAGGTTCTGCTCCAAAGGTGATCGCAGCTCGAAACAAGCGGGTTCCTCAGAGAAGTTGTAGACACGGACAAGCACAAACCGCTCCGGCTCATCTTCCGAAAAGCTCAGTTCATTCTCGGAGATGTAAAATGGTGTTTCCCGCCCACCATTCGTGGTCTTCACCTCAATGAGCCGCTCAGTACCATCAATTTCATAAGAGCGGATGTCATACCCAAGCCCATCGCCTTGCTCTTCAGAAGCCCAAATGACTTTCTCAGCTAAGTCAGGTTTGCCAGCTTTCTTCAACCGTTGCTGCTCAAGTTGAACAACATATGCCTCACCTAGCTTGCCAAGTTCCCGATTGCTCGCATCCCGCTCCGCATAATCCAGCTTTTGCGCCCGACGAACCACATTGCGAGGCTTGGTGAGCTCAATCGTCGAAGCTTGGGACGGTGGCGGAGCGATGTACTCCTCGGGTCCTTCATCAAGCTCCAGCCGTGTTTCTGGAACTTGCTGCAAGTCCTCCTGTTGTCGTGCATCTAAGTGCCGTTGAACTGCATCTTTGAGAGATTTTTGATAATGTTCGGCTGGACTGAGGCCAGTGATCCATAGTTGATTGCGGTCTTCCAGAATAGCACTTACATTCTGCTGTTTACGTCCAATGGCTTTCACCTACCTTGGAATAGAGCGCGCAAGTTCTCTCTGCCGAGCAGCCTTATTGAAACTCTGACCTTGAAGCCCCAACTTCAGCATTTCAAAATACTCAGCGACAAGAAGATCATTCTCCTCGTCTGTCCAATCATCTGCGCCCATGAAAATCTCAAATCAAACATTGTTTGAATTGAAGTTAGCACGTTCATTCTACAACCTTAAGTAGGCTTATGAGCCTTATCTCTCATCCCTCATATAAAGCTCGTGGGGCAATCCATCCTCTGTGAAGACTTTGCAATAGCGAAAGCCTGCGCATTGAGAGCAGTGGAGTGCAGAGGTGTTTTCGGGTCGGTGACCAACGCAAAAGAACTGATCCTCAACGCAGACAAGCGGCTTCACATGCTCAACTGCAGCATTCAGCATGACTGTTCCTAGTTGTTGGCCTAGGGAAGCAGGATCGCCGATGTAGTAATCGAAGCTAACACCAGCTGTTATGCCAATTGTACCAATGCCGTACTCTGGAAAGTCGCGGTTCAGATACCATTGCAGATAACCGAAGGGCGCGCCGTTAAGCTCCGCGATCAGGCAGTTGGTTGGATGGTTGTTCGAAACGCGGCACGCATAGCGCTCTGTTACTTGCTCAAGCGTGCTGGGCTCACGCTCATAAAAGGGCCGCAGATGGGGTTGGTTGAGTCATTCATGCAATAAAGGCATGTCCGAGACGGTAAGGGCCCTCAGTTGAACAGTGATGCTTTGCGCCTCGCTCATGACCAATGCCTCCGTTTTCCCTGCGTTCAAAACTCTAGCCCATCCAAACTTGCTCCAACAGGCCCCAGACAAAACAAACCCCGCCATAAAGACGGGGTTTGATAATATCCGGCGGACTTGTAGGGCATCAAGGCCGGCAGGATTACCTTGCTGGTCTACCAGCCGCAGGATTTGCCAGAATTTTGCTCGTCCAGATAAGCTTGGAGTGGAGCAAAATATTCTAAAATAGCTGTCGCGTCGGCTTCCCGGCTTCCGGTGAAGGCCTCCAGGCTGTCCTGCCATGGAAGCGCAGCGCCTGTTTCCAACATCGCGTTGAACTTCTCGCCAACTTCCTTGTTGCCATAGATGGAGCACGCCGCCAGCGGTCCTTCCCATCCGGCAAGGCGACAAGCCTCACGGTAAAACTGGAACTGGAAGATGTGCGCCAGGAAATAGCGAGTGTACGGCACGTTGTTTGGAATGTGGTACTTGGCACCCGGATCAAACGCATCCGCAGCACGGTCAACCGGAGCCGCAACACCTTGATACTTCTCGCGAAGGTCCCACCAGCCATCGTTATAGGTGTCTGGAGTCAGCTCACCGTTAAACACCTTCCAGCGCCACTGGTCCACCAGCAAGCCAAATGGCAGAAACGCGATCTTGTCCAGCGCCTGAGCCAACAGGATGTTGGTGTTGACCTCTTCTGAAGCATCAAGCGGCAGAAGGCCTATCTGCTTCAGGTACTTAGGCGTAATGGACAGGCTCACCATGTCGCCAATCGCTTCATGGAATCCGTCGTTCGGATCATCCTGATACATCGGCGATTGGTGATTATAGGCGCGCTGGTAGAAGTTGTGACCCAGCTCGTGGTGGACGGTATTGAAATCCTCACCCGTCACCTCGGTGCACATTTTGATGCGCAGGTCATCCTTGCCATCCACATTCCAGGCAGATGCATGACACTGCACATCACGATCACGCGGTTCGGTAATCAATGAGCGCTCATAAAACGTCTCAGGCAGCGGGTCAAAGCCAAGCGAGGTGAAGAACCCTTCCGCCGTTTTCACCATTCTGAGCGGAGTATAGTTCTGTTCTTCCAGCAACTTGGTCAGGTCGTAGCCTTGCTCGTCTCCATCAGCAGCGACAAGCGGATAGATGTTGCCCCAGGATTGAGCCCACATATTACCCAGCAAATGCGCAGGAATTGGCCCGTCCGCAGGTACTTTATCGGCCCCGTAATGATCTGCCAACTTATCGCGTACATAACAATGCAAGCTGTCGTAAAGCGGCTTCACTTCACCCCAGAGGCGATCAACATCCTGCCGGAATTCATCCGGATCCATGTCGTATTTGGAACGCCACATGGAGCCAGTGTCTTTAAAGCCCAGCTCACTGGAACCCTGGTTGGCGATGCCGACCATCTCCGTGTACATGTCCTTCATAGGCGGAGAGACAGTGCGCCAGCCTTTCCAGACTTCCAGCAGCTTATCGTAATCACGACTTGTCGCCATGATGCGGCTGAGCTTGGAAAGAGACAGCGCCTCGCCATCAATCTCATACTTGCCCGTGCCGTAAATGGTTTCCATCTCGGTATTGATCTGCGCAAGCTTCTTGATCTTGGCAGGGTCATTCTCAGGGGCAGGCAATGTCAGGTTCAGCTTCAAAAGCTTCATTTTCCGAGCAAGGTCTGGCGGAAGGTCAAGGCCGTCATACTGCTTGGTCTGATTGGCAAGAGAAACGTAGAGCTTCGTGGTGCGCTCCGACATTAACGCATTCAGCCAGTTGGTGTCATAGGTGATGAAATTAGCATTCACCCAAGCAACGCGGCCCGCTTCTTCGCCGATCTCCTGAATGGCTTTTTCGGAGGTTTCAATAAACGTTCTTGCATCCTCAACGCTGACTTTCTTCTCGGCGTCAGCCTGTGCTGAACTCAGCGGAATGAGAGCGAGTGAAAGTGCGGGCAATACAGATAACAACCGCTTCAAGGCAGCCTCCCCAACCATGGCATATTTTAGAGATTTCAGATGCATTTCTAATGCATAATCTCTCTGTTATGCCGTTACGGTAAGGGTTTTATCCCGTAAGTCTAGCCCGTTTCATCGCGATATTTCTCCTATTTTGGGAGTGATCTAGCAAAATTATTGCATTAGCAATTTAGAAGAATCTTCAACACTGAGCCCGTTTCACGCACATAGCTGCAAAGCCTGAAACGGTATAATGATTGCGGTTAAAACGACATTTTGAGTAAGTGACAGCCCTCCTTGCGAGTCGAGGTAAACTTCATGTCGTTCTATCTCCAGAAGTTGTTCGCTCTTCATTTGACACCGGATGAGGACAAAGAAAACTCTGCTTCTGCTCTGGCAACGGTTCAAACATTCGCCGTAACGTTTGGTACCGCTCTCGCGGGCCGCATTGCCAACTCAGCCTTTTGGCTCTTCTCCAGTTTCGCGGTCTTTGGCATTCTCGGCATATTCAGCACATGCAAAATCACCAATTGGCATGCATGTGCCGACCTGAAGAAGGCTGAGGCACATTTCTAACCATATGAAGAAAAAAGAAGTTCCGCCTCCATTCATGCTAGTGCCCTCCTAAAGATCTAGCAATGCATGCTTAAGGCAATCGTTAGATTTCTGGTTACCCTAAACGTAAGTTAGAAATCTCACTGTGATACCTCCCTCAAATCAATATGAGGAGAAGTGTCATGTTGAGGAAGCTAGGCGCAGAATTTGTAGGAACCTTTGCTCTGGTCTCCGCTGTGTGCGGCGGGGCATTGGTGTCCTATGCACCGGTTGAGTGGTATGGCGGATCTGGCTTGCTGGGCGTTGCCTTTGCGGTTGGTCTTTCAGTTGTCTGTATGGCTTACGCGTTTGGCAATGTGTCAGGTGCTCATTTCAATCCATCGGTGACCATCGGCCTTTGGGCTGCAAAACGGTTCCCAACCTCAGATGTGGTCCCCTACATCATCGCACAGGTTATTGGCGGCACAGCAGCAGCCTTTGTATTCTGGATCATTCTCGCCCATGGCCCGGGCGACCCTCCGGGCTTTGCTTCCAACGGTTATGGAGAGCATTCCAACGGTGGCTTTTCTGAAATTGCGGTCGGCATTACCGAAATCACAGTCACAGCGCTGTTCTTGATTGTTATTATTGGTGCAACCTCCAAAAAAGCACCCGCAGCCCTCGCTCCGCTTGCCATCGGCCTGATGCTGACATGCATGCACATTATCGCGATCCCCATCTCGGGTGCATCTTTAAACCCGGCTCGGTCCACGGCAACAGCGATTGTCAACGGTGGTTGGGCACTGGACCAGCTTTGGTTGTTCTGGCTGGCACCAATAGTTGGAGCGCTTATCGGGGCGGCAGTCTGCTGGATCATCGGCACTTGTGGTGGTGAAGAAACAGATTAACCAACGGAGATGCAATCGTTTTTTGGCCTCCTTCGCAGTCAGGAACCTGCGAAGGAGGCTTTTCTGATGAATGCACTCAATCCCCAGCTAGGGAAAAACCCTCAATTTAAAACTTGACTATTATATTCATGTTTATAAAACACGGATAGAAACAACGTTTGCAGAACGCAAACACAAGCTAGCCAAAGCAGCGTCTCAGCCAGCCACTCCCATAAAAATTCAGACTGAGGCGACCATGTCCATTTCGCGCTATTCCCGTGCGGCCCTCCTGGCCAGCACAACTCTTTCGCTCGCCCTGATTTCTGCGGCTGTTTCAGCGCAGGAAGCTACACAGCCTGTTGCAGCCGACAGCCCTGCGACTATGCTGGATGAAATCATTGTTTCAGCAGGTAAAGAGAAGGTGGCGATTGATACACCTCAGGCTGTGACTTCAGTCTCTCAGGAGCAAATTGAAGCAGCCCAAGCAAGCACATTGGGTGAGATCCTCGATGCGGTTCCGGGGATCACCACCATAAATGCCGACAATGCGCTGGGGCAGTCCATCAATATTCGCGGCATCGGCTCTGCTCTCGGCTCCGGTGAAAACCGTAATATCATTCAAGTGGATGGCGTCACCTCCTACTTCGAGATGTACCGTGCAGGCTCTTTCTTCTTCGATTCTGAATTGCTTAAGGAAGTCGAAGTTCTGCGTGGACCGGCTGCCTCCACATTGTTCAGCGCAGGCGCGCTTGGTGGTGTGGTCAGTGCGCGTACGAAAGATGCTAGCGATTTGTTGGAGGGAGATGACAAACTGGCCGTCCGCACCAAAGCCATGTGGGACTCGAACGGCAATGGTGCGCGAAGCGCAGTTACAGTCGCTGCTCGACCTCTGGAAAATCTGGAGCTATTGGTCAACCTGAACTATGGCCGTGATGGAGACTATGAGGGTGCTGATGGCGCAGACCTCGGCAACTCCCGCATGACAGATCTCTCGGGCCTCGCCAAGTTGAAATACAGCTTCGGTGTCGATAACGATCAATCTCTTACTGCAAGCTATTTCAACGTCAATAAGTCTGGGTATGGCCTATATGACCAGACAACCTTTAGTCCCGGATTTGGTTATGCGGACCAAACCACAAGCGAACAACAGGCATTGCTTGCTTATGAAAACGCTTTTTCTGGCAATGATTTGTTGGATGTAAAAGCACAGGTATCCTGGAGCCAGACCAAGCGTGATTTGGATGATATTACGTTCCGCGCAGGTCCTGGTGCTCCTTTGGGAACTGAAGCTGAGTACGTCTACAACAACTGGCAGGCAAAACTGGAAAACACATCGGAATTTCGGCTTTCCGAAGGTGTACAGACCTACTTCACCTACGGGGTGGAAGGGAAATATCAGGAGCGCCTCAACCCGCGTCTGAATCCGGATGGAAGCTCAACGCCGGGCTCCTCATCTCATCCAGAAGGTGAAACACACACTCTTGGTGTGTTCGGGCAGGCTGAGTTTGTAATTCATGACCGCCTTACACTCATTCCTGGAATGCGTGTTGACCATTCTCGCCTGAAGCCGGGGACTGGCGTGGCTCTGCGTAAAGATCTGGATGAGACGGCCTATTCTCCAAAACTTGCAGCAATTTACGAGCTGACAAACTGGCTGAATGTCTTTGGTTCTGTTGCACACACAGAACGCATGCCAGTTTTGGATGAAGTTTTCTCGGGTGATGGCTTTACCGATCTCGGAAAAGAAAAATCTAACAATTTTGAAGCTGGCTTAGGCTTTAAATTCAATGACGTATTGTTGGAAAATGATAGCCTTCGCTTCAAAGTAACGGCCTTTTACAACAACATCGACAACTACCTCTATTCCTCTCGCGATCATGCAACGGGCAAGACAATCACAACTGCTATTGATGAGGCGCGGATCAAAGGCATCGAATTAGAAGCAGGTTATTCCTCTGACAGCTGGTACGGCAATCTGGGTGCTTCAGTTACACGGGGTGACAACCTTTCTGATGATGAATATCTGGATAGCGTAGCGGCAGATAATCTTTTCCTTTCAGTAGGATATAAGATTACTGACTATAATCTGGATGTTTCCTGGCGCTCTGATTTATACGCAGAACAGGATCGCGTGAACGATGCTGACGATGCTTCGCCAGGTTATGCGCTGCACAGTGCGCGTTTAGCCTGGAAGCCTGAAGATGGGTTCCTTGCAGGCTCAGAAGTGCGCGCAAGCGTGACCAATATCTTCGATCAGAAACACACAGCGCATCTGAGTGAAACCGAAGGCAAAGGTCGGTCCTTCAAGCTTAGCTTGGCGAAAACGTTTTAAGCCTCTCTTCGGTGTGCTGCAAATGCAGTGTGTCTGGCAATGCTGGTGAGACAGGTTTGCCTGAATGGGGCTAGGCCTTCTGTGGCGGAAAGGCCGGGATCGGCGGGGAAGAAATTCTCCGCCGTTTTCTTTTGTAACTCA
Organism: Pseudovibrio sp. Ad5; assembly: GCF_001623095.1. Classification (NCBI taxonomy): domain Bacteria; kingdom Pseudomonadati; phylum Pseudomonadota; class Alphaproteobacteria; order Hyphomicrobiales; family Stappiaceae; genus Pseudovibrio; species Pseudovibrio sp. Ad5. The sequence continues at coordinate 512,703 of NZ_LMCH01000066.1, read as the reverse complement.
ATTAAGTTGGATCAGCCGTGCTCAATTTCCAGCATTTCACTCCATGTTTTTGGGGTGTCGCCGTTGAGCGGGTTCTTTGCAGAGCGTTTGTACTTGATGGTTTCAAAGTGCATGCTCAGTGTGTCTGCCAGCAACAAGCGCCCAACCAGACCTTCACCAAACCCAACGATTTCTTTGATCACCTCAAGTGCCTGCAGTGTACCAACCAGGCCTGTCAAAGCACCCAGAACGCCTGCCTCTGTGCAGGTCGGGATGGAGCCAGCCTCAGGGCGTTTGGGGAACAGGCAGCGATAAGTTGGGTTGATGTAATTGCCCTCATCATCGCGCTCAAATGGTTTCAGTAGCGTAACAGAGCCGTCAAACTGGCCCACAGCAGCCGTAACCAAAGGACGGCCAGCATAAAAGCACGCATCCGAAACGAGGTAACGGGTGGCAAAGTTATCAGAGCCATCAACCACGATATGGTAATCGTTGATCAACGCCATGGCATTTTGCCCACTAATGCGTGTCGGATGCGGAACAACGCGCACATTCGGGTTCAGCCGAGCAATCGCCTCCGCTGCACTGGCAACCTTAGGCTCGCCAAGCTTCTCCGTGTCATGGATGATCTGACGCTGAAGGTTAGACAGCGAAACAACGTCATCATCAACAATACCAATGGTGCCAACGCCAGCCGCCGCCAGGTATTGCAGAACCGGTGCGCCCAGTCCTCCAGCGCCGATTACCAGAACGCGCGCAGCTTTAAGTTTCTGTTGCCCAGGACCACCGACATCTCGCAGGACGATGTGGCGGGCATAACGTTCCAGTTCAGAAGCTGTAAGGGAAAGCAATTGGGACTCCAGTAGTTTAACCGAGCATACGGCTCACCAGTCGGGCTGTGTAATCCACCATGGGAATGACACGCGCATAATTGAGACGAGTCGGCCCGATAACACCAAGAACGCCCACAACGCGCTGTTCACTATCGCGGTATGGAGACACGATCAAGGAAGAACCGGAAAGCGAGAACAGCTTGTTTTCTGACCCGATAAAAATACGTACGCCTTCGCCGCCCTTTGCAAGATCAAGCAGGCGGATCAGTTCACTCTTGTTTTCCAAATCATCAAATAGCAGGCGAATACGCTCCAGATCTTCCTTCGCACCCACGTTTTCCAGCAGGTTGGAGCGTCCACGCACGATCAGTGTTCCGGGATCATTCTTGTCTCCACCCCAAACAGCAACACCTGCATCGACTACTTTGGATGTCAGCGTGTCCAGCTCGGCCTGAAATTCGTTTCGCTGCCGAACTAGCGCAGATTGCGCATCGGCTAGCGTGCGGTTCCGGATGATGGAGTTGAGGTAATTCGAGGCTTCGGTCAGCGCAGATGGAGGCAAGCCAGCAGGTAGATCGACAACACGGTTTTCAACGGAGCCATCTTCACTCACCAGCACGACAAGCGCTTTTAGCGGCTCAATCTGCACAAACTCGATATGGCGAAGAGTGGTGTCTGTCTTGTTGGAAAGAACAACCCCCGCCCCGCGGCTCAGGCCAGATAGCATCTGACTGGCTTCGGTCAGGACTTGCTCCGGTGTTTTCTCACCACCTTTAGCCTTCACCTGCACGGCAATCTGCTCGCGCTCTTCCTTGGTCAGGTCGCCAACTTCCAAAAAACCATCCACGAACAGACGAAGACCGGACTGCGTCGGCAAGCGTCCAGCACTGGTGTGCGGAGAGTAGAGCAGCCCATGGTGCTCCAGATCTGCCATTACGTTGCGAATAGAGGCCGGAGACAGAGGCTGCGAAAGCCCGCGTGCAAGGTTGCGAGACCCCAACGGTTCGCCGGTATCAAGGTAGTTCTCAACAATCCGCCGGAAGACCTCACGGGAACGTTCATCAAGATCCTCAAGAGGGACAGAAGGAGGAACGCTCGTCACGGTATCGGTACTCCACATCAACAGCAGGTTTGGGCTAAAGCCTGTATTCAATCCCTAACACAGGACAATTGAACAGCCAAAACTCATTTTTAGCAGAAAATAGCCTCTCAAACCAAAACCAGCCTTTGCGCTAACGGCAATCCGCAGCTAAAAGATCCGCAATACCATTTGTGAATTTGTAGCTATTAAGCAACCCGAGGGAGCTTGCCTTGAACCGTCCATCCAAACGTACACCAGAAGAAATGCGTCCAGTCAGCCTGGAGCGCGGTGTTGCCAAACATGCCGAAGGTTCCTGCCTGATCAAATTCGGCGATACCCATGTTCTGTGTACCGCAAGTTTGGAAGAGCGTGTTCCGCCGTGGCTCCGTGGTCAGAACCGTGGCTGGGTAACTGCAGAATACGGCATGCTGCCACGCGCAACTCATGATCGTATGCGCCGTGAATCCTCTGCAGGCAAGCAGTCTGGCCGTACTCAGGAAATCCAGCGCCTTATCGGTCGTTCTCTGCGTGCTGTTGTTGATCTGGGTGCACTGGGCGAGCGTCAGATCTCCGTTGACTGTGATGTCATTCAGGCAGACGGCGGCACCCGTACAGCGTCCATCACCGGCGCATGGGTTGCTCTGCACGACTGTCTGAAATGGATGGAAGCGCGCGACATGGTCAAAACCGATAAGGTTCTCAAAGACCACATCGCAGCGATCTCCTGCGGTATCTACGAAGGTACTCCGGTTGCTGATCTGGACTATATCGAAGATTCCTCTGCTGACACTGACGCAAACTTCGTCATGACTGGCAAAGGCGGCATCGTTGAAATTCAGGGTACTGCTGAAGGTGAGCCATTCTCCGAAGAAGAACTCGGCCAGCTCATGGGTCTTGCAAAACAGTCCATTTCCAAACTGGTTGAGCTGCAAAAGCTGACGGTGCTCTGATGCAGGCAGACACAACAGAAAACCGCCGCCTGGAACCTGGCAAGCTCGTGCTTGCCAGTCACAACAAGGGCAAGCTGCGCGAAATTCAGGACATGCTGGCAACGCATGGCTTTGAAGTTCTCTCTGCTGGTGATCTGGATCTGCCAGAGCCAGTGGAAGATGGCGACACGTTTGAAGCAAACGCTGCAATCAAAGCACTTGCTGCGGCAACAGCCACTGGCCTGCCTGCCCTTGCAGATGACAGCGGTTTTTGTGTAAACGGCCTCAACGGTGATCCGGGCATCTACTCCGCACGTTGGGCTGGGCCAGGTAAAGACTTCGGCGTGGCCATGCAGGCCGTGCAGGACAAGTTGACCGAAACGAACGCTACAGACCGGACCGCTTACTTCGTTGCTGTGCTGTGCATGGCATGGCCGGATGGGCACACTCAGTTCTACCGTGGTGAAATCCATGGCGACCTGGCATGGCCTCCGCGCGGTCTGGAAGGCTTCGGCTACGATCCAATGTTCGTTCCGGAGGGTTTTGATAGAACCTTCGGTGAGATGGACAAGCAAGAAAAACACAAAACAAAAGAAGACGAAGCGCTGTCTCATCGCGCCCGTGCCTTTGTTAAGTTTCAAAAAGAGTGCTTGCCGGCGTAATACGCGTTCCCGAAAAGTGGCTTCCAGTTTTCGGATAAGAACTCGTGCAAATGAGCTGGCAAACGCAAAGGAAAAAGAATGACTGTGTCACCGGTTGGCGGCTTTGGGATTTACGTGCATTGGCCTTTTTGTTTGGCAAAATGCCCATATTGCGACTTTAACTCCCACGTGCGCCACCAGCCGGTTTCGCAGGAGCATTACGCCAAAGCTCTGGCAACAGAGCTGGCACGTTATGCGCAGATGGTGCCGGGTCGCACAGTTGACTCCGTCTTCTTCGGCGGCGGCACGCCATCTTTGATGGAGCCGAAAACCGTTGAGACAATCCTCAATGAAGTTGCGCGCCTCTGGCATCTGCCGTCCACCGCTGAAATATCCATGGAAGCCAACCCAACCAGCGTGGAAGCAACCCGCTTTGCAGGCTACAGATCTGCAGGCGTAAACCGCCTCTCCGTTGGTATTCAGGCGTTGGATGACAAAGAGCTGAAGATCCTTGGTCGCCAGCACTCTGTTTCGGAGGCGATTCGAGCTGTTGAAATTGCGCGCAAAACTTTCCCGCGCATCTCGTTTGATCTTATCTACGCCCGCCCCAATCAGACCTTGAAGGTATGGGAGCAAGAGCTCAACCGTGCTATCGATCTGGCCGCTGATCACCTCTCCATGTATCAGCTCACCATTGAAAGCGGCACCATGTTCCAGCGCTTGTATGCAGCTGGAAAGCTGGAGATGCTGGACCCTGATCTAGCCGCAGACATGTTTGACCTGACACAGGAGGTCACCGCAGCACGCGGTTTGCCGGCCTATGAGGTCTCAAACCATGCGGCGCCTGACGCTCAGTGCCAGCACAACCTCATTTACTGGCGTTATGGTGATTACGTCGGTGTTGGACCTGGTGCACACGGCCGATTGACGCTGGAAGATGGCACCAAGCTGGCAACCTCGACTGAAAAACATCCGGAAACATGGCTAGGTTTGGTTGAAAGTCAGGGCCACGGCTCTATCTCTGAAGACATACTTGGTCATGGCGAGCAGGGTGACGAGTTGTTGTTGATGGGTATGCGATTGCATGAAGGCATTGACGTACCACGTTATGAACAGCTCTCTGGCCGTCAGTTCAATCCGCAGAGATTGTTAAATCTGCAGGAAAACGGCATGGTAGAATGGGTGAGCAACACTCGCCTGCGTGCAACGCAAGCAGGCTTTCCCCTACTGGATGCCGTAATTGCTGAGCTGGCTTCCGATTAGCATTCCCAAATAAAATTCATTAGCGATTTCAACTTAGTGAAATAATTGCAGTCGAATTACTCGATTCGATTGGGGTATTAATTTACATATTGTGCAATGCAACATAATTGATTACACTGACATGTACCTCAGCGATGGTGAAGAACCTATTGATCTTCAATGCAAGTTAAGGTTGGTTTGAATTTCTCCATGAGTCTATGTTGCTGAAAAGGTATAGAGCTGTCTATACTTTTGCGGTGCAGCACTTCGGGCTAAAGTGTATTCGTGTTGCGGAAATCAAGAATTACATGAACAAGAGTTGGCTGAAGCGAACGTCTTGGGAGGAAACATTCTGTGCTGTTCTACCACTTGTATGAAATGAACCATGCAGCGATGTCCCCTGTCCGGGCTGCAGCAGACATGACAAGATTGTGCTTTCAAAACCCGCTCAATCCCATGTCACACACGCAGGTTGGTCGCACGGTTGCTGCATCCTGTGAGATGCTTGAGCGCGTAACCCGTCGTTATGGTAAACCGGAGTTTGAGCTCGACACCACTGTCGTGGATGGCAAAGAAGTAGACATCACGGAAGAAATCATCTGGGCGAAACCATTTTGCGGCCTGTTGCACTTCAAGCGTGATTTACCTCAAAGCAGAAAAGACGATCCTAAAATTCTGATCGTCTCACCCATGTCTGGCCACTATGCAACTCTTCTGCGCGGCACTGTTGAAGCCTTACTGCCAAATCTGGATGTTTACATCACGGACTGGGAAGACGCGCGACAGGTGCCTGTAGCTGATGGCCGTTTCGACCTGGACGATTACATCGAATACATCATGCAGATGCTGCATTATCTGGGGCCAAATACGCACGTTCTGGCGGTTTGCCAGCCATCCGTTCCAGTTTATGCCGCCGTTGCCTTGATGGAAGAGAACGGAGACAAATGCGCTCCGGCGACTATGACGCTGATGGGTGGCCCAATTGACACCCGCGAGGCGCCAACCGCCGTGAATGATCTGGCCGTCGAAAAAGGTATCGATTGGTTCAAGCGCAATGTTGTCATGGAAGTTCCCTTCCCCCACAAAGGCTTCACACGACAGGTTTATCCGGGCTTCCTCCAGCTCTCTGGCTTCATGAGCATGAATCTGGACCGGCACATGGTTGCCCATCGCGATTTCTTCCAGCATCTGATTGAGGGTGATGGTGACAGCGCTGAGAAGCATCGTGACTTCTATGATGAATATCTCGCTGTTATGGATCTGACCTCCGAATTCTATCTCCAAACCGTGGAGACCGTGTTCATCGAGCATTCGTTGCCAAAAGGCGAAATGATGCATCGTGGCAAGATGGTTGATCCGAAAAAGATCACCGGCACGGCGCTGTTTACTGTTGAAGGCGAAAACGACGACATTTCTGGTGTTGGCCAAACCCAAGCGGCTCAAAAACTGGCTGAAAACATCCCATCCAGCCGCCGGTTGCACTACATCCAGCCGGGTGTAGGCCACTACGGTGTGTTTAACGGTTCAAAGTATCGTTCTGAAATCGCGCCACGTATCGTCAAGTTCATTCAGGATAATCCAAGAAACGTGCGCGCGGAGCAAGTTTCCAAACGTGCAGCGAAAAAGACCCTGCGTGAAAACACCTCCGAGAAAATTGCGGGTGACCCACTACGCGAAATCTTGCTTGCTGAGCCAAAAGGCGCTGCAGATGACCTGCAGTTGATCAGCGGTGTTGGACCTAAACTAGAGCGGGCTTTGAACGGCGCAGGTATCTTCCACTACTGGCAAATTGCAAATCTGACAGAACATCAGGCCGCGGCGCTGGACGATCGTTTGGATATTCGCGGACGCATGGTCCGGGATAATTGGGTTGAGCAGGCACGCCGTCTCAATGAAGCAGTGCATTCCAACTGAACGTAAGTGAAGATAACCCATCGTCTAATAAAATTTCATTCTATCTCTTGAAAGTAAAATAAAATCATCCCATCTCAAGCTTGTTGATTTGAGAAAGGGGTGATTTTAATGAATGTAAATGCAATAAAACCCTCCTGGAATCCTCTAAGTATTGCACTTATGGTTCTTGGATTCGTAGTTTTCTGGCCTCTTGGCCTTGCTATGCTTGCCTACATCTTATGGGGCGACAACTTTAATGGCTGGAAGCGTGAAGCTAAATGCCAGTGGAATCGTAGCAACTTGAAAAATACGATGGACAATATGCAAAATGCGACCCGCAGCGGTAATGCTGCATTTGACGACTACCGTGAAAAAGAGCTGACCCGCTTGGAAGAAGAGCGCAGAAAGCTTGATAGCATGCGTCAGGAATTCGATGATTACATGAACGACCTGCGTCGGGCTAAAGATCAGGAAGAATTCGACCGCTTCATGAGAAACCGCCACAACCGTCCAGGCGAGCCATCTGCTGGTGAAGCAATCTAGTGGTTCTCAAAGGTTCATAACAAGCATCTGGTGCTCTGCTTTCGCAGGGCACCCTTTTGTGCGTTGAGGCTTACTCGCAAAGCAACACACGCGCTAAAGTAATTCGCACTGGTCGACTTTCAAATCGCCCCTTTCTCTGCAATAACGAGAGCGACCAGTGCAATTTTTGAGGTGATATGGGGTTCTTTGCGACAAAGGTTTTGCCGGAGTTTATTGAGGTGGATCTGGGGCATAAGCCTCTGCAAATCCGCCTGAAGCGTAACTCCAGAGCAAAGCGCTATATCCTCAGAATTCCCCCTGGAGACCCAACACCCGTCATCACTGTTCCTGCCCGTGGCAATTTGAAGACAGCCCAGGATTTCGCCAACCGGCAAGTCGAGTGGTTGAAGCAAAGACTGGGTTCTCGTCCGGATACCATCAAATTTGAAGAGGGTGCGCGCATCCCCATTAAAGGTGTCCTGCACACCTTGCGGTCTTCTGGCAAACTGCGTGGGCTTGCGAAGCTTGATCTCGAAGAAGAGACGGATGAACCGCTGTTGTTGCTGCCGGGCGAAACCCAAAGCTTTCATCGTAAAACCAAAGATTTTCTGCGCAAATCAGCCAAAGAAGCTCTTGAGGCACACGTACAACACTTCACAAAGAAGCTTGGACGCAACTATCATAGCATCACACTACGAGACACCAAGAGCCGTTGGGGATCCTGCTCGTATGATGGGAAACTATCGTTCTCCTGGCGCCTTGTGATGGCACCACCCGACATTCTGGAGTACGTAGCCGCTCACGAAGTTGCTCACTTGGTGAAACTGGATCATTCACCAGAGTTCTGGCGTGTTTGTGAGCAGTTAGCACCCCACACAAAGCAAGCCCAACGCTGGCTCAAAGAGCACGGCTCTCAACTTCACCTTTACGGACAGGAATAGCTAACCACCGCCAAACAACCTTCCAAGCAGGTCCAGAGGGCTTGTGCTGGTGTTGTTTTGCGGGCGCGGAGCTGTTGTTGCTTGAACAGCAGGCCTTGGTGGCTGAGGAGCTGCCACAAATGTTGGTTGACGACGCGTAGGCGCAGTGCCCGGTTTCAACAATGGTGATGTTTCGGCAAGATTAATCGGCACACCCGGCAGTCTGGCAATCGGGATACCCTGATGCTCTGTCTCCATCACCCATGCCCAGATTTCTGCTGGTAGTGTACCTCCACTCACCTTCTTCATCGGCTTGTTATTATCATTCCCAAGCCAAACCGCAGTGGTGAGTGAGTTTGTATAACCAATGAACCACGCATCTTTGTAGCCTTGCGTTGTACCGGTTTTGCCTCCCGCCGGTCGACCAGCCAGCAAAGCTCGCTTTCCTGTGCCTCCATAAACTGTCTGCGCCATCATAGTGTTGATTTCACTCAGCTTATCTCCGCGAACAACGCGTCCTGTCCCGTCACCAGATCGGCGATAAAGCACTTTGCCATGTTCATTTCGAATTTGCCGTACCACATGAGGAACGACACCATATCCGCCATTGGAGAAAGGCACATACGCAGCTGCAATCTCAAGCGGAGTAACCTCTGAAGTTCCAAGAGCGATGGATGGATTGGACTTGAGCGCGGATGTAATGCCCAGACGACGTGCTGTACGCGCCACATTGGCTGGGCCAACCTCATGCGCCAGCTTTGCTGCAACGGTGTTGATCGAAAATGCAAGCGCTTGCGTCAATGTCACATCGCCGTAGTATCGCTTGGTGTAGTTCTTCGGCGTCCAGCCCCTGTAGGTGACACGAGCATCCCTGCGGACAGTATTAGGAGTCATACCCCGTTCTAACGCCGCAAGATAGACAAACGGTTTGAAAGCAGATCCCGGCTGTCTGCGTGCATATACAGCGCGGTTGAACTGGCTTTTCCGATAATCAACACCACCAACCAGAGCACGGATTGCACCGCTGCGATTGAGCGTAACAACCGCGCCTTGAGTGACATTAAACTCTCGGCGAGACTCCGCAATTCGAGTGGTCAGCGCTGTCTCTGCCGCTTGCTGCATATCCCAATCGATGGTGGTATCGACGATGATGTCTTCACCAATAGAGCCGACGAAGCCGGGTAGCAACTCCATCACGTAATCAGCAACATAATTGCCACTGCTACTGTTGTGGCTTGTAACCACGTGCGCTGGGTTGAACAATGCGTTCTTGGCGTCATCAGCGGTGATGAAGCCAGCCTTGTGCATTGATGCGATCACCACCTGCGCACGACCCTCTGCAAGAGCGGCATTGCGTGTGGGTGCATATTTACTAGGTGCTTTCAGCAGTCCTGCAATGGTTGCCGCTTCAGCGAGGTTGATGAGATGAGCGGATTTACCAAAATAAACCCGCGACGCGGCATCAACACCATAAGCCCCGGCTCCGAGATAGACCCGGTTAAGGTACATCTCCAGAATTTCGTCCTTGCTGTAATTCCACTCCAACCACAGCGCCATCACCACTTCCTGCATCTTACGTCGCATGGTGCGCTCAGGCTTTAGGAACAGGTTCTTCGCCAGCTGCTGTGTGAGTGTTGACCCGCCCTGCACAGTGCGCCCGCTGGTGTAATTGACAAATGCAGCGCGGGCAAGACCGATTGGATCGATGCCGAAATGATACCTGAACCGCCTGTCTTCGATAGCCATCACAGCTTCAGGCAGATACGTAGGTAACTGCTCCAGACGGACCGCCTCTCCACCGGTATCGCCACGATTGGCAATCAAGGTGCCGTTTGCTGAAACGATGCGCACGTTAGGTGGGCGTTGTGGAACAGCCCACTCCGAAGCTGGTGGCAAATGCGCAGCGTAATAGGTGAGAATTCCGCCAACAACGACGATCCCCCAAATGCCAAGTACGACGCTCCAATACATGGAAAAGCGAAAGGACTTCCACAAGAACCGCCGAAACTTGCTTTGGCTCTTTGGCTTGCCAGAAGAGGTCGCTGCATCAAGAGCTGCCAGTGTCTGTTGACGTGCCTTGCGGCTAGGTTTTTTGGCAGGCTTCTTGACTGGCATTCCTTGCGCAGGTCTGGGACGCTGAGGAGCAGGTTTTCTGGCCTGTGCCGTTGGGTTTTGCGGTGAAGAGCGTTGCCCTGATGATGATTGCTTGCTTGGAGCGTTGGCTTTGCTCGGACGGCGAATATAATCTTCGACCTCGTCCGGACGCAATGCGACGCCTTGTAAGCGTGGGCGTTGAGGTTGTGCTGGGCGTTTTGGCCGCTGTCCTTCGGGATGTTGAGGCGGCTTGCCGGAAGGGCGTTGCCCGGGGCGCATTGGCCTCCGTTTTCTGCCATTTCCATTTTGGCCTGTCGCCATAACTCTAAAACACCCCAGTACCGATCACTCAAATTTTGGGCAAATATTGCCATGAAAGATTGAGCAAGCCTGAACAAACTCAGGCTGCTGACCGCTTGGGAGGGAGATCGCAACCTGGATACAAAACACGAACGATTTTAGGGAAACACGCTTAATTGAGCGTTAAGCTATTGGGGTGAATTGCGCGCAGTTGGCTGAGAAATGCCAAAAATATGCAGAGATGCTAGCGCTTCTACGCAAATAAAAAAGGGCGGAAACCCGCCCTCTCCATTTTGAGATACTAGTAGCTCTGTGATCAGCTGGAATACCGGCTGGCATCTTGACCATAGTAGTTCACATAGCGTGAGTTCAGCTTGGACACTGGCATGATGATCAAAACATCAGTGGTACCGAACTGGTGATCAACAACTGCTCCGTTACCGATATAGGCGCCAAGGCGTAGATATCCTTTAATCAGCGGTGGCAGAGAACGCAGCGCAGCGCGTTGATCCACCTGATCTTTCGCAATGCGGTTCATTTCTACATACTGGTCCGGCAGCGCTGATACGTGCCATTCTTCTGGTGCACTAGCAAAATGATGCAGGAAGGAAAGCTGCTCAGCAAGAAGATCAGGATCAGTACCTTCGATAGAGGCACAGCCAATCATTACATCTACATTGTGCGTCAGCACATAAGACCAGATGCCATGCCATAGCAATTCTACGGTCTTCTTGGTGCGATAAGGTTTCAAAACACAAGAACGACCGAGTTCCATGAAATTCAGATCACTGTGGCGATCCAGAATCCCTTGAATATCAAACTCACCTGCTGTGTAGAAACCGCCATTGAGCTGTGCAAGTTCCTGACGGAGCAATCGGTATGTGCCTACAATCTGCGGCTTGAGTTTGGAAAATGGTTTGTTGCGAACCTGACTGTTGTGATCAACGACCAATAGATGATCACAAATCTCGTCATAACTGTCGCGATCAAGACGCGATAACTGCGTTTGTGCATCTGCAATAGCGGACATCTCTTCGTAAAACACTTCGTAGCGTAAACGCTGAGATTGCTTGAGTTCTTTGGCTCCGTTGGAAAGACGAACCTCAAGTGGGCCGACCTTACCGAGGCTTTGTCCTGCCTCCGGCATTTTTCCAAGCATTGCCTGAGGGATCCACCGCGGCGCAGGTCGCCCTGACAACTTGCTCGGTGTAAACTTTTTTAGGACTTTCATCGGGGAGATATGTCCAGATCCAGCCATACTATTATTATCTCATATTGCTTAGGTGTTTATGAAACAATGCAATAATGAGAACGCCTTTCTGAATTTGCACCAATCGAGTCACCCATGTCAATTTTGGGTAGTCAATCTGTGATATAAGCCCATTTTAGGACAGTTGAGTGACATAACACCAACATTTACCCGCGTAACGACGCTCACATCTGCTAAACAATGCTGCGGTCGCGGTTAATCTGAGTATAACAACCGCCTCGTGATATTGAACAGGCTAAATATACCGAGCTATCCCTTAGCATAGCGTTTTAAAACAGCTTCGAGATCCTGCTTTTTTAGGGGTTTGCTTAAAAAACCGTCTGCTCCAGCATTAAGAGCCTCTTCTTTTGCATCTGGCATAACATCTGCTGAAACAACATAAATTGGCACTTTCGATGCAGATTTTTCTTCCCGGCCTCTAATTTTTGAGATGGCTTCAAGTCCATCCAGACCGGGCATGTGCAGATCCATGAGCACAATATCAAACGAGCCGCTGGCACAGAGCGAAACAGCCTTATGCCCATCCTCAGCAAGCGAGGATGTGTGGCCCAATTTGTCCAGTAGTGCCTGAACCAGCGTCCAGTTAATTGGATTGTCTTCGGCCACTAACACATTGAGATTTGTACTCTGGCCTTGTGGTGTAGATGCCACCTCTTCTTCTGCTATATCTTTGTCTACCTCGTCAGTCTGCAGTGAGCTGGGTGAGAGCACCCGAAGCAGTGAGCTGCGACGAACAGGACGGGTCAAGTAACCGGAGAACTCTCCAGTTTTGATGTCGGCAATTCGAGCTCGTTCCTGAGGTTTAATGAGGACAAAGATCTCCGGCGCACTCTCAGATTGCCGCCCATAGAAATTGCGAATGCGTTCTACATATTCTTCACCGACAAGCAAACGGTCAAATTGTATCGTAGGAGACAAACCTTCTAGTTCATCTGCTGCCAGAACCTTGGTGTGATTGTAACCGCTTGTGCTCAGCGTTTTATAGACGAGGTCGGCCTCAATCTGATTGCTGGTTATGATCGCGATACGATCATTATGTTCTTTTACAAAGTCCTCTGAAATCTCATCAACTGGCATCTCAAGAAGGAAAGTGGAGCCACAACCCAGCTGGCTTTGAACGGTGAGCGAACTTCCCATAAGTTCCGCGAGTCGTTTGGAAATTGCCAGGCCCAGGCCTGCTCCATCGAACTTGCGGTCTCGCCCATATTCACCCTGTTCAAATTCCCGGAAGATGCGAGCTGCTGTGACGTCATCCATGCCGGGGCCAGTATCTTGAACAGCGAACTCCAGCAAGTGGTGGCCTGTAGTATCCGTAGTGACTTGCAGGACTAAAGAAACACCGCCTTCTTCTGTAAATTTGATCGCGTTTCCAACTAGATTGTATAGGATTTGCTGCAACCGTGCCGGGTCACTCTGGATGGTATCTGGTACGGCTGGATTGATAAATGAACCAATCTGTAGCCCCTTTGCATGGGCTTTGGGAGAGAGCAGCTCCACAACGCGTTCCACTAACGGAGCAAGTTCAACATTGCCAGTCTCCAACTCCAGCTTTCCTGCTTCGATCTTGGAGTAATCAAGTACCTCATCAATGAGCATCAAAAGTGTGGAGCCTGAAGTTCTGATCGCATTAATGTAATTTTGCTGCTCTGCAGTGGTTGTCGTGTCATCCAACAAATCTGCCATGCCCAAGACACCGTTTAAAGGCGTGCGAATTTCGTGACTGACCATCGCGAGGAAGCGAGATTTTGCCTCGCTGGCATTTGCAGCATGATCGCGATCTTCCCGCAGTTTTTGCTCTGCTTGTCGCCTATCTGTGACATCCGTCAGGATCCACTGAATGATAGGAGCTCCACCGCTGCCATCACGAATGCTCAGGCGCAGGAGTGAATACCAGCGGGTGCCATGTTTTGTGCGCAAAGCAACGTCTTCGGTAGTCCCAGCAGCCCCTTCCTCAAGATCAGGAGTAAAGTCATCGGCATAAGGCAGATGAATAGCTCCTCCGATCTCAACTCCAAACCCAGCTGGAAAATTGCGTTTACCTGCATCATTGACTGACAGCACCACCCCATTGCTATCACAACGGATCACAATAGCGCCCAGCGCATCCAGAATGGAACGATGCCGATCATCCGCTTCACGTAATTGCCAGTCAGTATCGCTAGCTAATTCAGATGGGTCTTCAAGTTGCTCCACTTCACTCTGGATTTGAGCTGTCTTCCAACTTTGGGCGATAACATCACTTGCTGGAAACCGGCGAAACAAGACAGCGCCAGCCCCAAATGCAAGCAATACAACATAGAAACCTTGCAAGGATTGCCAATCGGTCAGCAGCAGCGCAATCAGCAAGCATATAACGCCCACAAAAATGGAGAGGCTCTTTAGAACAAAGGAGGATTTCTCGGTGATTTCGCTTTGCTTAATCAGAGACACGCGAGCCTGAGTAACAACATGGGTGCTCTCCTCAGTTTTCAGTCTCCGTTTCAACACAGCTTTTGCTCCACCCGAACTATTTCGGTAAATCAGTAAAATTCAATTGGTAGGATATACCAGATTATGCTGCGGCCAAATAGGCTGAAGAGCGTTTGAAGCTCAGGGCCTCGGCCAGGTGAATACGCTGAACGGACTCTGACCCGTCCATATCTGCGATTGTCCGTGATAGTTTCAAAACACGATGGTAGCCACGTGCAGAAAGACCAAATTGTATGGAGGCCTGTTCAATTAATTCCTTACTGCCTTGATCCAATGCAACAATTTGCTCGATAGTCCGCGCACTGGCATGTGCATTGACAGTGATATCTAACCCAAGAGAGGCATAGCGAGCTTGCTGTATTGCACGAGCGCGCCCTACACGTTGAGCAACCACCTGCGAACTCTCAGAAGTGCGCGGGCTGATCAGGTCTCTTGCAGAAACCGCGGGAACATGAAGTTGCAAATCCATCCGGTCCACGAAAGGCCCAGACACTCGCGACTGGTAAGAACTGGCGCATTTATCGCCTCGCCTGCAAGTATGTCCCGGTTCTCCTGCATATCCGCAACGACAAGGGTTCATCGCAGCAACCACTTGCACTATGGATGGATAGCTCACCCGATAATTGGCGCGAACAATCGTCGCCACACCGTTCTCAATAGGCTGCCTCAAGCTGTCCAGAACGGAGCTATCGAACTCTGGCAGTTCATCCAAAAAAAGCACACCATTGTGAGCCATGGACACTTCGCCAGGTCTGGCCTTTATGCCTCCGCCAACCAGTGAAGCCATGGATGCGGAGTGATGTGGTGCCCGGAAGGGGCGTTGATTGCTCAAAGCGCCATCTTCCAACTCTCCTGAAATGGAAGCGATCATGGATACTTCCAGCAGTTCGCGAGCTGAAAGTGGTGGCAATAGAGCGGGTAACCTGCTTGCGAGCAAGGTTTTTCCTGAGCCTGGAGGGCCGACCATCATCAGGTTATGAGAGCCAGCTGCAGCAATCTCCAGTGCCCGCTTCGCTGTTTCCTGACCTCGAATATCGGCAAGGTCCAGTGAACTGGCAGCTTGTGGAGAGCTGCGCGGTTTTGGGGCAGAAAGAGTAATATCACCTTTCAATGCGCGGTAGAGCTGAACCAGTGATCCCGCGGCCATAATCTTCAGGTTCTCATCCGCCCATGCCGCTTCAGAGCCGCAACTTGCCGGACAGATCAAACCTTTCTCGTTTGCAACAGCAGCGATTGCAGCTGGGAGGGCTCCGTTTACGTGCGAAATGCTGCCATCCAGTGAGAGCTCACCTAGAACGAGGAAGCCTTCGACAGCTTCCGCAGGCAGTGCCCCCATCGCCACCAAGAGACCAAGTGCAATTGGAAGGTCATAATGAGATCCTTCCTTTGGCAGGTCAGCCGGAGCCAGATTAACCGTCACACGTTTGGCGGGTAGCGCCAGGCCGGAGGCAATGAGAGCTGAACGAACCCGCTCTTTGCTCTCTGCAATTGCCTTGTCGGGCAGGCCAACAAGAGTGAAATAGACGGATCCGGGGCTAATCTGGACCTGCACGTCAACATTTGCAGCGTCGACACCCTGAAAGGAAACGGTAGAGATGCGAGCAAACACCTGACACTCCTGCGGCCACAATTAATCATCATTGTAGTAATTAAGCAGGAACGAATGAGAAACACACAAGCCTTGAATACTCAGAAATACGAAAGCCCCCATAAGAAGCTCTACCTGAATTCTCGGAGTTCATGATGAAAAAGAAAAGCCCTGCTGAAGAACAGGGCTTTTGTTACTTTTTAGGCTTCCAGCTTTTTCTCAAGCACATCCCAGACTATGCCGGCCACATCTGGCCCGCCCAGCTTCTGGATCGCTCGAATGCCAGTTGGGGCAGTCACGTTGATTTCAGTGAGGTTTCCGTCAATCACATCGATTCCAACGAGAATGAGCCCCTGTTCTTTCAGTGTCGGCCCAAGGCGCGCGCAAATCTCTCTTTCGCGCTCAGTCAGGTCACTGTCTTTAGGAGAACCGCCACGCACCATGTTGGAGCGTAAGTCACCTTCTGCAGGCACACGGTTCACTGCACCAGCAAACTCACCATCAACCAGGAGAATGCGCTTATCACCGTGTTTCACATTCGGCAGAAACTTTTGAATGACCCAAGGTTCGCGGAATGTGACGGAGAAGAAGTCGTAAAGAGACCCATAGTTCAGGTCATCCTTGGTCACGCGGAAAACAGCAGCTCCACCATGCCCAAACAGCGGCTTCATTACGATGTCGCTATGGATGTTGCGGAACTCATCAATCTCCTCGCGATCATGAGTGATCAGCGTTGGTGGCATCAGGTCCGCAAACTGGGTCACAAACAGTTTCTCTGGTGCATTACGTACAGAGACTGGATTGTTCAGAACGAGCGTTGTCTCGGAAAGCTTTTCGAGAATGTGGGTCGCAGCGATGTAAGCCAGATCAAATGGAGGATCCTGACGCATCAGAACGACGTCCATCTCAGACATGTCAACGCGCTGGGGCTCACCAAAACTGAAGTGATTGCCTGCTTCGTCGCGCACGGTTACCGGCTCAACGCGGCACATAACCTTTTCACCCCACAGCGCCAGACGCTCTGGTGTGTAGTGATACAGTTCATAACCACGAACCTGCGCTTCTAGCATCAGAGCAAAAGCACTGTCGCCCGCAATGTTGATGGTAGAGATATGGTCCATCTGTACGGCGACTTTAAGCGGCCGCTTGGCACCAGAAGAAGCTGCTTGGGACATGAGGCACTCCTGAAATAACGCTGGGATAGAAATCCATGTAAATAAAAATGGATGTTAGCTGCAGATATGTGGGTCAGAAAGCAATTTGTCTACATTTTTGCGATAAAATATTTGTTTCCTAAAAAATTTCAGCTTCAAAAAGATTAGGAAAGTGTTGGGCTTCTCCGTGTTTGGGAAGAATAACCGCATCAAATCGCAAGGTTTTTCCAACCACATCGTTGTGATGCGAAACCCATTCTCGGGCGGCATTTGCAATCCTTCGTTGAGAGCGTTGCGTGATTGCATATAAGCCATCATCCACACCCCGCCTGGCTTTCACCTCTACAAACACGATCGTCTGGTCTTGTTCGGCGATCAAATCGATCTCGCCCTGCTTGGTTTTGTAGCGTCTTTCAAGAATCTGCCAGCCTGCTTGGCGAAGCAGCATCTCTGCTTTCAGCTCCGCCTGCAGTCCTTTTCGATAAGCAGCCTGCTTCTTAAGAAGGTTGCTTTTAGTCGCTCTCGGGCTCTTCTGCCGTTCCTGCATTTTTCAGCTCCATAGCACGGGTATAAATCGTCTTTCGATCCACCCCGGTTGCTTTGGAGACTTTCTTCGCTGCTGCGCTCACTGGCATTTCTTTCAATGCCTCGAGCAACAGTTCGTCTGCATCAACCTCGGTCAGTTCTTGCTCTTCAGGTGGTGAAACAAGAATAACAATTTCTCCCTTAGGGCGATCCCCCGAATAGAAATCACTCAGTTCTGCAAGGGTACCACGCTGGAAGGTCTCAAACCGCTTGGTCAGCTCACGTGCAACAGCAGCCTTACGCTTCCCAAGAATTTCAGTCATGTCGACAAGAGAAGCCCCAACTCTGTGAGGGCTCTCATAAAACACCAGTGTCGCCGGAATATCTCTCAGTTCTTCAAGACGTTTCTTTCTGCCGTGGGTCTTATTGGGCAGAAAACCAGCAAACAAAATAGTGTCAGAGGGTAAACCGGCGCCAACCAGACCGCTCAACATGGCTGAGGCACCTGGAATTGGCACCACCTTGTGTCCGTGCTCTACCACATCACCTACAAGCCGAAAACCTGGATCAGAAATGAGCGGCGTACCAGCATCGGAAACCAATGCAACGGCTCGTCCAGCACCCAATGCCTCCAAAATCTTAGGCAGTTGTCTGTGGGCATTGTGCTCATGATAGGTCATCATCTGCGTGCGGATGCCATAACGCTGTAACAAAACACCCGTCACACGGGTATCTTCGCAGGCAATAAGATCGCAAGCCGCCAAAGTTTCCAGCGCACGGATTGTGATGTCCTGCAGATTGCCGATTGGGGTTGAAACGATGTGCAGTCCCGGTTCAATCCGTTTAGCCGTTAGCGAATGCTCGCTAATGTAGTATTTCCGCTCAGATGCAGCTTCGGAATGATCCATGGTCGCCTCGTGAAAGCTCCAGAATGGAGCAAGTTTTGCACAGTAGAGAGTGCACATCTAACCAACAAACCGCAAAATGACTAATTACAACGGGGAGTTTTTGACAGAATCCTTAAAAAAATCGCGGATTTCCTTGGGTTGAGGCTGTATTAACTGCGTTGGATCTGTAGAAATAAACCAAACTAAGGCGCATCTCCGAGAAGTGGGGTCCGGTTTTCGGATAAGAGTATGCGTAAAATAATCGATTAGAGCATGGCGCGGGAACAATCGCGACGAGTTCTAAATGTAAATTGCCGGATTTCGTCCCTTGCAAAATGAGGGATTGATCGAACGGCCTTCGGAATAGATGGGGCATCCATGAGCTTAGGATCAGCCACACTGCGTGGAATGAGCTTCCGCAAACTTGTGACAGGGGCTGCACTTGGCGTCTCCTTCTTGTTGGCTGGCTGTGTTAATTCACCTAACTTCTCATCGGTGAACACTCCTTTTCAGCCTGATTTGAACCCGAACGGCCAGCCGCAACTGGTTTCAGGCCGTGCCATTGGCAATGGTTCTGTTCGTGTTGGCCTGTTGTTGCCATATTCTGGCGAAGGCCAATCCGCTTCTTCTGTTGCCACTCTTTTCGAAAACTCCGCCAAGCTTGCACTTGAGGATTTTCAGGGTGCTGACATCCAGCTGCTCGTAAAAGACACTGGCGGAACCTCAGAGGGTGCAAGCATTGCTGCTCAGCAGGCGATCAGTGAAGGCGCAGAACTCCTTATCGGTCCGGTTTTTGCCCCAGCTGTTCAGGGGGCTTCCGCTGTTGCGAGACGCTCTGGTGTTCCAATCGTTGCATTCTCCTCTGATACCAATGCAGCAAAGCCGGGCACGTACCTGCTCAGCTACCTGCCAGTATCTGACGTGAACCGCATTGTGTCTTATGCAGCAGAACAAGAGCGTGGCTCCTATTCTGCACTGTTGCCAAACAATGCCTATGGTGCGGTGGCTGAAGCTGCATTCCGTCAGGCTGTTGGGCAAACAAATGGCCGTATCATCACCATTGAGCGCTACATCCCGGGCAATGCTGAAGACATCCGCGCTCGCGTTGCCAGCCTGAGCCGCTCTATTTCGCAGGTGGACACTCTGTTTGTTCCTGAAGGGGGCGGTGTTCCTCCATTTGTGATGCAGGTGATGACCGAAATGGGTGCAAGCCTTGGTGAAGTGAAGATGATCGGCAGTGGTCAATGGAACACACCGGACATCCTCCAGTCTCCTGTCATGGTTGGCAGTTGGTTCCCGGGTCCGGATAACCAGAGCTTCGAGCGTCTCGCGACCCGTTACCGCGAAACCTATGGCTCTCAACCACCGCGCAATGCGTCCTTGGCTTATGATGCAACAATTCTGGCCGCTGGGCTGGTCCGCTCCGCTGGACCTGATCGCTTCTCTGACCGTGTGTTGACCAATCGTGATGGTTTCCTCGGCATTGATGGTATCTTCCGCTTCCAGCAAGATGGCCTGAATGACCGTGGACTTGCGGTTTATGCTGTTTCTGGCAAGAGGACTGCCGAACCAATTGCTCCGGCACCTCGCAGCTTCTCTGGCCAATTCTAGGCTCCGAAACTTTTGATGTTGAAAGCCTCGCTCGCAAGAGCGGGGCTTTTTTGCGTGTGGCCCTGAAAAATGGCTTCAATTGCACCTGTTATCTTGGGGCTGTGGTGATCGAAAAAGCCTAATCTGCATTGGCAAAATCGCCATTAGAGGCAAGGAGCCATGCAGGAACTACGCTTTCATCATGTCGGTATTCCAACCAGCGAAAAGCTGCCGGAAACGCACCACAACAAAACCCTTAAACTCACTGCAACAGGCTATTTTGAGGGTCCCTATGCCATTGAGTGGATGAACTTTGATGATGACAACCCACTCCCCGAGATAATCAAGACAACCCCTCATGTTGCCTATGTGGTTGATGACCTTACCGAAGCTTTGCAAGGTAAGAACGTTATTTTGTCTCCGGAAAGTCCGGCCAAAGGCGTTTGGGTCGCTTTCATTTTGGAGGGTAGAAACCTCATCGAACTCATGCAATTCGATAAACCCGAAGAGGAAATTTGGCCTCATCCCGGAAAATTCAGGATCTGAAGGCGCTGCACTGTTACCGCGATTTACTCAATGGGACGAAAGGCCTTTAGGAAACTAATGAAATCTGGAGCGAAAACGGATAGAAATACCTCAGGAAATGAGTTGGCGGGCCTGATGGTGATCAAGCCTGCGCAAAAGGTGGTTTTAAAATGCTTTCAGACAAGCGCATTCTCCTCATCATCACAGGCGGTATTGCAGCCTATAAATCGCTGGATCTGATCCGCCGCCTGCAAGAGCGAGGCGCGAAAGTTCGGGCAATTCTGACCAACGGTGGCTCCCAGTTCATCACACCGCTTGCTGTTGGTGCGTTGACGGGCGACACAGTCTTCACCGAGCTGTTTGACAGAGAAGCCGAGCACGATGTCGGCCACATCCGCTTGTCGCGAGAGGCGGATCTTGTCGTCGTCGCCCCAGCCACCGCAAATATCATGGCAAAGATGGCACATGGACTGGCTGACGACCTGGCCTCCTGCGTATTGCTGGCCAATGACAAACCGGTCCTGATTGCTCCTGCTATGAACTCCAAAATGTGGAGCCACCCGGCCACCCAGCGCAACGTTGCTCAGTTGAAAGCGGATGGCCTGAATTTTGTTGGCCCCAATGCGGGTGAGATGGCGGAAAAAGGCGAAGCAGGCTATGGCCGCGTGTCCGAACCGCTGGAAATTGTTGCCGCGATTGAAGATCTCCTTTCTCCCAAAGAAAAGCCCTTGAAGGGCAAACGCATTGTCATCACTGCTGGCCCAACCCATGAGCCAATTGATCCAGTGCGTTACATCGCCAATCGATCCTCCGGCAAACAAGGCTATGCCATTGCAGAAGCCGCCGCGAAAGCTGGTGCGCAAGTGACACTTGTCTCAGGCCCAACAGTTCTGTCAGACCCGAAAGGTGTTGAGACAATTCGCGTAGAGTCTGCAAGCGCTATGCTGGCCGCAGTTGAATGTGCCTTACCAGCTGACATCGCGATCATGGCTGCAGCCGTAGCAGACTGGCGGGTTGCTCACGATAGCAACCAGAAAATCAAGAAAGACGGAACAGGCTTGCCGCCACCTCTGAGCCTTGTCGAAAATCCGGATATTTTGAAAACAGTAGGGCACTTGCAAGGCAAACGACCAAAACTAGTGGTTGGTTTTGCTGCCGAAACAAATGACTTGATCAACAACGCCCGCGGAAAGCTGGAGCGTAAAGGCGCTGATTTGATTGTAGCAAACGATGTCAGCCCAGAGAATAACGTCATGGGCGGCGACAACAACACCGTCCGTCTCGTGACCCATAACGGCGTGGAAGACTGGCCGAAGATGGGTAAGGACGAAGTCGCTCGCCAGCTCGTCAAAAAGATTGCAGAGTTGGCTTAACCCGCTCACCCAACAGTCTCGTTAGAAGGCCGGTAAGTTCGTACCGGCCTTTTGCTGTTTAGGCCGAAACCTGTTCGCTCTCGTGTTCTGCACTCAAAACCGGTTTACCGAGGATCATGTCTGAAGCCTTCTCGGCAATCATGATTGTCGGAGCATTCGTATTGCCTGAGATCAGCGAAGGCATCACAGAAGCATCAATCACACGCAGGCCTTCCAGCCCGTGTACTTTCAGGTCCGACCCGACGACCGACATTTCATCTGTGCCCATTTTGCAAGTGCCAACAGGATGATAGATCGTCTCCGCCCTCTCCCGCACTGCTTGCTTGATACTGCGCTCATCACGACCAAACTCGTAGAGCATGTCCTCCCGATAGTCTGAGAGCTCTGGCCCTTCCAGAATGTCCCGTGTCATGCGGATACCCTTCACCAACACATCCATATCTTCCGGATCTGTCAGATATTTCGGGTCAATACGCGGTGCATCCATCGGATTTGCTGAATTGAGCCCAACTTCCCCGGTTGATTTTGGACGCAAAACACAAACGTGACAGCCAAACCCGTATCCGCCATAGAGCTTCCGGCCATGGTCATCGATGATGGAGATGACGAAATGTAGTTGAATGTCAGGCCTGTCTAGTTCCGGGTTGGTCTTCAAAAAAGCCCCACCCTCTGCTGCCGGAGAAGCAATTATGCCAGAGCCGTCTTTCCGCCAGCGCAGTATTTCCTTGATCAGCTGAATGCCCGGCTTCAAGCCCAGTCCCAGCATATCCGTTTTATTAGAGCGGTAGCTGATGGTGTAATCCAGATGATCCTGCAGGTTCTTACCCACACCAGGCAGGTCATGCAGGACCGGAATGTTGTGTTTCGCCAGCTCATCCGCTGGCCCAATGCCAGAAAGCATAAGCAACTGCGGAGACTGGAAAGCGCCTGCTGAGACAATAACCTCACGACCTGCTTTCACCGTCGCAAGTTTGCCCTTCCGGCTGTATTCAACACCAACGGCTTTCTTATCTTCAAACAACACTCGAGTACTGCGTGCATGGGTAATCACAGTCAGATTGGAGCGATCCATAACTGGGTGAAGGTAGGCAGCAGCAGCCGAACAGCGCTCGCCTTTTTTATCATCCTCATGGAACTGCGTGACCTGATAAAGCCCAACGCCCTCTTGATCACCGCTGTTAAAGTCATTGTTGCGTTTAATCTGTCTGCCTTCAGCTGCAGCTAAAAAGGCATGCGATATTGGAAGAGGCGAACGTTGCTCGGAAACGTGTAAAGGCCCATCGGCCCCATGCATTCCGCTTTCACCGCGCTGATTACATTCAGATTTTTTGAAGTAGGGCAGCACATCATCAAAGGACCACCCTTCAGCACCCTGCTCCACCCAGCCATCATAATCCTGTTTTTGGCCGCGGATATAAAGTTGCGCATTGATTGCGCTGGAACCACCCAAAGCCTTGCCACGTGGATGGAATGTAGTTCTGTCGTTCAGCTCTGTTTGTGGAACCGAGTTAAAAGCCCAATTGTTGATGGCAAAGGGCTTTGCGGAAACCATCGCTGCAATACCAAGGGGTGCTCGTACCAAAACGGACTTTCCCTCACCACCAGCCTCAAGCAGGCAAACGGTTACTGAAGGGTCTTCTGTAAGTCGGGCTGCAAGCACACACCCTGCCGAGCCGCCTCCAACAATCACATAATCAAATTTCATTGCGCCCCTCCCCAGAAACACATCACACGCCCGAAAGCCCTCAACTCTCCCGGAAATGACACAGCAAAAATGTCTAACGCATTTTCCACTCACCCCAATACGGACAAGCTGTTTTATGTTTCAATGTTAGTGAGCCTTTCCCCAAACGGAAACCTGAACATTCTGGTGAGTATGTTATGCGCTAAACTTCTCTGAGGGCGTTCTTTGAAAATAACATTTGAACGCAGAGGCTTGCTGAGGTTCTTCCCCAGTTTATCCCCTGCGCAGGTTTCTCTGGTTCGGGTCAGTCAGATCGTGCAGTCTGTTCGCCGCAGCCTGCGCAAATCGCAAAATCACCGCTTTACGGGTTGCAGCAGAAAGCTTGTGTTCCGGTGCTTCGCGAATGATTTCTGCCATGTAGTCATCAGCCAGAATGAAGCCGGTTTCTTCTGGAAAAATCTCTTGCGGAACGTCTGCGCTGGTAGCGAAAAATAGCCGGTCGCAATAATCGCGATACTCATGCCATTTATTGTCTGCTTTGAAGTCCTCGATTGATGACTTGATCTCGATAATCCAAATCTCGGATTTCTTGCCAAGAACCACCAGATCAGCCCGACGGCCTGAGGCCAATGTGATTTCTGGCAGGCTCGTATGACCCAGCACTCGCAGATAGCGCTGCACCCCACGCTGGATTTTCAACGCACGCTCGGATTGACGACCATCGACCAGCGGATCATCCAGTTGAACGCGATTTGAGCCCTTCACAAATTCCATGAAACCGTTCCCACTTTGTTCTTAGTGATACTATCAAGCTGCCCTACAATTTCAATCCAAGATTAGATCAGGGCTTCACTGAGTTTCAGGTAAAACGAAATCCAGCTTTGCTGCCAACTGCAACATCCGTTCATCAATCGGAAACTGTGCTGCGCAGTTAGCAAGGGCTTCCCGAGCTTTTGTGTGCTCAAAGCAGCTTGAATACAACTCGGCTGCACCTATCAAAAAACTCTTGCGCCAACGCTTTGGTGTCGTCTTCAACACGGTATCACATTGCAAGGTTCTATCCCACTCCTGAAGCAGTTCAGCGCCCTCTTGAGGCTTTCCTTGCAACGCAAGATGTTCGGCCTTTAGCAACCCATAGCCCGGATTTGCAGAGAGTGCTCTCGATACATCTGGCAGATGCATCACTCTGCCTTCTGCGAGCGCTTGCCCCAGACGAACGAAACCCGCGCAGTCAGCAAGGCTTGGCGTGATAAGGAGACCTCGCGCCCTAAGCAGCTCAGCAACATCGCGCTGAAACGTCTTGATCAGCTGGCGAATAATGTTGAGAGAGTAGAGCTGATCATGCAACGCATGCGGCCCTGCAACCCCATAATAAAACCAGTTTGCACAATGCGGCAATCGCTGCGCGGCAAGGTATCCGTTCGTGTCAACCCAATCGAATAGCCCGAAGAAGAGGTGAACGGGATACTTCATACTCTCTGATAGAAGCGCCAGTAGATCTACTTTTTCATGAGCAGAAGGTGCCAGGTATGCAGCGCTCTGTGAGCCAACCACACCCAGCTCCAGCTCCGTTGAAAATGCATAAATCTCACCGTCCTGACGCCGCAGGCCGGTCACCAACGCCCCATAAGCCCCCATGGATGCGCCGTAATAGATGATGCGCTCCGGGTTCTCTTGCGCAATCGCTTCGTCAATCGCACAGTCAATGCCCTGTTGAGCACTAAGGTACCACTGCGATTGGATATCATTCAGAAAAACACAGGAATGCTGTGTCTTTGCAAACAAGCGCTCCAGCCCGAATTTACCAGAGGGTATCCGGACCTGAGAGAAAACAACCAGTAACACACCGCTGCGACCACCGGATTGGAACTTTACTTCCAATCCGTGAGATACACTCTGCACTGTCGTAAGACTCTGCATTGAGCGGAGGCTTAAGGCTTCTTGCGCTTGAGATAAACGCCACCACCGGAAGCAGGAGCTGAAGACGTGTCAGATGACTTGCTTGGCGACCGGCGTGGAGGTGCTTTTTTACCCGGCTTGGCAGAAGATTTGCCCTTTGGCTTTTGAGCGAACTTGCCGCCGCCCGGGCCTTTACGCTGCCCACCAAGCTTCTGTTTTTTGCCCGCCAATTGCGCACTGCTGCGCGCGCTTTTCGGCTCGCGATCTGATGGGAAGAAGGTGTATCCATCCATCTCGGGGATCTTCTTGCCGATCAGCTTTTGAACAGCACGCAGCATACCGCGATCTTCTGGCAAACAGAACGTAATCGCGTTTCCGCTCTTACCCGCACGCGCCGTACGGCCAATGCGGTGCACGTAGTTCTCAGTCGCATTCGGCATGTCAAAGTTGATCACATGCGAAATATCTGAAACGTCAATCCCGCGGGCTGCAACATCAGTCGCAACAAGGGTTTTCAGCTTACCGCCTTTGAACTTGTCCAGCGTCTTCTGGCGTTCTGCCTGGGACATGTCGCCATGAATAGCTTCTGCTGGCACACCGTCTGCGTTCAGCCGGGCAGCTAGTCGCGCACTGCCTTTTTTGGTGAGCGTAAACACAAGAGCGCGCTCGCACTCTTCCGTTTCAAGAAGCGTCTTCAGCAATGGATACTTGGCGTTATCTTCCAGATGCGCGATCTTCTGGATAACGGCTTCTACTGTTGTAGCTGGTGGCGCAGTGCTCACCTCAACAGGATCACTTAGGAAGCGACCAGCAAACTCACGAATTTCTGCAGGCATCGTTGCTGAGAACAGCAGAGTCTGCCGTTTTTCCGGCAGCAGATAAGCAATCTCTTCCAGTTCTGCGATAAAGCCGAGATCCAGCATTTGGTCCGCTTCATCGAGAACGAAAATCTCCAGCTCATCAAAGCTGACGCCGTTCTTGCGGTGCAAGTCGAGCAGTCGGCCAGGTGTCGCCACCAGTACATCCAGACCACGCTGCAAAGCACGGAACTGCGGAGGAAATGGCACACCGCCAACAACGCAGCTGGAGTACATTTTGGTGCGGCCTGAATAGGCCTTGATGTTCTTTGAAATCTGATCCGCCAGCTCGCGGGTTGGCGTCAGAATAAGGCTGCGCACGCTCTTCGGCGCTGCGCGATACCGGCTCTCAAGCAAGCGCTGAAGAAGCGGAACTGCGAAAGCTGCGGTTTTACCCGTTCCGGTCTGCGCAAGACCAAGCAGGTCCTTGCCATCCAGAATGTATGGAATAGCGTTTTCCTGAATAGGTGTTGGCTCGTCATAACCTTTAGATTTCAGGGCGATCTGAAATGGTTTTGCAACACCAAGTTTGTCGAAGTCGGTCAAAAGTGATCTTTCGAATGAGCAGAGTGTCCGAAGCCGGTTCTGCTGATTTCATCATGTGTTTTTTGCGCGGCCCGGAAAACTAAAAACCATTTTTCGATTTAGGATACGCACAAAACAAGCTTGAAGAAGTTTGCCTTCGAGAAATCCAGCACAAAAGCAGGCAGCTTCAATTAATTCTACTGGAATAGTCTCTGAGGCTCGGTTTGATCGGGCTATTAACATAGACCCGCCACATTATGCTAGAATTATTGCAGGAGAGCATAATATTCTGGTTGTCCCGACAAGAAAAGGACGACAAATTTGGTTAGAGCAGTCCAGCTACTTGCATGTTTCATGTTCTTCTTTATGTATGGGGACCAAGAATAATGACGCTGCTTTTATGGCCCACATCCTATAAATGGCCTGCTGCTAATAACATTAAAGATTAGGGTTCGAGCTTTGATTGATGCAAATTTTGAAGACTTAGAAGAAAACGCTGAGGAAGCTTCGCGGCTTCTTGCTAACATGGCGCATCCCAAGCGCTTGATGGTGTTGTGTCGACTGGTACAGAGCGAATGTACTGTAGGTGAACTTGCAGAAGCTGTTAATCTTAGTCAGTCCGCGCTGTCACAACACCTTGCCAAGATGCGTGCCAGCAATCTGGTTTCCACCCGTCGTAGCGCCCAGACAATCTATTATTCTCTGGCAAGTGCCGAAGTAGAATCCGTGTTGCAAACTCTCTACGGCCTGTATTGCGCTCCTCAGGAAAAAGCCTAGCAGGGCCTGCTTTAAGGCCCCGCAATTACCACAGAGCTACCATCCCACCTGCGCTTCTCTTCTGCATTTGGTAGCTGGTTGAACATGTGAAGATCCACCGGAATTTCATCTTCAGACTTCAGACCTGAAAACTCACCAAACAGACGGACGGTTTCTTCGTCCAGCGCACCGCCGATATACAGATTGGAAATCTCTCCGCTCACATCGGAGAGCTTGAACCGGGTTTCCCAGAGCCAGAACACCTGTCTGTGGTCCTGATCGCTTTCATAAACCATCGTCAGCGCAGGCAGAAAGCCTGCATTGGTGTGTGGTACCGGAGGCAGTTCGCCAGCAGGTGTCTCGCCTTTCAGGTATCCAGTCGCCGTTGGAACAGACCATTCCGGAGCCTTGCGCCAGCCCAGGTCTGTCAGTTGCTTTTCCAACTGTTCCGGCGTGCCGGACCATTGCAGTGTTATCGGCTCTTCCAGTTCACCCGTAATGGACACACGCTTGGCAGGCAGCAAACGCCAGTCCTGCAAGCGCCAGCTGGATTTTTGGATCACAACAGATTCACTGCGCGGCTCATAAGCCTCAGCAGTTGTCTTGTAATTTGTGCTGATGTGCCAGACGGAAGCAATCGCCAGTGCACTCAGCGAAATGATCGTCAGCGCAGTTCTGCCGACTTTCTCGTTGTGAATGTGCCCAAACACGAATGAGAAGAAGAAGACCGTACCGGAGCCAAACAAGAGACCAGCCAGCACGTCAGAAAGCCAGTGCGCGCCAAGATAAACTCGTGAGAACCCGATCAGGATCGCAAAGGTTGCCGCCACAGAATAGATGATCGTCTTGCTCAGACGCGAACGATCATGAGCCACCAAAACCGCAATGACCCCGATTAGAACCGTATTGATCGTCGCGTGCCCGGATGGAAATGAAAATGCGTCCGCTCCAGAGTACAGCTCAATTGGACGATCACGGCCAATCAACGCCTTGGTGATCACCACAAAGATTGAGGAGCTGACAATCGCGATGACAAAGCCTGTCGCTCTGCGCCATGCCTTCCGCCCAAACAAATAAAGCCCAACAGCCAGTGTCACGGTTGCAGTGACATGTCCATCGCCCATCATGGTGATCATAACCATGACCTTATCGATGATCGGTGTCCGGGCGATCTGGAAGAAGTTGCTGATCGCAAGATCAGCCCGCGCCATCGGCATTCCCGGCGCCACGGCACCTGTAAACCAAATGAAACCGGGCAGCGTCACAAGCAGGAAGAACGCAGAAACCAGCATCCCCACACTACGTGGGTTTTCAGGGTCATACGTCCGTGCAACCCATTGGCTGAAGCGATCTGGACGGCGGGCAAACCAATTGACTGTTGCCTGATGAGAACCACCAACGATTGGCAGAATAAACATGATCAGCCAGCGGATCAGGGCCACGGCAATCAAGAGAACCAGCAGCAAGCCACCAAGAATAATCGCCAGACGCGTATTGAACTCGCCAATAGCAAACAGAGCAGATCCAGCCATCACACCGGGTATCAGATGGATCGCGGCCCATGCGAAGGCTGATGTCACGTTGAAGAACGTAAAGCGGCCAAAACTCATGTCCGCCATACCAGCAATTCCGGGTACCACAGACTTCACACCCGGCACGAAACGGCCAATAAAGATGCTCTTACCGCCATGTTTGGCAAAATAGTCTTCACCGCGCTGCAGCCAATCCGGATACCGGCTTAATGGCCAGATGGTGCGCACTTTGTCTTTGTAAAAGTAGCCAAACCAATAGGAAAACGCGTCGCCGGTTACGGCGCCTGCGGTTGTCCATAAAAAGATGCTCAGAAAGGGCAGCTCGCCAAGGCCAATAAGCGTTCCGGCGCCCACAAGAACAACCGTGCTTGGAAACACCAGTCCAATCAGAAAGAGCGCTTCGCCCATTGCGACGATAAAACAGATAAGGCCAGCGAACGCTGGGTTTGCTGCAATGAAATCAACAATGTGGTTGAGGAATGTGGTGACGAAATCGACGTTCACTGAAAAGTCTCTAGCTCTTTCATAAATGACTTAGATCGCTGGGTGACTGCTTGAAATGTATACATAGTGCCAAGGTGACCAAAATAAGGTCTGCATTCTGTTACATTTATATGCAGGCATCTGGCGCTTTGAAAGGGAAATAACAAGCCCTAATCCCTTCAAAAAGCATAATAGTCCCACTAATCAGACCCATACGTTAATTCTGGTGACGAAAAACATCGTTTAGCTCTTTAAGCAATAATACAGAATGGCTATTCTTGGCTGCAAAGCCGAATGAGCAAAAATAACATTTTACGCCATGCCCCAGATGCGAAGGTCACTTGCATGTTTCAGTCTGCAAACATTCCTCAGACAGTCAGCAAAGAGCTGCTTCAAAAAAGACTGCCTGAACTCCGTGAGGAATTGTTGGAAGTTCAGCATAAGCTGAGAGAGAATAAAGCTTTTGCAACGATCATTTTGCTCGCTGGTGTAGACGGCTCGGGTAAAGGAGCGGCGATCTCCCGTTTGTATGAGTGGATGGACACCCGTTATCTGTTCTGCAACGCCTACCATGAAGAGCGCAGCGAGTCTGAAAGCGCCCGGCCAAACTACTGGCGCTACTGGCGTGATCTGCCTGCACGGGGCGAAACCTCCATTGTGTTTGGCTCCTGGTATCAGGAACCTTTGCGTGATGCCGTTATGGGCAAGATTGATGACGCAGAGCTGGAGCGCCAGCTGTCAGCCATCAACCGCTTTGAAAAAATGCTGGCCTACGAGAACATTCTCCTTCTCAAGTTCTGGTTCACTCTTCCAAAGGCTGAGCAGCAGGAGCGCCTGCATGATATCGAAGTCAAAGGCAAAAAAGGCCGCAACTTCATTGAGGAATGGTCTGGCTCAGAGCACTATCGCGCCGCGCAGACGGCTGGCGAAAAGGCATCCCTGCAAACCAGCACCGGCTATGCCCCTTGGTTTGTAATTCCCTCTCAGGATCCGGATGTTCGCGATCTCGCGCTGGCCGAAACCATCGCACAATCCATGAAGAAGAAGCTGGAAAGCGGCAACGGCAATCCGGTTTCAGCTCCGGCTGTGGTCACGACCCTGTCGCAGGCCAACGCTGTGGATGCGATAGACCTGACGACGACCATCTCCAAAGAAGACTACAAGGCAGAGCTTGAAGAGCTTCAGGACAAGATGGCGTACCTGACAGACCGCAAGCGTTTCAAAAAGTTCGGTTTAATCTCCGTCTTCCAGGGCAACGATGCTGCTGGCAAGGGTGGTTCAATCCGCCGCCTCACCCGCTCCATGGACCCGCGAAACTACAAGGTGCACCCAATCGCAGCCCCTTCCGTCGAAGAAAAGCTGCACCCGTACCTCTGGCGTTTCTGGCGCCGCCTGCCGAAAAAGGGCCACAGCGCCATCTTTGATCGCTCCTGGTACGAGCGGGTTCTTGTTGAGCGCGTCGAAGGCTTCTGTTCTGAGGCCGACTGGATGCGCGCTTACAACGAAATCAACGCCTTCGAAAAAGAGCTGACAGATTCCGGCTTCGTCCTTTGCAAGTTCTGGCTCGCGATCTCAGAAGAAGAGCAACTGCGACGCTTCAAAGCCCGTGAAGAAACCGCCTACAAAAACTACAAAATCACCGAGGAAGACTGGCGCAATCGCCTCAAATGGAATGAGTACGCCATCGCAGCGGGTGACATGGTGGACCGCACCTCCACCCGTTACGCCCCATGGACGCTAATTTCTTCCGAAGACAAGCGTTACGCTCGCATTCAGGTGCTTCGAACCACGGTCAATGCTCTCGAAAAGGCAATGAAGAAGAAGGACAAGGAGAGCTAACTCAGCTCCCTTCGTCTGCAAAAAACTCCGCAACAGCTCCTGTCACACTTCGTTTTGTGACAGGACTTCTGCAGAAACCAGATCAACTTCCTGGCCACCTCGCCAGATATTGATCACGGCTTCAATCTTCAGCGACTTCTTAACGCCGTCATATTCAGCAACCTGCTGCTGTTGTTCTTCGAAGAATGGTCCATCGAAGTCCATTGAGATGTCCTTCTCCATGTAGGCCTCAATGCGCAGATCATCTGGCCCCGGCTTGCTGATATCAAACCGCATATCCTGATTGTTGGACATACACATCACCGCATCAGAAAGCAGCGGAAACAGCCCTTGATGGCAAACTGCAAAGATGGCGGCACGTTCCTGCGAAGAAAACTGATCAAAGAAGCTCATGTCTTCAATCGGTTTTGAATCGAACGTAAAAGTGCGTTCCTGCCTGCGGTCAAAGTCTTTTTGAAACTGCAATCCCTGCTGTTCAGGGGTCTTGATCCCCTCCATCATGATGTCGTTTTTCAGGTTAGCTTCCACGCGGTCTTCATCAGGACTGCGCACATCAAATTCCAGCTTGAAATCCAAAACGCTGTAGCTGCGATAATGGGAACTGTCATAGACTTTGAAATTGTCCTGATAGTTCGCACCAGCCAGTTCGCGCAGTTGCTCAAATGCTTTGACCTTGTTTTGGTCCGTCACACCCGGCGAGTACAGATCAAACGCCAGTTTCTTCGCTGTTACGCGGTCCGTCCCGCAAAACCAGTCAACAATCTTGTCCCAGAGCCGTGTTGCCGGATTCCCAACATGGTCTCTGTCCGAGGCTCCCTTGATGTTCTCAAGATCCCCCGCTGAGATGTGCGGATTAATTTGCGGTGTGCTCAAAGCAACTGAAGATGACATGTTCCACCCTCCTGAACGCGGTCAACTGGTCATGCAGGGCTTTATAAGCCTGACACCAAGATTGTGCAGGAGGTTACAGAGTTGCGCTGTTCTGAATGGCACTGGAACAACAAAAACATGCACTAAAAGCACCGCATGGCAGCCCATGCAGTGTTGAAGCTAAGGTTCCCAAACTTGGGATGAGCAAGGCGAGCAGGCAGTGCCTGCGCTACTTGTTTAAATATGAGTCTTCGGCAGTGGCTGCTCGCCTCGCCCGGGCTTTCTTGTAATGAACAACGTCGCCTCTTTGC
Source organism: Pseudovibrio sp. Ad5 (assembly GCF_001623095.1). Classification (NCBI taxonomy): domain Bacteria; kingdom Pseudomonadati; phylum Pseudomonadota; class Alphaproteobacteria; order Hyphomicrobiales; family Stappiaceae; genus Pseudovibrio; species Pseudovibrio sp. Ad5. The sequence goes on along the minus strand of NZ_LMCH01000066.1, from coordinate 480,132 downwards.
CTGTAAGGCACGATAGCCGGTTTCCCGGAAAGACAATGGCTTATCCAATCAGGTTTCCCTAATCGAACAGTTCCTCCGTCTTTGACAAACGCATCTGTAAAAGCAGGTTTTACTGCCGGTACATTTGCACTTGTCGCCGCGTGATACCCTACAAACTTGGGCCCTTCCCCTCAAACCATGCGGTCACGTTTGAAGTTCGGTTCACCGGACCACCAGAAAGATGCGTTACCTCTTCTGATAGCCCCACCCAACCCACGCCTCACTGACGGACGGTCCGCCAGCAGCCCGTTGCGTGGGCATGTTTCTCAGAGTATGGGAGAAAACTGGGAGGGGAATAAGTTTTAGGGATCACTCGGTTTTGCTCAGAGAGACTGTTTAGGCATTAAGGCCTTTCATGCCCTCAGGCGTGTACCGCTCACCCACAACAGGTATGCGAGCAATCTCAGCGTCCAGCGCAAGCCCCTCTTCAGCGGTCAACTCAATCTCAGGTGCTGCAGCGTTCTCTTCCAGATACTTTAGTCTCTTCGTACCTGGAATTGGCACGATATCGTTTCCCTTTGCCAGCAACCAGGCAAGGGAGAGCTGTGCAGGTGTGCATTTCTTCTGGTGTGCGGCCGCTGTAATCACTTTCGCGATACCCTCGTTGATGAGTAAGGCCTCTTTGGAAAATCTAGGCAGATTGGCGCGAAAATCGCCCTCTTCAAACTCCGTTTTCGAGTTGAAACTGCCCGTCAAAAAACCTCGTCCCAGCGGGGAATAAGGGACAAATCCAATACCAAGCTCACGACACGCAGGCAGGATTGCGCTTTCGACATCACGGGACCACAGCGAGTATTCTGTCTGCACAGCTGCAATTGGATGAACCGCATGAGCCCGGAGCAGCGTGCTCTCGTTGATCTCACAAAGCCCGATATTGCCAATCTTACCCTCCTCAACCAACCGCGAAAGCTCGCCCATGACATCCTCAACGGGTTGCTCTGGGTTAACGCGATGGACGTAGTAAAGATCAATGTAATCAAGCCCCAAACGCTTCAAAGAGGCCTCACAAGCTTGCCGCGCATATTGCCGACTATTCTCGATTGTCCGCTTGTATTCGCCGGGTTTCCGATTGATGCCGAACTTCGTCGCGATTTTGAGAGGCGCTTTCGTTTCCTTCAAAAAACGGCCAATCAACTCCTCATTGTGGTGGGGGCCGTACATGTCAGCCGTATCGAAGAAATCTATGCCCAGTTCAACGGCTCGTGCCATCACACCCAAGGACACACTATCATCGTGTGAGCCATAAAACTCACTCATCCCCATGCAGCCCAGACCAAGCGCTGAGACGTTAAGTTTAGATCCAAGTTGGCGAGTTTTCATCAGAAGCTTCCTTGTGTTGCTGCTGAATACTTGCCATGTTTCAAAAATGGAAAATACGAGTAGAAATGGAAAGCTGATTTCCGAATTTGGAAATGAAGTTCTGCGCGACCTTGTATGGGATGACACCAAAGCCTTTCTGGCTGTCGCCAGAACAGGAACACTCAGCGCGGCTGCTCAACACCTGCATATCGGTGTCGCGACGCTGTCGAGAAAGATTGATCGTCTCGAAGAAACGCTGAAAATCCCTTTGTTCGTCAGGCACCAGTCCGGCTATCAGCTCACGGAGGATGGCCGTGAGCTGCTGGCAAAAGCAGAAGCGCTGGAAGCCGCAGCCGCAGCATTTTCCTCCGGCGCAAAGGCTCAGGCAGGCATTTCCGGAAAACTACGCCTCGCCACAGCAGAAAATCTCGCCACTCACCTGATTTTGCCTGCACTGCCCGAGCTGCGCACCAGCTATCCGGACCTGCATATCGAAATTCTAACCGACGTAAGCTCAGTGAACCTGCACCGCCGTGATGCAGACCTCGCCATACGGATGGTGAAACCGGAAAGCGGCAACGTCACGCTTCGTCGCTTGGGAACGCTCGGCTTCGGCCTTTATGCAAGCAAAGAATACCTGCTCAAGCGAACAGAACTCGAAAAGCCTGCAGGTTATGAGGACGACGACTGCATATCCTGGAGTGAGGCGCAGGCTCACCTTGCCGCAGCACAATGGATTCGACGCGCTTTAAAAGGCCGTGAACCCGCAGTTTTAACCTCATCACTCGCCACGCAAGTGGTCGCCGCCAAAGCCGGGCTCGGTCTGGCGGTTCTCCCTCACTTCCTTGCAGCAGAAGCCGGGCTTGTCTGCGTGGAAGCCAACATCGGCGTTGATCAACAAATCTATCTGGTCATGCACTCTGACCTCGCCCATTCCCCCCGAATGCGCGTCATGGCAGACTTCCTCGCCGACCTGATCATCAAAAACCGAGCCAGATTAAGCGGCCCACCTCAGTAGGCCGCTCTTCTTAAACCACATTCCGCTCAATCAGCGGATTGTTCGCGGTCAGGCGCTCAACACCAAGCTCGGAAAGGTCCAGCGTCTCATAGCGTCCTGTTACGATATGTTCGGCAAGACCGCGTCCCACCGCAGGGCTTTGCTGAAGGCCGTGACCGGAAAAGCCCAGCGCGATGTAAAAGTCTTCAATGCCAGGCACCGGACCGGTAAATGCGTTGTGATCGAACAGGTTCACATCATAGTGCCCTGCCCAAGCCGCACCGGGTTTGATGGCCTCAAATGCAGGAATCCGATTGGCGAGTGTTGGCCAAAGGTGTTCCTCAAAGAAGGAATAATCGACATCATAGTCGAAGGAATCCAGGTCTTGCTCTTCATCTGGTGAGCTGCCGCAGATAAAGCCTGTCCCTTCAGGGCGTACATAGGTTCCATTTGGATCAACCAGCAACGGCAGACCCGGAACCTCATCGCGGCATTCAAAGGTGAAAATCATGCGCTTTTTGGAGTGCACCGGAGCATCAAAGCCAGCTTCCATGCAAATCTGAGTGCCACCTGACGCCCCTGCTGCATTCACCACAACACCAGCTTCCACCTGCTCTCCATTGGAGAGTGTCAAAATCCAGCTGCCGCCCATGATCTTTTCAAGGTGAACCACTTGATACGGCTCATAAGGCACGTTCAGCGAGCGCGCTTTGCGGCGAAACGCCTGCATCAGGCCATAGCCGTCAAACCAGCCTTCGCCAGAAAGACCGTGACAGCCAGCAGAAAGATCAGAGACATTGAGCCACGGAAATTTGGCTTTCAGCGCATCAGAATCCAAAAACCCAATATCCGCACCCATCTTCTGTTGAAGCGCGTGGTTCTCTTCCAAAATGCTGCGCTTGTCTGGCGTTGCGAGAAATAGATAACCGCCCTCAACCAGATCAATGCGTGGCTGTTCGCCGTCAACTTCCAGAAGACTGCCAATATCGCGCAGGAAATCGATGCCGTAGAGCGAAATGTCGATGTTCACGGCAGAGGAGAACTGTTGGCGAATAGAAGCGGCAGAAAGCGCCGAAGCGCAATGTTGGTAAGACGGGTCTTTCTCAAAGACCGCAATGCTACCCTTGAAGTCGTCGCGTTGTGCAAGATGGTACGCCACCGATGACCCGATGACAGCCCCCCCAATAATAGCAACATCCACTGAAGCTATCGCCATAGTCACACCTGAATACTGAGAAATGAAAAAGATAAGAACCGACGCCCGAAACAATTAGGCGGGTATTTGCGAGCGCCGGTCTAAAAGGGAGGCGAAACGCCTCCCAAGAGCATCATGCGTAATCTCAAAAAAAGGCCTCCCAGCACTTTCACGAGATTACGATGCTGATCAGGGCTTAAAAGAAAGCCTGAAGGCCAGTCTGCGCACGACCCAGAATAAGGGCGTGAACGTCATGTGTACCTTCATAAGTGTTGACGGTCTCAAGGTTTTGAGCATGGCGCATCACCATAAACTCCTCAGAGATGCCGTTACCACCGTGCATGTCACGTGCCTGACGCGCAATATCCAGCGCCTTGCCGCAGTTGTTGCGCTTCACAATGGAAATCATCTCAGGAGCAACGCGGCCTTCGTCAAACAGACGACCAACACGCAGGGAAGCCTGAAGACCGAGGGTAATCTCGGTCTGCATGTCTGCCAGCTTCTTCTGGAACAGCTGTGTCTGTGCCAGAGGACGGTTGAACTGCTTGCGGTCCATGCCGTACTGGCGAGCACGCATCCAGCAATCTTCCGCAGCGCCCAGCGCACCCCAGGAGATGCCATAGCGAGCGCGGTTCAGACAGCCGAACGGACCTTTCAGGCCAGAAACGTTAGGCAGCAGCGCATCTTCACCCACTTCAACGTTGTCCATCACGATTTCACCGGTGATGGAAGCACGCAGAGACAGCTTGCCTTCGATCTTAGGGGCGGAAAGACCTTCCATACCCTTTTCAAGAACGAAACCGCGGATCTGGTTGTCATGCGCTTCAGACTTCGCCCAAACCACAAACACGTCTGCGATTGGGGAATTGGAAATCCACATCTTGGAACCAGTGATGCGGTATCCGCTCTCGGTCTTCACAGCGCGGGTGCGCATGCCAGCTGGGTCAGACCCTGCATCCGGCTCGGTCAGACCAAAACAGCCAACGTATTCGCCAGAAGCAAGCTTCGGCAGATACTTCATGCGCTGCTCTTCAGAGCCGTAGGCGTAGATTGGGTACATCACCAAGGAGGACTGCACACTCATCATGGAGCGGTAGCCACTGTCCACACGCTCAACTTCGCGGGCAACAAGGCCGTAGGCCACGTAAGACGCACCTGAACCACCGTATTGCTCTGGAAGGGTCACGCCAAGCAGACCCTGTTCCCCCATCTCGTTAAAGATGGAGCGATCAGTCTTCTCTTCGCGGTAGGCTTCCATCACACGTGGCAGAAGCTTTTCCTGAGCGTAGGCACGCGCGCTTTCCATGATGAGGACTTCGTCTTCATTCAACTGGTCGCGCATGAGGAACGGGTCTTCCCAATTAAAGACGCCTCCGCCGGTTGGATCACTACTCATGCTCAAAATTCCTTATTCAACGTCAAACTTCACACCCTGCGCCAATGGAAGAGCGCCAGAGTAGTTGATGGTATTGGTCGCGCGGCGCATGTATGCCTTCCAGGCATCAGAGCCAGCTTCACGACCACCACCAGTTTCTTTCTCACCACCGAATGCGCCGCCAATTTCAGCACCGGATGGGCCAATATTGACGTTTGCAATGCCGCAATCAGAGCCAACAACAGAAACGAAGGTTTCAGCTTCACCCATGTCTTTGGTGAAGACGGAAGAAGACAGACCAGCACCAACACCGTTCTGAATTTCAATCGCTTCATCAAAGTCGCTGTAGCGAACGACGTAGAGGATCGGAGCAAAAGTCTCTTCCAGTACAGGACCAACCTGACCTGGCATTTCAACAACAGCAGGCTGAACGTAATAGGCATCCGGATACTCGTCCGCCATCACGCGCTGGCCACCATGCACGGTGCCGCCAGCTGCCCTCGCAGCTTCCAGAGACTTCTGCATGTTGTCATAAGCGTCTTTGTCGATGAGCGGACCGATCAGCGTGCCTTCTTCGGTCGGAATGCCGATCTTCACAGAGGCATACGCCTTGATAAGACGTGGGATCAGCGCATCATAAACGCTGTCATGTGTGATCAGACGGCGAAGAGTAGTACAACGCTGACCGCAAGTACCCATTGCAGAGAAGGCCACGCCGCGCAGGGTCAGGTCCAGATCAGCAGATGGGGTCACGATCGCTGCGTTGTTGCCGCCCAGCTCAAGGATGGACTTGCCGAAGCGCTGTGCAACACGTGGACCAACCTGACGACCCATGCGAGTGGAACCGGTTGCGGAGATAACAGGCACGCGCTTGTCGTCGACCAGCGTCTCACCGATTTCACGACCACCTACAATAACTTCCAGCAAGCCCTTCGGCGCATCATCACCAAACTTGGCAACCGCACGCTCAAACAGCGCAGCACACGCCATTGCTGTCAGAGGAGATTTCTCAGATGGCTTCCAAACAACGGAGTCACCACAAACAAATGCCAGTGCTGCGTTCCAGGACCAGACCGCGACTGGGAAGTTGAACGCGGAGATCACACCAATAACACCGGATGAGTGCCAGGTTTCCATCATACGGTGACCCGGACGCTCGGTCGCGATGGTCAGACCGTACAGCTGACGCGAAAGCCCAACTGCAAAATCGCAGATGTCGATCATTTCCTGAACTTCACCCAGACCTTCAGAGGTGATCTTGCCTGCTTCCAGGCTCACCAGCTTACCAAGGTCATCTTTATAAGTGCGAAGCTCTTCACCCAGCAGGCGAACCAGTTCGCCACGACGAGGGGCTGGCAGCTTGCGCCACTCTTTGAAAGCATCGTGAGCACGACCAATCGCAGCGGTGGTTTCCGCGGCGCTGTCTTCTTTGATCATCGCCAGCGTTTCACCGGAGTTTGGAGAAGTTGCAGCAAGTGTGCCCCCTTCCAAAGCAGCGCGGGCTACACCCATACGCTCCATGAGTTCAATTGTTTCTTTTGCGAATTGCGCGGTATCCAGACCTACGGTCATTGAAGCCCCCAAAGAGTGAGAAACAGTCAGTTCGAAATTTGAGCAGAGTTTCTCTTGTCCTGTTCACGGGTAAAAGCTACGTCTTTTCCATTATTCATTCGCATATGGAATGACTGATAATTTCGCTTGGATCTTGCGCTAGTGAGAAAACTGCTTAAAATCAGTAGGATAATAATGGGTATCGGCTTATTTGAGATTCTGTTTTAAGAAGGAGATGATGCCAGATAGAACGAAATTTAATCGTGTTGGGTGTGCTTAACCTCGCGATTTCAGGAGTTTCGAGCTGTTCACGGCATCATGAGAGGTCAGGATGAAGCGTGGTTTTATCCCCCCGATAGACTGTTTGATCGCATTCGAAAGCGCAGCGCGGCACGGCAGTTTCACGCGTGCAGCTGAAGAATTGTTCCTGACGCAAGGCGCAGTCAGCAAACAGGTGCGCCTTTTGGAAGGTCGCTTGGGTGTTGAGCTGTTCAAACGGATTCGCCAGCGCATTGTTCTGACGGATGCCGGGCGTATCTACCTGCATGACATCCGCGGCACGCTGGAAAAGATGACCAGCGCGACCCGTCAGGTGATGTCCTTTGCGGGCAGTGAGGATGTGCTCAACGTCGCCGTCCTCCCAACCTTCGGCACCCGTTGGCTCGCCCGCCGCCTCCCCCGTTTCCACGAGCGCTACCCGGAAGCCAGCTTCAACCTCTCCGTCCGTCTGCGCCCCTTCGATTTCTCGGTAGAACCGTTTGATGGAGCGATCCATTACGGAGAACCTGTCTGGGCAGGAGCCATCGCAGAGCCGCTGTTTCAGGAAGAAGTCATTCCAGTCGCCTCCAGAGCATTCCGCGACAGACACAGCCTGCGCACACCGGAGGACCTGATCGACGTTATGCGCCTGCACCAGTCAACACGGCCAGATGGATGGCAAAAATGGTTCTCTCTGGCAGGTGTAGAAACAGATGGCGCCTTTCAGGGCCCGCGTTTCGATCAGTTCACCATGATCTCACAGGCTGCTGCTTCTGGCCTGGGCGTTGCGCTGGTGCCAAAGTTCTTTATTGAGGAAGAGCTCGCCGCAGGCACACTGGTCCGCCTGTTTGACATCAGCCTGAAACTCTCCTCCGCCTACCACTTCGTCTACCCCGAAAACCGCACCCTGCGCCCAGTCGTAAAATCCTTCAAAGCATGGCTCCAGGAAGAAGCCCACGAACAGCAACTGGACCGAGAGACGTTGTTGCCACAGTAGGGAGTGGCCTAAACCGCCTTTAGATAGATTGTGAGTCGGTTTGTGAGTTATCAGTTTGCTACTGATGTGAAACAGATATGATCTCGGCCAATCCAAATTGAGATAGGTCTTCTCCAGAAATATAATACATCTGATTAGGAGGCGTTTTTCGAACCTGTTCTAAAAGGAAGCTGGGCGTACCCAGAATCTTTAGTTGTGAAATAAACTCTTCAGTTGCGATTTTTCCATAGAAGCTCCCCATTTGGCTATCTAGGCTTGCTGCTGTGCTAGCCTGATGAAAACCAAACCGGGCGTCAGGAGAAACATAGAGTTCTGAAGCTGACAATGCGATCAAAACACAAGCACTTGCGCAGTGAGATTTGACGAGCACTTCAATGCCCTTGTCGTTTATAAAGGCACCAATCCTTTCTGCGCTTGTGATGTCTCCTCCACCACTACGCAACTCTATTGAATGAATTGGGGCTTTTGAGTGGGCCATCTTGAGAGTATCAAATGTCTTAGAGCCAATTTCGCCATAAAGCACAGCACTGCCTTTGTTCTGAACAGAAACAACAACACCTTTCAACTGAGCAGGCGCTTGGGCAATTTGTAATGAAGCTTCAAAATTGAAGATAGTGCCCAACGCTGCACCACCTTGTAGAATCAGTAGTATCAGGAGGAAGAGATCATTCAATGAATGAGGTGCTTTAATATTACCTGATTGATTTATAGAACTGGCAATTACTATTGACGCAGTAATTAAGAAAAAGAAGCAACAGGCTGCGGTTAAGCCCACGTGGCCCCAAAAGACATCGTTAGCAAGATAGCTATAACCTTGTGTCATAAACCACGCTACTACGCCGCTAACAAAAGATGCTAATGCGAAGAGCGTTTTTAGTACTCTATATTTCATAAACGCTTATAGCTGCTCCATAGCGCGCACCATGGTCAAGATTAGGAAAAACAGGCCGATACCGATCACATTGAGAATGTATTGCCCAATTCCGCTGGGGCGATGCCAAGCAGTATATTTTTCTGTATCCCAACTTGTTGTTTTATTTGACTTTAGTCTTTGATAGGAGCCCCACATAGTAAACAGGGCGACTATTGGAATTCCGAGTCCCAACCCTCTGAGTAAAACGTTGAAGTCACGTTTTAAGCCATCCCAAAACCCAAGAAGTTGGCCATCGGTCCGAGTTATTTTTATCCCAAATATAAATTTTCCAAGAGTAGTGCCACTGACGCCGATTAAACTTCCACCCAATACAGAGGCAGCACTTGCGGTAAACATTAAATCTATCAGACGGCCTCCAGGACCATCAAACAATGAGAAGAACTCATCAGCTGCAGCAGGCGCAATAGCGTAAAAAACAAAAGCCAATAGCATGACTAAAACAACGCCGTTAAAGGTCGTGTCAAATAGCCGGGCTGCATATCTTCTCCAAGGTGTAGGCGGGTTCGCAAGCCATCCCTTGGGGGCAGTGCCTACTTCTGATTGTGATGATTCTTCATGAAGGGGTGCATGCAAAGTTGGAAACAGGTTTTCCGACGCTGGGCGAAGTTTTAGAATCTGGTCGGTATTTACTTCTGTATCATCTAAACTTAGGTTCTGCTCAATTGTTGCCGAAGTACCTTCATTATCGAGAATTTGACCAGCAGATGTCCAATCATCGCCATTGGTAGAGCGAACAAGCGTACTCTCCGTTATCAAACCGTTCTGCCGAAGTATGCGAAGATTACGGACATCAAACGGCCCTACTTCATGCTTGCCGTCATGATAATAATACACTGAACCTCTCCCGTGCTTCCTAGTGTAGACTATAGCTATCTGCTAGAAAGTTGGGAAGAACTGCTTGTGTTAAAGAGTGATATCTATTCTAGGTTGTGGATACGTATTTTGATGCAAAATGTGTCGTAAATCGCTTCGTAGTTGTCTTGCCGCTTCTGTCCATCCACTTCTACCCCAGCTCATAACTCGCAAAGCTGTAGATCTTGTCGAGGGGGAGGTTGGGGTCTTGGCCCTTATACATTCTGGCGGTAGCGAACACGGGTGATAGGTCGTAGCGCTCTGCCAGTTCCACGGCTTGTTCATTAGGCAAAGGCAGATCAATGTTGATCATCTGCCCTTTGGCGCTACCAGCAAGGGCGCGGAACAGCAGGTCAGCCCCTTCTGGAGTTTCAGCGGCCATTGGGCCGATACGATACCCATCACGGGCCGCACGGATTACGCCATAACCGCGAACAATTCCCTCTTCAACCAGATATAGGCCCCGGCGCATAGGGTTCATTGGCTCCATCCAGCGTTCCAGAAAGGCGGAGCGCTCTGCGGGAAAGTAGTTGCGGTCATATTCTATAATGCTCGGCAAAATGCCCTTGCCAATGATGGAAATCCGCTGATCCATAGGCATGGTGACATCAGATAGACCGCTGTAACGCATATTCTGATGAACGAGCCTGAAGCCGGACTTCGCGTAATTGTCTTGCTCTTCCACCACGCCATCAAGGCCAATCGTCCGTCCTTCTAGCCGTTTCATGGCGGCATTCCATATAACGGCCCCGAGGCCCTGCCTGCGAAACTCCGGATGACAGATGTAAAAGCCGAGAAAGCCATAGGCCTCACCGTATTGAACGGCAGACACCATTGAGACCAGCTGATTGTTTAGATAGCAGCCAAGAAAACCGCCGGGATCCGCCGCATAATAGGATGGCGCATCATCTTCACCTGGATTCCACCCCTCTTGGGCGGCCCAATCCAGCATGGTCAAAATGCCATCTTCATCCATAACGCGAATTTCAGTGTCCAGCGGAGCCATCGGAAGCCTCTTTCATCAACCCGGCAAAGTTATGTGTAAACTGACGTAAGAGAGTCAGCGTAGCGCAGTATGGTTAAAGAGGAGATGAAAGGCTTTCATCTAATTGGACCATGCGGAAACTGCGGACTGCAGAACTTTATGAGGAAAAGAAACCGGACGCGATAAAATGCAGATGGAGCCACGGAAAAATCCGATAATCTGACGCACAAACCGCATACATGGGTAGGAGACGTCGCGATGAAGGTTCATGGTAAAGCATACCGTTCCATTTGGCCGCTGGAAGCTGGAAAATCTGTCGGGATCATCGACCAGACGTGCCTACCTCATCGTTTTGTCGAGGTTGAACTGCGCAATCTGGAAGATGCAGCCGTTTCCATCAAGGACATGTGGGTTCGAGGCGCCCCACTGATTGGCGCAACAGCTGCCTTTGGTGTTGCACTGGAAATGGCGCGGGACCCAAGCGATGCAGCACTAAGCAATGCGTGGCAGGTGCTCCATGCAACCCGCCCCACCGCAATCAATCTACGCTGGGCGTTGAATGACATGCAAAGCCTGCTCTCAGAGCTGCCATTGGAGCAAAGAGCGGCAGCTGCGTGGAAGCGGGCCGTCGAGATTTCTGATGAAGATGTGGCCTGTAACGAATCCATCGGCAAGCACGGCCTTAAGCTGATTGAGGAGATCGCTGCGCAAAAGAGTCCGGGCGAAACCATCAACATTCTGACCCACTGCAATGCGGGCTGGCTGGCGACCGTGGACTGGGGAACAGCCACCTCTCCGATCTATCAGGCCCATAACAAGGGTATCAAGGTCCATGTCTGGGTTGATGAAACCCGCCCACGCAATCAGGGCGCTGGCCTGACCGCATGGGAGCTGGGAGAGCACGGCGTGCCTCATACGTTGCTTGTCGACAATGCAGGTGGCCACCTCATGCAACATGGCATGGTGGATCTTTGCATTGTGGGAACGGATAGAACCACTGCACACGGCGATGTTTGCAACAAAATCGGCACCTACCTCAAAGCGCTGGCAGCCCATGACAATGGCGTCCCATTCTACGTGGCTCTGCCCTCTTCAACCATCGACTGGACCGTTGCTGATGGCCTGAAGGAAATTCCGATTGAGGAACGCGGCGGCGAAGAGGTCGCGTGGATCTCGGGAGAAAACGCGGAGGGCAAGGTTGAGAAGGTGCGCATTTGCCCACCAGAGACCCCTTTGTCCAACTTCGCGTTTGATGTGACGCCATCAAAGTACGTCACTGCCTTGATCACCGAGCGTGGTGCCTGTGCAGCTAGCAAAGAAGGGCTCGCAGCGCTGTTTCCAGAGCGGGCAAACACAGACGCCTGATAGAACTAAGACAAACGGATACCTTGCCGCTAAGCCATCACTCTTCAATGTTAGGGCAGAAATCCAAGTTGATTTTATTGGGAGGGACATATGTCCTACGAGAATATTCTGGTTGAGACACGCGGCAAGATTGGCCTGATTACGCTAAATCGCCCGAAAGTATTGAATGCATTGAACAGCGACCTGATCGCTGAGCTTGATGAAGCACTGAACGTATTTGATCGTGACCCTGAAATTGGCGCGACAGTCATCACCGGCTCCGAGAAAGCCTTCGCGGCGGGCGCTGACATTAAAGTGATGGCAGAATACGACTATCCGCAGACCTATCTGATGGACTTCATCACCAGCTGGGATCAGATCGCGCAAAAGCGTAAACCAATCATCGCAGCGGTCGCAGGCTTCGCGCTGGGCGGCGGATGTGAGCTTGCCATGATGTGTGATTTCATTCTGGCAGCAGAATCTGCGCAATTCGGTCAGCCAGAGATCAAACTTGGCGTTATGCCGGGTGCAGGTGGTACACAGAGATTAACAAGACTTGTTGGCAAGTCAAAAGCAATGGAAATGTGCTTGACAGGCCGTATGATGGATGCATCAGAGGCTGAGCGCGCTGGTCTGGTTTCTCGTGTTATCGCAAATGAGGATCTGGTTGCTGAAGCAATCAAAGCTGCTGAAAAGATTGCAAGTTTCTCGACTCCAATTGTTATGATGACGAAGGAAAGTGTAAACCGTTCTTACGAAGTAACACTTGCTGAAGGCATTCGTTTTGAGCGTCGTTTGTTCCATTCTATGTTTGCAACCAGCGATCAAAAAGAAGGTATGAAGGCATTCATAGAAAAGAGAAAACCTGAATTCGAAGACGGATAAGCCGTTTTTAGGCAGGTCTACACCTTTTTTCGTTGACGAGGCTCAGACTCCCAACTATAAGCGCTCCACAACCAGAGGCGGATTTTGTTCGTCACTGAATTCGTTTGATCGGGGCGGCTTTGGGCGGTCTCGTTCGCGATTTGAAAACAGTTCTTACTGACAGATCAGGACAGAGCCCATGGCCAACACTCCTTCGGCCAAGAAGGCGGCACGTAAAATTGCTCGCCAGACGGCCACTAATAAGGCTCGCCGTAGCCGCGTACGTACATACGTTCGTAAAGTGGAAGAAGCAATTGTCGCGGGTGACCAGGCAGCTGCTAACGAAGCATTCAAAGTTGCACAGCCTGAGATCATGCGTGCATCTACTAAAGGCGTTATGCATGCGAACACTGCGTCTCGCAAAGTATCCCGCATGAATGCCCGCATTAAGGCACTCGGCGCCTAATCCAATTTTTTTGGACTAAAAAAGCCCGGTCGTATGGCCGGGCTTTTTTGTTAGCTGGATAAGCTTACCCTAGGATAAAACTGGGGCATTTTCACGGCGGATAGCCTGTGGACTAGTCTCGGAGCCTGTCAAGGAAAATCCTTAAAAAACAATGACTTGGATCTAGGTTAAAATTGTCACAGTTGAAATGAGCAGATTCTTGGTGAGTCAAGAGATGGCCGGATAAATTTTTTTTATTCGCTTCCCGGGCCCACCATTAACCAAGCGCATATCGAGAAAGTTGTTGAGTTCACTGCTTTTTGCTGAACTTAGCCGTTGACGACATATGAGCTTGACCTTGCGTCACAGAAAGGGCATTTGCGTTTTGTAAACTTTCCGCTATTGCGGGACCAAAATCGGCTGTGTATGGTCAAGAAGAAGTCGGGTTGCTACCCGATCCCAGCATACAAGTTAGAAGAATCGAACCAGGGTCGGGCAAAGCTGGTCAGATGGCGTAAAGTCTAGGCGTTGCATTTTATAGTAATTGCAATTTAGACTACTAGAGTTGTTGCGTCATTTTGCTGCTATTGTTGCTTTTCCTTCTGATTTTTCTTGAATTTCGATTTTGAGTCTTTTTATAGTGGCTTACTCATTTGGGTGAGCAAACGTAATGCGTCTAGGTTAGTAAATGGAAGTATCTATGCATGAGTCCTATGCAGGTGATCGAAGCGTAACGGAAGTTTTCGAGAGCCTTAAAGCTGATGGTTCTGCAATTCTTGTAGATGTAAGAACCAACGCTGAATGGACCTTCGTAGGCATTCCGGATCTTTCCAAATTGGAGAAGGAAGTCATCCTTGCTGAATGGCAGGGTTTCCCATCCAATGGCCCTCATGAGGGCTTTGCGAGTCAACTTTCTGACGCATTGACGCAAAAAGGACTTGACCAAAACGCTGCAATCTTCTTTTTGTGCCGCTCTGGAGTTCGGAGTAAGGCAGCAGCGATCGCGATGACAGCCCTTGGCTATAAAAACTGCTACAACGTGGCAGACGGCTTTGAAGGCGGTCATGATGCTGAAGGTCATCGAGGCTCGGTTTCTGGGTGGAAGGCTCAAGGTCTTCCGTGGAGCCAAGGATAGCTCCCAAGAAATATTAGAATTTAGCAACGGTGTGTGGGCGCCACACCGATGTGATGTTTTTGTCTAATGGCAACGAAATAAAAAAGCGTCTGGTTCAACAAAGCTCGAAATGAGCGCAATAGATTTGATGGTTGAGTATCTGTGGCGGAATACTCAACGGCTGCAAGGAGGCGAGCATGCACGTTCAGGAAGCTCCAGGGCCGGAGCAATGGGATCGCGTTAAGAAACGTCTACGTGTTGAGCTGGGTGAAGATGTATTCTCCAGCTGGTTTGCACGTGTAGACATGGAAGGGCACACCAACGGCACCGTTCGTTTGTCTGTTCCTACGCGGTTTTTGAAGCAATGGATTCAGTCTCATTATTCAGAGCGTCTGATGGGACTTTGGAAAAATGAATGTGATGACATTCATAAGATCGAGCTCACCGTTCGCGGTGCCGTTCGTCCCCGTCCTGCAGCGGCTAAGCCAGCTGCACGCCCAGCACTGGGTGGCAAGACTGATATGCGCCCAATTCAGGTAAATGATCCTGTTGGTCTGCGCGCAACGTCCCCAATGCCATCTATGATGGGCGGTCGAGGTGGTCGTTCCGACCTTTCCTCTAAAGACGTACTCGAAGGGGCATCCCTCGATCCGAAATACGTCTTCGAAAGTTTTGTTGAAGGTGAATCCAACGTTCTGGCTCTTGCAGCAGCAAAGCAAGTTGCAGGCGGCGGTGTCGTAACCTTTAACCCGCTTTACCTCCATGCTTCTGTAGGTCTTGGTAAGACCCACTTGATGCAGGCGATTGCAAATCAGGCCCGCATGGCTGGTCGCCGCGTTCTGTACCTCACCGCAGAGCATTTCATGTACCGCTTCGTTGCCGCGCTTCAGGCGCAGTCTGCAATGTCCTTCAAGGAAACTCTACGTTCTATCGATCTTCTTCTGATCGATGACATGCAGTTCCTTCATGGCAAGCAGGTGCAGCAGGAGTTCTGCCACACTCTTAATGCATTGATTGATGGTGCTCGTCAGGTTGTTGTTGCAGCTGACCGCGCTCCGGCTGAATTGGAAAGCCTGGATGATCGCGTTCGCTCCCGCCTGGCAGGTGGTCTGGTCGTAAATATCTCCGAACCAGATTTCCAGCTTCGTCGCGCTATCATTGAAGATCGTATGCGTGCTCAGCAGCGCTCATACCCGAACTTCACTGTGCCGGAGGCCGTTCTGGACTACGTTGCTCGTAACGTAACCTCTTCAGGTCGTGACCTGGAAGGTGCTCTGAACCGTCTCGTTGCGCATAATCAGCTGACAAACTCTCCGGTAACTCTGGAAATGGCTGAAATCACTCTGCGTGATCTCATCCGTGCAGCTGAACCACGCCGCGTTAAAATCGAAGACATTCAGCGCGTTGTGTCAAAGCATTATAACGTCACAAAAGCAGATCTGCTTTCTGCACGCCGGACACGCACCATCGTGCGTCCTCGTCAAATCGCTATGTATCTCGCTAAGATGATGACCCCACGTTCTCTGCCAGAGATCGGTCGTCGCTTCGGCAATCGTGACCACACAACAGTACTCCATGCAGTTCGTAAAATCGAAGAGCTCTCCAAGGCAGATAACGGTCTTGCGCAGGAGCTGGAGCTGCTGAAGCGTATGCTGGACGCCTAGAGCGCATTCCATTTGATTGGCTTCAATCAAATGATCTGAATGAGCTCAAGGAAAGAACTTAGAGCGCGATGCGTGAATGCAACGTGCTCTAATAAGCGTCCTCTACACGGAGCCATCTGGACTCCTTGCAGGAATTTGGTGATTATTGGGGCGCTGCTTGCAGCGCCCCTCTTGCATTTTGCGAGCTAAACGTGCAGTTTGAACGACCCTGCACGAGGTTAAACTCGGCATAGTGGGCAAGTGCAGACCAAGTGGGCCTCTGCACTGAAACTGGGCAATTTGTATTAGTAATTCGCGGAGTTCGCTGCACCGGCGCGATGCTCCGCCCAGAAGAATGGACGTTTCGCATGAAAGTGACACTTGAGCGGACCGAGCTTTTGAAGTCTCTGACCCACGTACACCGTGTGGTGGAACGGCGGAACACCATTCCGATCCTCTCCAACGTGATGCTGCAGGCTGAAGGTGGCAACCTCAAGCTCAAGGCAACAGATTTGGATCTTGAGGTCGTGGAAAGCATCGCGGCAATGGTCGAAACGCCAGGTGGAACCACAGTGCCAGCTCACATGATCTACGAGATCGTGCGTAAGCTGCCAGATGGTTCTCAGGTTGTTTTGGAAACGTCTGGTGATGACAGCGCTATGGAAATTCGCGCCGGGCGCTCCCGCTTCGCGCTGCAAATCCTGCCAGTCACCGACTTCCCTGATCTGACTGCTGGTGAGTTCACTCACAGCTTCACCATGACCGCCGGTGGCATCCGCAAGTTGATCAACAGCACTCAGTTTGCGATCTCTACGGAAGAAACCCGCTACTACCTCAATGGTATCTACATGCACTCTCTGGATATCGGAGAAGGCCTGCGTTTCCGCGCTGTCGCAACGGACGGACACCGCCTCGCTCAGGCTGAGCTTGAGGCGCCGGAAGGCTCCGAGGGTATGCCTGGTATCATTGTGCCGCGTAAAACCGTTGGCGAAATTCAGAAGCTGCTGGATGATCCGGAAGTTGAGATCAAAGTTGAGATCTCTGAAACCAAGATCCGTTTCACCATTGGTGACATCATCCTGACCTCAAAACTCATCGACGGAACCTTCCCGGATTATGAGCGCGTCATTCCAAAAGGAAACGACAAGGAACTGCGCGTTGATCGTGATGCCTTCAAGGAAGCAGTTGATCGCGTATCCACCATCGCATCTGATCGTGGCCGTGCAGTCAAAATGTCCCTGAGCGAAGGCAAGATCGTTCTGACGGTCACCAACCCGGACTCTGGTTCTGCGACTGAAGAAGTTGCAGTTGAGTACGACAACGAAGAATTCGAGATCGGCTTCAATTCCAAGTACCTGTTGGATATCGCAGCTCAGTTGGAAGCAGATTCTGCTCTCTTTACGCTTGCAGATTCCGGTTCTCCGACCCTCGTTCGCGATGAAGGCAGTGATGAAGCGCTTTATGTGCTGATGCCAATGCGCGTTTAAATGTTTTGCCCTCGGTCCTAAGCCGGGGGCATTTTTTCTTCTGCTACATATTCCCGAAAAATGGCGGCCAATTTTCGGATGAGAATATGCTCAAAATTCATGTAACCAAAGAGAGCCTGAATGTCGGATCCAGTGCCTGTGGCGCTTACTCGCCTCGCGCTAACGGATTTTCGAAACTACAACGCAACAAGCGTTGAGTTGAACAGCCGAATGGTCGCTTTTGTTGGCGATAACGGCGCAGGCAAAACCAATATTCTCGAAGCAATCTCCTTTCTCTCCGCTGGTCGAGGTCTCCGCCGCGCAACCCTTGGTGATATCGCCCGGGCCGATGGATCTGGCGGCTGGGCTGTCAGCGCGATTTTGGATGGAGAATTTGGTGAGACCCGCATCGGCACAGGTTTAACTGCCGGAGAACCGGGACGCCGCGTCCGCATTGACGGTGAAGAAGCTCGTTCTTCCGAAGCTCTCCTGGAATACCTTCGTGTGTTGTGGCTGGTCCCGTCCATGGATGGCCTGTTTACGGGCTCAGCTTCTGATCGACGCAAATTTCTCGATCGTCTGGTCCTCTCCCTCAATCCGTCTCATGGCAGAATGGTTGCAAGCTTTGAAAAAGCTTTGCGCCAGCGAAACCGCCTGCTGTCTGAGGGCGGAACACCCGAATATCTGGATGCCATCGAAGCGCAGGTTGCTGAACTGGGCACCGCTGTCGCTCTGGCTCGTAGTGAAACCGTGAGTTTGCTGGCCAAAACACTGGAAGCACAAAAGCAGCTCGGCCTCCCCTTCCCGTCCGCAGAAATCCACCTGCAAGGCGCGTTTGAAACCGCGACCATCGGCATGAGCGCTTCAGATCGGGAAGATTGCTATCGGGATTTGCTGGTGGAAGGCCGCTTCCGCGACCGTGCCGCAGGGCGTACTCTGGATGGTCCGCACCGCTCTGACCTCTACGTGGTCCATAGCGAAAAGCAAATGCCTGCCGCGCAAGCTTCAACTGGAGAGCAAAAAGCGCTGTTGATTGGCTTGGTTCTGGCACATGCAGACCTCACCTCATCAATCTCCGGCATGACCCCGATCCTGCTGCTGGATGAAGTCGCCGCCCATCTGGATCCGGGCCGCCGCGAAGCTCTCTTTACACGGCTAGAAGTTCTGGGTGGTCAGGTTTTCATGACTGGCACCGATGAAAACCTCTTCAAAGATCTGCCAAGTGCGGCACAGATTTTCGAGGTTGCAAACGGTGGTATTGCGCTAAGCTGAAAGTGTCATCATTGAGCTGGCTTGAAGGCAAGCCGCTTTTATCTCGCTTGTCAGAGAAATATCCTTGTGATTAGTCTTGGGCGGTATTCTGGAAAAGCAGAGACAAGCTTTCCGATGAGAATACGCGAACTGCGTTAAGCGCCTTATCTCTGACCTAAGTGATCCCCATGGACTTGCAAATTCTCCTCGTATTTGGGGCAACTCTGTTTGTTGTTGCCATCACACCGGGCCCTGCGATTACAGCACTGGTTTCGCGTACACTCGGTTTTGGGTTGCAAGGGACACTCACATTTGTCTCTGGCATGCTGATTGGCAGCATGTGTCTGTTTATTCTGGCAATCCTGGGCCTCGCAAAACTGGCGAGTACTTATGTACTGGCGTTCACCATCGTTAAATATGCAGGCGCTGCCTATTTGCTGTTTCTGGCTTGGAAGCTCTGGCTTGCCAGTGGTCTCCAGACAGCGCAGGCAACTGAAGGCACCGCCGCCATAACGCCAAACACCAAAAGCAATGCCAAAACACTGGTCTCCGGCATGCTGATCACGCTTTCCAACCCTAAAGGCTTGCTGTTTTATGCGGCTTTGATGCCAAGCGTGGTGCCCATGGAAACCATCACGACCATTGGCTTGGTTGAGTTGATGTTTGTTACGCTTGCCGTGTTGTCACTGGTCTTTACAATCTATATTGGTGTGACCGTACGGGCACGAAGCCTCCTGACCTCAGAAAAAGCCGTGACACGATTGAATAAGAGCGCGAGTGTTGCAATGTTTGGCACCGCTGCCGCAATCGTGGCGCGATAAGAAGAGCAATAAAATGGAATTGGCAGTTCTTTTGTTCTTTGCAGGAACGTTGTTCGCTGCAGCCATCACACCGGGTCCCGGTATCGCCGCTTTGCTCGCCCGTATTTTCGGACAAGGCATGCGTGGCACACCTATGTTCGTTGTCGGTATGATCTGTGGCGATCTGTTTTGGTTTACGCTTGCAATCATGGGGCTGGCAGCCATTGCGACCAACTACGCGATCATTTTCATGGCGCTCAAATGGGTTGGAGCCGCTTATCTGCTATACGTCGCCTGGGGGATGTGGAACTCAAAAGGCGTATCCCCAACGCAAGATGGTGATGCAGCTGTAGAGGCGTCCTCACGTTTTACAGCCTTGCTTGCTGGTCTCTCAATGAACCTGTCCAACCCAAAGGTCGTGATCTTTTATATGGCGCTGATGCCGAACATCGTGCCCATGGATAAGATCAACCTGCTGGCTTATTGGGAACTGGCAGCAACCATGGCCAGTGTGTTGTTCATCGTCTTCGGCATCTATGCCTATTTGGCGGTCTCTGCAAAGAAGCTGATTTCGTCGCAAAAAGCATTCCAGCGGCTGAACCGAAGTTCCAGCGTGGTAATGGTCGGCGTGGCAGCAACCATGGTGACCCGCTGAGCAATCTGCTCTTTGAGACGGCGCTTGCGGAAGACTGCGGCGCCGTAAACTGAAAGTGCTCGTCACCACGAAAGAACTGCCGTAGTTTTATGGATGTAACCAGCCTTGCCCTGTTCGGTGGCACGCTTTTCACATTAGCGATCATTCCCGGCCCTGCTGTTTTTGCAATCATTGCCCGCGCTATGAGCTTTGGCAGCAGCGGTGCAGTGCTGTTCTGTTTGGGGCTGTTGAGTGGTGATCTGCTCTGGTTCTCCATGGCTGCACTGGGATTAGCGGCAATTGCCAGCAGTTTTTCTGGAGCCTTTGTGGCGTTGCAGTGGTTAGGTGCTGCCTATCTCACCTATTTAGCCTGGGGCATCTGGAAGAGCGCAAATGCGGCTCCTTCTGAGGAGTACAGCAACTCAATCCCACCACAATCTTCTGCGAAGACATTCTTGTTTGCTGGGCTACTGTTCAACCTTTCAAACCCCAAGGCGATCATGTTCTATCTCGCGCTGATGCCCAATTTGGTCAGCGTTGAGGAAATGAACCTGCTGGGCTTTGTTGAACTCGCCGCTGTGCTGTCAGCTATCTTACTGATCATCAACGGTGCCTATTCATTTCTGGCAGTCAAATTTTGCCAGTTCTTGAGGTCAGAAAAGACGATGTACCTGATTAATCGACTGGCTTCTTTGGGACTTCTCGGCATCGCAGTCCTGATGATTACACGGTAGCAATATCACCGATAAGTCGTTTCAATTTTCAGAAAATGCCAGGCACAAAAATGAAAACTTGGGGTGCTAATCGTGCAAGCAAATCCATGGGATGCACGCTAAGGAAATTATCCCCCCTTAAAAATAGTGTTTATGCAATATTTCCCTTGGTTTACGAGCGCTTAAACTCCCAGATTGCTTGAACCATTTGCCCAACCAATTATAACATGAACCCTAATGAAAACCGTTGTGTGAAGTGATTCGAATGAGCGAAACGTCGACCCCTGAAAATGGCGGACCTGAGCAGGAAAATGGCGCAGGTGAATACGGTGCAGATTCCATCAAAGTGCTGAAAGGCCTGGATGCTGTACGTAAACGCCCCGGCATGTATATCGGTGATACCGATGATGGCTCGGGCCTGCACCATATGGTCTATGAGGTTGTCGACAACTCCATCGATGAAGCGCTGGCCGGTCATGCTGATTATGTGACCGTTACGTTGAACGCTGATGGTTCTGTCTCGGTAACCGATAACGGACGCGGTATTCCGGTAGACATTCACTCGGAAGAGGGAATTTCTGCGGCTGAAGTTATTATGACCCAGCTCCACGCTGGTGGTAAGTTTGACAGCAACTCCTACAAAGTATCCGGCGGTCTGCATGGTGTGGGTGTTTCTGTGGTGAACGCACTGTCCACCACATTGGAGCTGCGTGTATTTCGTAATGACAAAGAGCACTTCCTTCGCTTCCATCACGGTGAAGCTGAAGCTCCTTTGAAAGTTGTCGGCGACGCTCCGGGTAAATCCGGTACGGAGGTGACTTTCACCCCGTCTCCTCAAACCTTCACCAAAATTGAGTTTGATTACGACACCCTTGAGCACCGCCTGCGCGAGCTGGCCTTCCTCAACTCCGGTGCCCGTATCATCCTGACAGATAATCGTGGTGTTGAGCCTCGCGTTGAAGAGCTCTACTACGAAGGAGGTCTGGAAGCTTTCGTTCGTTATCTGGATCGTGCCAAGCACCCACTCATCGAAGAGCCTGTTACAATGATTGCCGAAAAAGACGGCATCACTGTAGAAGTGGCGATGTGGTGGAACTCCAGTTATCACGAAAACGTTCTGTGCTTCACAAACAACATCCCACAGCGTGATGGTGGTACGCACCTTGCTGGTTTCCGCGCCGCTCTGACACGTCAGTTGACCGGCTACGCAGATTCTTCAGGGATCCTGAAGCGTGAGAAAGTAAACCCAACTGGCGAAGATTGCCGCGAAGGCCTGTCCTGCGTGCTTTCTGTAAAAGTGCCTGATCCAAAGTTCTCCTCCCAGACCAAAGACAAGCTGGTTTCTTCAGAAGTCCGTCCGGTGGTTGAGAACCTCGTTGGTGAAGCGCTTTCTACATGGCTGGAAGAAAACCCGGCTCCGGCAAAGTCCATTGTTTCCAAAGTGGTGGAAGCTGCGAGCGCTCGCGAAGCTGCTCGTAAAGCTCGCGAGCTCACACGCCGCAAAGGCGCGCTGGATATCGCGTCCCTACCCGGTAAGCTGGCCGATTGTCAGGAGCGCGATGCTTCTAAAGCTGAACTCTTCATAGTGGAGGGTGATTCCGCGGGTGGCTCTGCCAAACAGGGCCGTGACAGATCAAATCAGGCTGTGCTGCCGCTGAAGGGTAAGATCCTGAACGTCGAACGCGCACGTTTTGATAAAATGATCTCCTCGCAGGAAATCGGCACGCTGATCACTGCATTGGGAACAGGTATCGGCAACGAGGAATTCAACCTCGAAAAGCTCCGTTACCATAAGATCATCATCATGACCGATGCGGACGTCGACGGTGCGCACATTCGTACGCTGCTGTTGACTTTCCTCTTCCGTCAGATGCCTGATCTGATTGAAAACGGCTACGTCTACATCGCTCAGCCTCCGCTTTATAAGGTTACGCGCGGCAAGTCCGAGCAGTACCTGAAAGATGAAGCGGCCTTTGAAGAATACCTGATCGGCAGTGGTCTGGATGAGACGTCACTCAGCCTTGCAAGCGGCGAAGTGCGTATGGGCGAAGACCTTCGCAGCGTCGTTAATGAGGCTCGTGAAATCTCCGACGTTCTCAACGGCCTGCATTCCCGCTACAACAAAGCTGTCGTCGAACAGGCTGCAATTGCCGGTGCGCTGAACTCCGACAACCTGCACAACCACGAAAAAGCGCAGGAAGCTGCTGCTTACATCGCGCGTCGCCTGGACATTCTGGCTGACGAGTTTGAGCGTGGTTGGGAAGGTGAAGCAACTGAAGAGGGTGATCTCATCTTCAGCCGTGTTGTTCGCGGCGTGAAAGAAGTCACCACGATTGATGCTGCCCTACTGGCTTCTGCAGATGCGCGTCGCCTCGACAGCTACTTCAAGCATTTGGATGAGGTCTATCACAAGGCCGCATCCTTGGTGCGTAAAGACAAGTCTGTCGAAATTCGCGGCCCACAAGCCCTTCTGGAGGCTGTTTACGCGCAAGGGCGTCGTGGCATCTCCATGCAGCGCTATAAGGGACTGGGTGAGATGAACCCAGAACAGCTTTGGGAAACCACGCTGGACCCGAATGTACGCTCTTTGCTGCAGGTGAAGATCAAGGAAGCTGACGCAGCTGATGACATCTTTACCAAGCTGATGGGCGATGAAGTTGAGCCACGCCGCGACTTCATTCAAACCAACGCTCTATCCGTTGCGAACCTCGACGTTTAAGCAACGCACAAGCGTAAAAAACAACAAAAGCCGGATGCTTCTGCACTCCGGCTTTTTTTATGCCTTGCTCCAGCATAAGGCTGGCGACGGTCTAAATGGAAAGACTGAGGAAGGTGTGCTCTGACATCCAGCGGTCAAACAGAAAGCTCACATGCCCACGCGCAGCGTTTGCAGCTTCTTCAGGCGTGCCATTGCAATGCGTTTCGATGATCGCAATATGCTTTTCATGAATGTCAGTACCATTGAGTGGAATGTCTCGGTGAGACAGCGTCACACGATGCATATGGAGCGCACAACGTTCCAGAATAGGCTCTAATCCGCGCAAGTTTGCCTGACGGAACAGGGTTGCATGGAAGAGGCGGTCATAAGCGCTGCAAAGAAACACCTCGTTGTCATCGGCTGCCTGGCACATAGCATCCAGAATTTCAAAGAGCCGGTCGCGCGTCTCGCCTGAAATGTTAGAGGCAATCATTCGTCCGGCTTGCTCTTCCAGCTGCATGCGGATTTTGACAATCTCGACAGCTTCAGCGCGGCTGATACCCGCAACGCGAGTACCTTTGTAATCGTGCCGTACCACCAAGCCGGACTGCTGAAGTTTAAGCAAGGCCTCACGTACAGTTCCCTGCGCGCAATCACACGCATCAGCTACCGTCTGTTCGGCAATTGCTTCGCCAGGCTTAAGAGCACCAACGATGATCTGTTCTTCCAGGTAAAGATAGACAGCGTCACTTTTACGATTGCTGGTGGATGACCAGGGAGAAATTCCAAAGCGAGAAACGAGCGAGCGGTCCGAGATCGAGTGCAGCATGACAGAAAGCGCTTTTTTTTGGATAGAGACGAATCCGAGAGCACATTACACTAAATAGCTTCGGATTTCTCATCACAGGAACACCATAAGCACGTATAGCGTGTAAACTATGTTACGTGCAATTGTAAAATATAGTTCCTTAGGGGTAGGGCGTATTGTTGCGCCCTTCATTGTAACTATTATTTAATCGAATAAAAAGACACAATTTCAAAGCTATAAATTCTAATTAATCGGCAGTTTTGAAGAGTTTCAACCAACGGAACAGGAAATATAGCAGACAAAAATAAATTAATTTAGCCAGCTAATTTGTCCACAAAAGAAGGAGCACATAGAGGCGATTATGTGCTCCTATCCAAAACTATGCGATCAGGATTCTGGTTTGATCATCACAGTTCCAGAAGCGTAGGCGTAAATTTTGCCTTCTTCGTCGACGATTTCTCCGGCAGAGATCCCGGTCTGGCGCGTCATGCTGACCACGCGGCCTTCAGCGTAAAGAACCTGCCCTACCTTAATGGGACGTATGTACTTGACGTTGAGTTCTGAGGTGCCGCGGAAATTGAAGGCGTCTTTGAGTTTGGTCTGAACCGCAAGAGAAAGAACGGAATCCAGCGCTGTTGCAGCATAGCCGCCATGAACTGTACCGCCCGGATTGAGATGATCATTCGTTGGCATGCATTTAAAACGAACCAGGCCATCCTCAATGCAATCAAGGTCTACATTCATGGTTTCCGCCATTGGCGGACGATTGCCCGCTTTCTGCATGGCTTTCAGGAACTCCAGTCCTGACATCACTTTTACATCCATCTTTTCAATCCGTCCTATTGAAAATCTTTGAGATAAAGGCGTAATCCTGCAAGTGATTGCTGGTGTTCAATCAGATTACGCAATGAAAACAATGCTCAAATGAACTTGAGCGCCCAGCCTAAAGTCGGGTGAGAAGTGCCTTGAGATCGTCCCTCTCACGATCACTCAGCTCCGCAAGAAATCTGGCGTTCGCGTCTTCGGTTAAACTGTCAAGAATTTCGGAAACCTCCTGACCTTGCTTGGTGAGGAAAATATGCTGGGTCCGTCGGTCTTCCGGGCTTGCTTTGCGCTCCAGATACCCGGCGGGACATAGCCGGTCCAGCACACCGGTAAGTGTTGCATTGTCCAGTTCGGCAGCCTTGCCCAGTTGAGACGTTGTGCATCCGTCTTGAACAGCAAGGGCTTGCAACACAATAGATTGGACCGGTGTGAGCCCCAGTTCTTCCAGTTGCTTCTTGTAGAACCGCGCACCACTTCTGGCGCTGCGGGAAAGCAGATAAAAAATGCAATTATCTAAGCGCATCACAGACACTCCATAAATTTTGCATGCAAATAGTTTGCACACAAAATATAACGGCACAATTGATACTTTGGACGGGGGAGAAAGGAAGCTACAGCAAGTTGCAGCTTCCAGTCAGGAAGGCTTTAAGCGACTTCGCGGGTCTCGGTCAGGATGACTTCAAAGCCTTCAAAGTGTGGGCCGCCCAGGTAGAAGTTCATGCGGGT
This sequence comes from Pseudovibrio sp. Ad5, assembly GCF_001623095.1. Lineage (NCBI taxonomy): Bacteria > Pseudomonadati > Pseudomonadota > Alphaproteobacteria > Hyphomicrobiales > Stappiaceae > Pseudovibrio > Pseudovibrio sp. Ad5. The sequence goes on along the minus strand of NZ_LMCH01000066.1, from coordinate 454,319 downwards.
GCCAGCGCCTTTATGAGCAGATGCAAACGCTTCAGACTTCGTCCAGCCGACAAAATTCTCATAGGTATCCCAGGTGGTATGGGATGCATAAAGGGTATGGTCTTCAGCTGTCTCGCCTTTGAGCATACGAAATTCGATGTAGCCGGGAACGGAGCTCAAGTGACGCTCACGATTTTTCCAAACGGTTTCAAACTCTTCTTCTTTGCCCCGCACCACGCGGAAACGGTTCATTGCGATGTACACGCCGGAACTCCTTAGCCAATTAGTACATGAGCCTTTCCAGTCAAAAGCTCAGCAAAGTTTCAGGTCTTCAGAGCCACTCTCAAAACACATACCACAATAGGAATGGGAGGGGTATGCGGAGGCTGGCTAGCGATTTAAACCGCTTGGCTGGCAAAATGGTCTTAACGATGCGCCTTTAAAAGGCTCTCGATCCGCGTATGTAGAAAAATATGAATTTAATAGTCAAGTATTATTTCTTATATTTGCCTGTCTTCCTTCCCAGCTCAATTTAGAGATTGACCCGATATATAAATATGAGTATTTCACTCATGTTATTTTGAAAGATAGCGTTTTACGAACTGGGCGAATTTGGGAAGCCAGAAGCCACTCATGCCCGAAGGAATGAAATACCTCCTCTCAAATGGGTGCTACCATGCGTGTTCTAACCAGAGCCCTCGATTCATTTTCTCTCATGCTTCCTTATGTGGCCGCAGCGCTCCTGAGCTTGTTCTTTGGAATGTTCATCGGTCAGGTCCAGGCTGAGGGCACACAAAATGATCAGCGCATTATCTCAATTGGCTCATCTCTGACAGAAATTGTCTACGCACTGGAAGCTCAGGATCGGTTGGCCGCTGTCGACACCACAAGTCTCTATCCCGAGGAGGCAACAAAGCTTCCCAATGTGGGCTACATGAGAGCTCTCAGCGCAGAAGGCGTGCTCGCAACCAACCCAGATCATATCCTCATGATGGAAGGTTCAGGCCCATCAACAGCGGTTGATGTCCTCAAAGCTGCCTCTATCAAGCTGACGGAAGTGAAAGAGGTTTATTCCCCGGAAGGCATTCTTGAGAAGATTGATGTAGTCGGAACCGCATTGCAGCTTCCAGAGGAAACAAAAGCGCTGAAAGCGAAGGTCAAAGCAGATCTTGATGAGGCTATTGCCTACGCACATCAGCAAGCAAAACCGCTCAAAGTTGTCTTTGTCATCTCTGAAGGTGGCGGAAAACCGCTGGTCGCAGGCCGCGAAACAGGGGCTCATGCCGTAATCGGACTGGCTGGCGCAACCAACGTGTTTGCAAACCTGCGCGGCTACAAACCAGTCTCAAAAGAAGCGCTGATTGCAGCCGCTCCTGATGTTGTGATGATGATGTCTCGTCCAGGCTCAAGCGACCAATCAAAAATTCTCAAAGAACCAGGTTTCAACCTCACCCCTGCGGGCCTAAACGGCAATCTCATCGTCATGGATGGCGTCTATCTCCTCGGCTTTGGCCCTCGCACAGCGCAAGCCCTTCGAGATCTGAGCGATCGCTTTGTGAAAATCGCAGCTAAATCTGACGTAAAATCGTGAGGTCAGGCGGCCATGAGTGAGATGACACTGTCTGAGGCGTTCAAGTCACCAGTAACCCATGCAAAAACAAGCAGAGAAATCTGCCAGCAGTACGCAGTTAAGGCACTAACCCTGTTGCTTTTGGTTGTCTGCTTCGTGTCGTTGGCCGTGGGGCCGACAGAGGTTTCCGTCTCACACATATTCGGCGCGATTGATTACTGGCTCTTCGGTGATGAAACCGCACTCACGCTCCGAGACAAAGTCATTCTGATGGATATTCGTATGCCAAGAACGGTACTCGGATGTCTGGTTGGCGCCTCTCTTGCTGCTTCCGGTGCGATGATGCAAGGCTTGTTCCGAAACCCCCTTGCTGATCCGGGTTTGGTGGGAGTTTCATCGGGCGCTGCCCTCGCCGCAGTCTGCGTGATCACTCTGTCTTCCGGTTTGCCTGCATGGATTTTGGATGACTATTCGGTCTACCTCCTTCCGTGGGGCGCTTTTGTTGGCGGTGCTGCAACAACCGCCCTGCTCTACAAAGTCGCAACCCGTCGAGGTCAAACCTCCATCGCGACCATGCTGCTGGCTGGCATTGCGCTTGGCGCATTATCTGGTGCTGTCACAGGGTTTCTCGTTTTCGGTAGCACAGACGAAGAACTCAGAGACCTGACATTCTGGGGCATGGGCGGACTGGGAAGTTCCACGTGGCCAAGAGTTTGGTCCACACTTCCGTTTGCTCTGGCTGTGCTCGCTTCTCTCCCATTCATCGCAAAAGGTTTGAATGCATTTCTGTTGGGTGAGGCTGAAGCCTTTCATCTGGGGTTCAACACACAGCACCTCAAACGTTTGATTATTATTCTGGTTGCGGGTGCAACCGGAGCCTCTGTTGCGGCGGCTGGTGCAATTGGCTTTGTCGGGATTGTTGTGCCCCACGTCTTAAGACTGCTCATTGGACCAGACCACCGCTTCCTCCTGCCATCCTGCGCATTGCTCGGTGCATCCTTACTGGTTGCCGCTGATGTTGTTGCCAGAACGGTGGTCGCGCCTGCTGAACTGCCAATCGGCATCATCACAGCAATCATTGGCGCACCTGTGTTCCTTTCCATCCTGCTTGGCCGCAAAAACCAAGTCCAATTGTGAGGATCCCAGATGCTTGAGGCAATAAACATCACGGTAAGCATTGGCACAAAAAAACTTCTCCGAGACATCTACTTCCGCAGTTGTCCGGGAGAACTGACGGTAATCATCGGCCCCAATGGCGCCGGTAAGTCGACGCTTCTCAAATGCCTGACGGGTGATTTGTCGCCATCGGAAGGCGACGTAATGCTGGATGGAACGTCTATCTGGTCAGTCCCCGCAGTCGAGCTTGCAAGCCGCCGGGCGGTGTTGCCTCAAAGCTCGCAGCTGTCCTTTCCGTTCTCTGTTGAAGAGGTTGTTATGCTGGGTCTGGTCTCCGGCAGTCACGGCCTAAGCGCAAAGCAACTACGCCCGCGTGTTCTGGAAGCTCTGGATCGTGTCGGTCTCACGTCCTACCTGAATAGGTACTATCAGGAACTGTCTGGCGGCGAAAAACAGCGTGTTCATTTGGCCCGTGTGCTTTGTCAGGTTTGGGAACCAAGACAAAATAGCCGTGCCAACTATCTGTTTCTGGATGAACCGACCGCGAGTTTGGATCTAAAGCACCAGATCGACGTACTGGAGACAGGCCGCAAATACGCGAATGAAGGTGGCGGTGTTATCGCAGTCCTTCATGATATCGATCTGGCCTGCGTCTATGCCGACAAGATCTTTGTGCTGGACCACGGCAATCTGGTTGCGCACGGCACGCCGCAGGATGTTGTAACAACCGACCTACTCCGCTCGGTCTACCATCTTGATGACCGCATGCTGGAAACCAAGTGGGGTCATCTGGCAAAGGGCCGGAACCTCGGCAAATCCTGGTCAGAGCTACGTCCGTCCTAAGTACAGCATAATCACGCTTTGCGGCCTGCGTTCCTGGATGGGCAACCCAGGCCGTTTGCTGTTCTGACTATACAAAAACAGAGCAAGCGCCCTTAAAGATCGTCCCGCCGCTTAAGGCGCTCTTTCTCGATCTTCTCTTCTTCTTCACGAATGAGATTAAGCGGGTGGAGGGAAAACTCCCCTTTGATCGGTGCTTTGCGCCTGAGAACCCTATAGCGGGCAGACCACCTGTTTTTCACGGCAAGAAACAAAAGAGCAATGGACGTAAAGCACAGAGCCAAAGCCATGCTGATAGCGATCGTGGCCATAGCTTCCTCCCAGAATGAACTAGTCACCATTCTTATTTTGGGGGCAAATGCCGGTCACTAAAATCAGCAATGTATGCGGGTAGAATTTTAGGGATTGCTTAGGCACTTTGAGTCGGAAGCCTGATAGTGCGTTCAGCACCTGTGATATCCGCATAATTCACAAGAATGTGTAGGTACATATCCTAAAGTAATACAAGCCAAATAAGGCAAATAAGGCACCTTAAACGCCAATAAAATACCAAAGATCTTTCTAAATCAATAGAATCGTTAAGCCGCGGAAATACTGAGAGAAAACAGAATCATCAGATTCTAAAAACGGTATTCTGTGATGTAAAACATTGAATCGCAGAGATTTTTTTAAATTCGTCTGTAATAAATACTCCATTTTTCTTTCGAAATTTGGCCCCAATTTCCAGAAAAATCAGCCTCGTCGAACGCGGAAGCGATCAGATGCACTGCAAACAATGCGCTGTTGGAAACGCAAAGATCAAAATTGCAGTCAGATCGCATCAGCGTTCGTTTTTAACGAGAGCGGCTCGGTGAGCCTTCCGGACCTTAGCAATTCGGCTTGCTCCTTTAATTTCGGAGTTGTCTGGGACCTCTCAATAAAAACTGAGGGAATACAATGGACTATCGTGGCACATATGACGAATTCCGTGACGCATTGCGGGCTTTCGAATCCGGTTGGGATCGCGAAAGATACAACGACGGCAGAATTCAGGATTGGCAGCTCACTGAATGGGCAGGCGGTCCGGTGCAAGACTTCTTTCCAGAGTATGACAGTTGGGGGGATCTGAACGACGACCAATGGAGTGCGATGTCTTATCGCTCCACCAACTCACTTGGGTTCGTCGGCTACCAGTTCGGTGAAGCTCTGCTTATCGATCTGGGCTACTATGATGATGATGTCTTTTACGGCAACGGCGCATCCACTAACACTTGGGATGGCACCTGGACCGGTAAAAACGGCGTCGACTCACTAGAAGAGTTTATGACTCCTGAAGCACAGGAAGTTGCCATTCAGGAAGCATTTGGCTTCAATCTCCAGATTATCGAAAACGGATTGTCCAACAGCGGCCAGTCACTGGACGACTTTATTGGACAGGATTTCACCTACGAGCAGAACGGTCAGGATGTCAGCGTAACCCTCACACTGACGGGTATTTTGGCTGCTGCCCACTTGCGTGGCGCATACGGTACACTTGCTCTCCTGCAGGGCGGCAACGTTTCTCAGGATGAATACGGTACCTCTATTCTGCAGTATGTTGAGCAGTTTGGCGGCTTTGAAAGCCCAACTGTTGATGAAGCAATCGACTACTTCCAGGATCGTCTGACTGGTGAAGAAGGCCTGAACGGCACTCTGCCAGGCGTTGGTGTTCCAAAAGAAGATGCCGATGTGGTCGTCACATGGTCCTATGGTGAACAGGAAGTCGTCAACGACTTCGATACAGAAGATGGCGTGATCTTCGTTGACTGGATCAGTGCTGACCAGCTTGAAGTAACCGAAACACCAGACGGTGTGCTCTTCTCTATTCCGTCCAATGGCGGGCAGACGCTGCTCCTGGCCGGCGTTGCACTTGCTGACCTGACACTGGCAAACTTCTCCATTCAGGATGCATCAGCAGCTGAATTGATCAGAGACCTTGTTGGCGGAAACACTCAGCCTGAAGAACCAACCGATCCTGTTGATCCGGTAGACCCTGCGGATCCGGTTGATCCCGTTGAACCGGTAGATCCTGTCGACCCGGTTGATCCAGGTGATGGTGACGATGGTCATGGTCATCCAGGCGATGGCGATGATGGGCATGGTGGCCATACTGGCGACATGTATATGCTCGGTCTGGACAGTGAGTCTCAGGTCATCGCAGACTTCGATCCATCCTCTGACATGATCCATATTCTGGAAGGTGTGACTGGCGAACAGTTTGAAATCTTCGAGGAAAGCGGCGACGCACTCGGACAAACAGTCCGCATTGTGATCACTGATCAGTTCGGTAACATCATGTCCACCACCATCTTCCAGGGTGTGACACTCTCCGATCTGTCTTTGGCAAACTTCTCTGTCGCAGACCAGTCTGCGTTCAACGAAGTTGTCTCTGCCATTGGTGAGACCGTTGAAGTACCAGACCCAAGTCAGGGCGGCGGATACGAGCTTGTTTACGACAACGACGGTTCAAACCCACCAACAGTCACCGGCACGACCGATGAAGGTGGTTCCAAGTTCCGCGCTGACGTAAACGCAGATGATATCGTTGGCTTTGACCCTGATCGGGACGAGCTGGACTTCGGCGGAACATCTGTTCACGGCCTCATCGTGACCAAGTCTCCTGCCGGTGAAATTGTTCTCGACAGCCCGTGGAGCTCTTCTGCACAAATCGTGCAGGGCGTCACCTTCCAGGATGTCGACATCTCAGACTTCGGAGTGGTCGGTAATGAACACCTCCGTCAAGATCTTGGTGGCGTGGTCTCTTGGGAACAAGGCGTGGGCCCTCGCGAAGACGACACAGTCTACATCCGGTCTCATGAGTACGGCGTACACGAAGTTATCTCTGACTTTGACCCATCATCCATGAAGATCAGCTTCCTGTACTACGGTACACGTGAGCGTCTGAGCGTTGAAGAAACCGATGACGGCCTGTTGATCTCTACTCTGCCAAGTGGTCAGAGCTTCCTGTTCGAAGGCATTTCTCTTGATGATCTGGTTCCAGGTCAGCTGGAATTCCACTTCGATCAGGTTATGGAAGATAACCTTGAAGTTCCATTCGGCTTTGATCAGGGTGACGTAACCCTCGTTAGCCGTGAAGGCCTGTTGACTCCGGAAGCGCCAGCTGGCGACACAACGGATGGCCACCAGACCAGACCGGGTGACTTCGGACCAACTGATCCGGTTGACCCAGTCGACCCAACTGATCCAGATCCGGACCCAGTTGACCCGGTTGATCCAGTCGATCCGGTTGACCCAGTTGATCCGGGTACAGGCACTCCAGGTCAGGTTCCTGGTGATGGAGTGGTCGTGTTCACATGGGCTTGGGGTGAAAACAGCGTTATCACCGACTTCAACCCAGCGGAACATAAGATTAGCATTGGTTGGATCAGTGCAGACCAGATTAGCTTTACAGAATCTGAAGACGGTCTCGTGATCTCCCTGCCTTCAAATGGTGGACAAACCCTCCTGCTGGAAGGTGTGTTCCTTGAGGATCTGAATGCCGATAACTTCGACATCAAAGATCCATCTACATTGCAGGAAATCCTTGATCTGCTCAGCGGTGAAGGTTCACAGCCACCTGTCGACCCAACTCCGGATCCAGATCCAACTCCGGACCCAGACCCAACCCCAGATCCTGACCCGGTCGATCCTGTAGATCCAGTGGATCCGGTTGACCCAGTTGATCCGGGCGATGGTTCACCTCGTGAGTTCACACTGGATTGGCAGTGGGGCAAGCAGGAAGAAGTCGCAAACTTCAATCCGGAACAGGATACCGTGAACATCGGTTGGATTGGCGGCGGCCAGTTCGAAGTGGAACAGACCGACAATGGTGTGTTGTTCACTCTGCCGGGTAACGGTGGTCGGTCACTTCTGCTGGTTGGCATTGTCGTAGCTGATCTGACAGCAAACAGCATCATCGCAAATGATGCAGCTGCTCAGGCTAAGATTGATGACTTCCTGTCAAATGCTGAAAATCTGGCAGATGTGGGAACTCAGTCCGAAGCTGAAAGTGTAGACTCTACCTACATTCCAGAGGCTCCTGAAGCATCAACCACTGCACAGGAAGCAGCTGCTTCCAATGACAGAGATGATGATGCGGTTGCCGCTTCTGCTCAGGAAGCTGAACAGGAAACTGGACCTCGTGAAGCTCAGAATGCTCCTGAACCAGCTCTTGCAGCTGCGGCCAATGGCAACGGAGCAATCGGAGGCGATACCGTTCAGATCAATTGGGATTGGGCATCAGAAGAAGTCATCACAAACTTCGACCCTGCTACCGACACCATTGATTTCGGTAATCTGAATGCATCACAGGTTCAGATCACGGAAGAGAACAACAGTGTTGTGATCGAGGTTCTGGATAACGGTGGTCACACCTACACCTTGAACGGCATCAGCGTAGAAGACCTCTCTGCGGAGAACTTCGAAGCTGACGACTTCAACACCATCGTAACTGAAGAAGGCGGTGTTGTAGATCAGATGCATTCGGTCAATCAGGACGATAACTTGATCTGATCGATGAGCTAACGAAAAGAACTGCTCCCTCCCGGTCAATACCGGGAGGGGGTTTCTTGCTTTAATTCCCGAAGCAATTGAGAGAAAAGCTTATGCCCGGCAGCCAACGACAGAAAGAATCTGTAATCACCAGTGCATTCAGATCTCTAAGGTCCGCACTGGTTGGAATTGGTGGCGTCAGCATGCTGTTGAATATTTTGATGCTGACAGGACCACTCTTTATGCTGCAGGTCTATGACCGCGTGCTGGCGAGTGGGTCGGTCCCAACGCTTGTCGTTTTAGCAACCCTTGTTGGCGTCCTTTTCCTTTTCTATGGAATTCTGGAAACACTTCGCAGTCGTGTTTTGTCCCGTCTTGGGCAACGTGTAGATGCCCAGCTCTCTGGTGTTTCCTACGAAATCTCAACGAGCCTACCGCTTATTCTCGGCCCCAAAGGCGCAAAGATGCGCCCGGTTCAGGATTTGGATCAGGTGCGCAGTTTCCTTTCAGGCCCAGGCCCTGCTGCCATCTTCGACTTGCCGTGGATGCCACTTTATTTCGGTATCGTGTACCTCTTCCATCCCTATCTTGGCATGATGGCAATCGGTGGCGCTTTGATCATCTGTGCGCTCGTTGGAGTGAATGAACTAACCTCCCGCAGACCTTCAAGCGAGGCTGCTGCCGAAACAAACCGCCGCTCTGCTATCGTTGAAGCCAGTCGTTCCAATGCTGAAGTCATTCAGGCAATGGGCATGATGGAAACGATGAAGAACAGATGGCACAAGGGCAATGATGCCTACTTGGTCAAGCAGCGAAAAGCGGGTGACCGAGCTGCCTTTTTCTCAACAGCCGTCAAAACCTTCCGCTTCATCTTGCAGTCCGCCATGCTTGGCATGGGCGCATGGCTGGTTATTCAGCAGGAGGTCACCTCTGGTGTCATGATCGCCTCTTCAATCATGTCTTCCCGTGCCTTGGCTCCTGTTGAGCAAGCCGTTTCCCAATGGAAAGGCTTTCTGGCTGCACGACAAGGCCTCGCCCGTTTGCGCAAGGTCGTCGAAAATAAAGATGACACCAACAACGTGATGGAGTTGCCCCTTCCGCATCAGAAAGTTGATCTGGACAGTGTGGCATGCGGTCCGGTTGGTATCCGTCAACCAATCGTGCAAGGCATCTCGTTTAGTCTTGCGGCTGGCGAAGGTCTTGGCGTTATTGGCAAGTCCGGTTCTGGCAAATCAACCTTGTCTCGCTCGATTGTCGGCATCACCAATGCGCTGACAGGGTCAATCCGGTTTGATGGCTCAGAGCTGGATCAATGGACGTCGGAGCGTATCGGTGAATTTGTGGGCTTCTTGCCGCAGGACATTCAATTGTTTGATGGCACGGTTGCGGAGAATATTTCCCGGTTCAAGGAAGACGTAAACCCTGATGATGTCATCGAAGCTGCGAAAATTGCCAGTATCCATGAGTTCATCACGGGCCTGCCGGATGGTTACAACACGATTATCGGTAGTGGTGGTTATGCCTTATCTGGCGGCCAACGTCAGCGCATCGCCCTCGCCCGTGCCATGTATGGTGAGCCTTTCCTCATCGTTCTGGATGAGCCTAACTCCAACCTGGATTCTGAAGGTGAAGCCTGTCTGACCCATGCGATCAAACTGATGCGGGGCCGAGGTAAGATCGTCATTGTCATTGCCCACCGCCCAAGTGCGATTGCGGCGGTTAATAAGGTGCTTGTGCTCAATGATGGCCGACAAGCTGCCTTTGGTCCGCGAGATGAGGTTATGAAGCAACTTGTAACCCCGGTTCAAACTCAGCAAGTCCCGCAAAAAGCAGCAATTAAAGCTCCTGCCAAACGAGGAGCAGCATAATGTATAATCATTCTGAAAGTGACAAGCAGATCAAGGGTAGCATTAGATTCCATCTGATCTGCGCTGGCCTTCTGGTGGTTATCCTTGTTGGAGGCGTAGGTCTCTGGGGCGGCCTGATGGAAATCCGCGGCGCGATCATCGCGCCCGGTACCATCGTCGTTGAAACCAACACCAAGAATGTGCAGCACATGGAAGGCGGCATTGTCCGCTCCATCATGGTGACTGATGGGGATACCGTTGATGCGGGAGACACCCTGCTCCGCCTTGATGACACGGTGACCCGCGCCAACCTTGCTGTCGTGACCAAACAGCTCGACAATCTTTACTCGCAGGAAGCCCGTTTGATCGCAGAACGTGATGGAGAAGAAGAAATACTCTTCTCAACACGAGCCACAGATGATGCACATTCACAGGTCCTGAACACCATTCAGGAAGGGCAACGCCGGATGATGGTCGCGAAGACCAAAAACCTGCGTGGCCGACAGGACCAGATGCGTGCTCAGATTCAGCAGTATAGAAAGCAAATTGATGGACTGTCTCAACAAAGAGATGCCAAAGAAATCGAGATCAGCCTGATCGATGGCGAGTTGGAAGACCTCAACAAGTTGCTGGCCAAAAGACTGGTCACAGAGTCCCGTGTCACAGCCCTCAAGCGCGAAAAAACCAAGCTTCAGGGTGAATATGGGGACTTCATAGCTCAGGTCGCTAAGACAGAAGAAGCCATCGCGGAACGCAATATTCAGATCATGCAGATCGAAGAAGATGTGCTGACAAAGACACTGGAACAGCTTCAGCAAGTCCGCGCAGAGGTTGCCCAGCTTGAAGAAAAGAAGATCGCTGCACAGGACCAGCTGATGCGCATGGAAATCAAATCACCTCAGTCTGGCACAGTGCACGACCTGACCATTCACACCATCGGCGGTGTTATCGCTCCCGGTGAGGTGTTGATGCAAGTTGTGCCACGTGAAGACGTTCTGGTGATTGAAGCGCAGGTGCAGCCAATCGATGTGGATCAGTTGACGCCCAATCAGGAAGCAACGATCCGCCTGCCAAGCTTTGATCAACGCACAACACCCGAGCTGACAGCTCAGGTGAAGACGATCTCACCTGATCTTTTGGAAGACCCCAAAACCGGTCTCAGCTTCTATATGGCTGAGCTGACAATCTCAGAAGATCAGCTGGACAAGCTGGGTGGTAAAAATCTGGTGCCGGGTATGCCGGTCGAGGCGTTCATTCAAACAGAAAACCGCACGGTGATCTCATACATCATGAAGCCAATGGTTGATCAGATCGCCCACGCAATGCGTGAGTAGGGACGCCGTGTATCGCCGAAAAGTGGAAACCGGTTTTCGGATAAAGATACGCGAACAAAAGCCCCTACTCTGCTCATTCAAAATGATGGTTGAGGCTGCTTACCAGCCAGCCTCAACATCACCCATCTCTACATAGATGCTCTTGACCTGAGAGTACTGATCCAGCGCCCACTGACCATTCTCACGTCCAATACCGGAGTTCTTGAAGCCACCAAATGGCATCTCGACCGGGGTCAGGTTGTAGTTGTTGATCCAGCAAGTGCCAGCTTCCAACTGATCAATCACACGGTAAGCACGCTGAATGTCTTTGGTGAACACAGCAGCAGCCAAACCAAACTCGGTGTTGTTGGCGCGGCGGATCACATCAGCTTCATCATCAAAGTCCAGCACACACATCACAGGACCAAAGATCTCTTCGCAAGCAATGCGCATGTCGTCTTTGACCTCAGTGAAGATGGTTGGCTCAACAAACAGTCCACGACCAAGGCCAGCCACCTGCGGACGTCCACCACCAGCATAGAGAACCGCACCTTCGCTCTGACCAATCGCGATGTAGTCCATCACTTTCTCAAGCTGAGCTTTGGAGACGAGCGGGCCAAGCTGTGTGTCTTCATTCAGCGGATCACCAATAAGGATCTTCTCGGTCCGCTCTTTCAGACGCTTCAGGAACTCATCCTTGATGGAAGAGTGCACGAACACGCGTGTGCCGTTGGAGCAGATCTGACCGGTGGAATAGAAGTTAGCGTTCATCGCTGCAGCAACGGCATTGTCGATGTCACTGTCTTCAAATACCACCACCGGAGATTTGCCACCTAGCTCAAGGCTCATGTGCTTCAGCTGAGAAGCTGCCTTTTCAGCAACCTTCATACCGGTTGGCACGGAACCCGTCAGGGAAACCTTGGCAATTTCAGGATGGGATACCAGAGAAGCTGCCGCGTCACGGTTTGCCTGCACCACGTTGAATACACCATCCGGCAAGCCAGCTTCACGGAAGATCTCTGCAAGCTTCAGCGCAGACAGGCAAGTCACTTCAGATGGTTTGAAGATCATCGCATTACCAGCAGCCAGCGCCGGAGCAGCTTTCCATGCAGCAATCTGGATTGGGTAGTTCCAGGCGCCAATGCCAAGGCAAATGCCCAGTGGCTCGCGCTTGGTCAAGGCATAAGAGCCACCCAGATCGATGTGTTCGCCGTTAGAGGTAGCCGCAACGCTTGCAAAATATTCCAGTGCTTCAGCACCAGAAGCAGCATCAGCCACCAGAGTTTCCTGCAGCGGCTTACCCGTATCAAGCGTTTCCAGCTCGGAAAGTTCACGGTTGCGCTCGCGCATCAGGTCAGCAGCCTTACGCAGAACGCGTGAGCGCTCAGCAGGTGCCATGGAACGCCAGATCGCAAAGCCAGTCCGTGCGGATGCAACAGCTTTGGTGATGATTGCCGGCGTTGCGGAGTGAACCCGCGCAATCACTTCCTGTGTTGCTGGATAAAGGCTGAGGATCTCCTCACCCATCGTATCTTCAACGTAAGTGCCGCCAATAAAGTGAGAGCCACCAGGCTGCGCACGCAGGGATGCATTTGTCAGGTTATCTGTTTTCGTCATTTCTTAATCCAACACTTACCGTTGTTCGTTCTGCCAGTTCGGGTGTACCCACGCCTGCTTATCACTGGCAGGAAGCATACCTTTTCCGAGAATATGGTCTGCAGCCTTCTCACCAACCATGATGGAAGGTGCATTGAGGTTTCCGTTCGTAATCTGCGGGAAGATGGAGCTATCCGCAACGCGCAAACCGTCAACACCAATCACACGACATTCGTTGTTAACCACAGCACTTTCGTCATTCGCGTCACCCATCTTACAGGTGCCACACGGATGGAACGCGCTCTCGACATGTTCTTTGATGAAAGCATTCAGTTGATCGTCGCTTTCAACGTCTTTGCCTGGTTGAATTTCCTTGCCGCGGAACGGATCAAACGCCTGCTGAGCAAAAAGCTCACGTGTCAGGCGAATGCACTGGCGGAAATCTTCCCAATCGTCTTCGTGGCTCATGTAGTTGAACAGCACGTTCGGCTTGTCCATTGGGTCCGCAGATTGCAGCGTCACCGCACCGCGAGACTTGGAGCGCATCGGGCCAACATGAACCTGATAGCCATGGCCTTCAGCAGCCGCCTGCCCGTCATAACGAACCGCAAACGGCAAGAAGTGGAACTGAATGTCAGGGTACATCACGCCCGCTTTGGAGCGAATAAAACCGCAGGTCTCAAAGTGGTTGGTGGTGCCCAGGCCAGATTTTGCCAGCTGCCACTGAGCTCCGATCACGCCTTTAGAGAGCAGATTCCAGTGCTTGTAGAGCGTAATCGGCTGAGTACACGCCTGCTGAATATAGAGTTCCAGATGATCCTGAAGGTTCGCACCAACACCCTTGCGATCTGCAATCACATCAATGCCCAGAGCTGACAGAGCAGCTGCATCACCAATGCCGGAATGCATCAGAAGCTTTGGAGAGTTGATGGAAGACGCAGAAACGACAACTTCGCGGGAGCATTTGACCTGATGTACTTGCCCGCCACGTACATACTCAACGCCAACAGCACGTTTGCCTTCCATGAGAATACGATTAACGTGCGCACCAGAGATAATCTCCAGATTTTCGCGGCCTTTGATGGGCCAGAGGTAGGCATTGGAGGCGGACCAGCGACGGCCATTGTGCACCGTCATCTCCATATCGCCAAAGCCTTCCTGACGATAACCGTTGTAGTCGTCAGTTTTGGCGTAACCAGCCTCTTCACCAGCCTGCACAAAGGCATCGTAAAGCGGGCTCCAGCGTGTACCGCGAGAGACGTAGAGCGGGCCGGACTTTCCGCGCCAGTCTCCGTCGATCTCGGTATTCTCAAGGCGCTGGAAGTAAGGCAAAACGTTCTGGTAACCCCAGCCTTTCGCCCCCATTTCCTCCCAGCTGTCAAAGTCGCAGGCATTGCCGCGCACATAGACCATACCGTTGATGGAGGAAGAGCCGCCAATCACCTTACCACGTGGCAAAGCAAGCTTACGCCCATCCAGATGCGGCTCAGGCGCACTCTCATAGCCCCAATCGTAGCGGGACATGTTCATGGGATAGGACAAGGCAGCGGGCATCTGGATAAACGGACCGATATCCGTACCACCAAACTCCAGCAAAACCACCTTGTTTTGGGGATCTTCCGAAAGACGGTTTGCCAGGGCGCATCCAGCAGAGCCGGCGCCTACAATAATGAAATCTGCAGTCATTGTATTCTCTTGGGCTTGAAGCCGTATTCCAGTTATTATTGTGTAGTTTCTGTCGTTTCAAAGCTGTCGAAACATTTCTTCACGTAGTCCTGAACCAGCATTGTTGCCGGTGACCCGTCAGGTCGGTTTGTCGTTAGCACGCATTGCAGCCAGAGCCCGTCAATCATCGCAGCTGTACCTTCTGCCGCTGTAATCGCCGTCTCTCGATCTGTGACGCGGTGGTATTCCGCAGTGAGGTTCGAGATCAGCCGTCGGTGGTAGATCTGAAGCAACCGGCGTGTTCCCGGTTCCGTTCGTGCCACCACATAAAACGCAAACCACGCCGAGATAACGGAGGGCTGAAACTGCTCATCGCTGAAGTTGGTATGGATGATCGCATCGATCCGCTCCATAGGGGTTTTCGTCTTCAGCAAGCGCTTGCGGGATTGCTTGCTCAAGTCCGTCAGCAAAAAGCTTATGGTCGCGTTGAAGACAGCTGCCTTCGAGCCAAAGTAGTGATGTGGCAGGCCCGTCGAAACGCCGGCATTCTTGGCAATATCTGCCATTGTTGTCGCTGCGTACCCCTTTTCATGGATCGCTTTGATCGTTGCCATAATTATCGAGGTTTTGCGTTCCTCTTCCATTCCGACCTTAGGCATTTGTGCCGAACTCACTCCAAGATTATTTTTATTGAACGTTCAATCAATAAAAATAGTTCTTAGAACATTTCGGAGCTTTTGAAAAGTATTGCACTCAGATTTATCGTAATTAATATCTGACGGAGAGGTTGCCTTTAGTCCATCGGGTGTTTATTAGCTTTAGTGAACGAAGGAATTTGAAAATTTAATTGTCGTCTAGGTAGTGTTTAGGACATGTTTTCTGCACAATTCTACGGCTCTATTAAATAAATATCGAAATTGGGGAGATTTACATGAGTGTTGCTAGTGGCCTGATAAAGAAACTTTCTACTTCTGCTTCAGTACTATTACTAATCACTGGGTCAGCTCTCGCCGCAGAAGCGGAAGCCTGTAAAACCGTACGCTTCTCTGACGTGGGCTGGACAGACATCACCGCAACCACCGCCACAGCAACGTCTGTGCTGGACGCGCTCGGTTACGAAACAGACGTAAAAGTACTTTCCGTTCCAGTCACTTATGCGTCTCTCGCAAACAACGATATTGATGTATTCCTTGGCAACTGGATGCCGACAATGGAAGCTGATATTGCGAAATATCGCGAAGCTGGCACCGTTGATACTGTTCAAACCAACCTGACTGGCGCCAAGTATACTTTGGCTGTTCCTAAGTATACCTATGACAAGGGTTTGAAGGACTTTGCGGACATCGCAAAATTCTCTGGAGACCTTGATGGCGAGATCTACGGCATTGAAGCAGGCAACGATGGTAACCGTCTGATCCTCGATATGATCGAGAAAAACGCGTTCGGCCTCAACAAAATCGACCTCGTCGAATCATCTGAAGCTGGCATGCTGTCCCAGGTCGCGCGTAAAACTCGCAAGAACCAGGACATCGTCTTCCTCGGTTGGGCTCCGCACCCAATGAACTCCAATTTTGAGCTGGAGTACCTCACCGGTGGTGACGAGTTCTTCGGTCCAAACTTCGGTGGCGCTGACGTTCTGACCAACACCCGCGCAGGTTACTCTGCTGAGTGTGCGAACATGGGCAAATTCCTTCAGAACCTCACCTTCTCCCTGCAGATGGAGAACGAGATCATGAACGGTATTCTGAACGACGGTGAAGAGCCAACAGACGCAGCAAAAGCATGGATCAAGAAGAACCCTGAGGCTCTTGATAAATGGCTTGCTGGCGTAACTACTTTTGACGGTAAAGACGGTCTTGCTGCTGCAAAGACTGCATTCGGCCTCTAAGGGTCATTACCGAGCATGAATTGAGAGGCGGATGCGATACACTCGCAGTCCGCCTCTTAGCGCATTATTCCAGAACACTCCGGCACCTGGAATAACCATTGCGCACTGGGGCAAGCTGCTTGTCGGTACCAATAATTTTGTATCCTGCCCTACAAATGAAATGACGTTAACGCGTTGACACACAATAACAAAATCTGAGGTTTCCCGTGGAGTGGCTAACAGAGCACAAACTACCCATCGGCAAATGGGCCAAGTGGGGAGTTGACTGGCTCACCGACAATGCAAGTGGCTTTTTCGATGCGATTTCCGTTGCAATCGAATGGCTCATCGACAGTGTACTATGGGTTCTACAAGCCCCTCACCCGCTCGGCATTGTGGTCATTGCCACAGCTTTGGCCTTTGTGGTCAGAAGATCCTTCGTCTTTTCAGCGTTTGTTGCGGTGAGCCTGCTGCTCATCATCAATCAGGGCTATTGGGATGAAACCACAGAAACGCTGGCGCTGATCCTCAGCTCCACCTTTATCTGTATGTTGATTGGTATTCCTGTCGGCGTTTACTCCGCGCATCACCCTAAGTTCTTCTCATGGGTACGGCCTGTGCTGGATTTGATGCAGACAATTCCAACGTTTGTCTACCTGATCCCCGCCCTGATCCTGTTCGGACTGGGTGTCGTTCCAGGTCTGATTTCAACTGTCGTCTTCGCCCTGCCCGCATCCATTCGCCTAACCCAGATTGGTGTTGCCTCCACGCCGCAACATCTGCTGGAAGCTGGTGAAGCTTTTGGCGCGACCTATTGGCAGAAGCTCTTTAAGATTGAGCTGCCATATGCGCTGCCAAACATCATGGCTGGCCTGACGCAAACCATCATGTTGTCACTGTCCATGGTTGTGATCGCCGCCCTTGTTGGTGCGGATGGCCTTGGTGTTCCAACACTTCGTGCGTTGAACACAGTGAACATCGCTAAAGGATTTGAGGTTGGTATTGCAATCGTGCTGATTGCTATTGTGCTTGACCGTTTCTTCAAAAGCTCAGAAGAAAAGGGCAGCAAAAAATGACCAATCCTGTTGTTTCCTTCAAAAACCTTTCCATTGTTTTCGGCGATCAGCCCGACGCTGCCCTGCCCTTAATTGATGCCGGCAAAAGCCGCGCTGAAATTCAGGATCAAACCGGCCAGCTGGTTGGGGTTGCCAACGCGACCTTCGACATCCAGCAGGGCGAACTTCTCGTTCTCATGGGCCTGTCCGGTTCTGGTAAGTCCACCCTGCTCCGCGCCATCAACGGCCTGAACAAGGTTTGCCGCGGCGAAGTGCTCGTTGCTGACGATGGCGAGCAGGTCAACCCAACCACCTGCTCTACCTCGCGCCTGCGCAAACTGCGCCGCGAACGTGTTGCCATGGTATTCCAGCAGTTCGGCCTGCTGCCTTGGCGCACCGTGCGAGACAATGTTGGCTTCGGTCTGGAACTATCTGGCATTCCTAAGACCCAGCGTCTGGAACGTGTCGAAGAACAGTTGGAACTTGTTGGTCTTGGCGGCTGGGGCGACAAATACGTGCATGAGCTTTCCGGCGGCATGCAGCAGCGTGTTGGTCTGGCGCGCGCCTTTGCAACAGATGCTCCAATCTTGCTGATGGATGAGCCGTTCTCTGCGCTCGATCCTCTCATTCGCAGCCGTTTGCAGGATGAGTTGCTGGAGCTGCAGGAAAGACTACACAGAACCATCGTGTTCGTGAGCCATGATCTTGATGAGGCCGCCAAAATCGGCAACCGCATCGCCATCATGGAAGGTGGTCATGTGGTGCAGATCGGCACTCCGCAGGAAATCGTGAAGAAACCAGCGGATGAGTACGTTGAGTCCTTTGTCGCGCACATGAACCCACTCAACGTTCTGCACGCTGAAGACATCATGACTGATCTCTCGCAGATGAGTGCTGATGTGATCGTGAGCGTTGAAGAGATGCCAAAGTGCACAGCAAAGCAGATGATCCGCGAAGTGATTGAGATGAAACGCCACAGCGCTGGTCCAATCGCAGTTTATCGCGGAGACCGCCCGGTCGGTATCATTCGCGAACAGGAAATCATGGACTGCTTCGTTTAGGACGCAGAACATTCATCGATTCTACACAGGCGCATCTGCAAAGGTGCGCCTGTTTTCGTTAACCTAAGAAATCCTCAGGCATTCACGACCTAAGAGTTGCTTTAGAAGAATAGTGCTCACTCAACCCTCGGATGTTTGCATAATTTGACGAGTGGAATTACAGAGAAAGACGTTTTTATTTAAAAAATTTGGATCGTGCCATGACTATTGAAGTTGCTCAGGAAAATCCGGGCTCACCAAAGCGGAGTTATATTCTCTTTTCTGGTGGTTCGTTCTTCGCGCGGGTTATGAAGTGGGTCACCCTGACGGTTATCACGCTGGGTATCTACCGTTTCTGGGCAATGACAGGCCTGCGCAGATCTCTCTGGTCTGCGACCCATTTGGAAGGCGATCATCTTCGCTACCATGGCACGGGTAAAGAACTCTTTATTGGTTTTCTGATTGCTCTGGCGATCCTAATACCATTCTATGCGCTTGGTTTCGGCCTTCAGTTTATGGGCCTGATTGCAACAATCATTGGCTTTGCCATTATGTTTGTAGTCGGTTTTCTGCTCACACCCTACGCCTTGTTCCGCCGCCGCAGATACCTGCTGACTCGCACAAGCTGGCGCGGCATTCGCTTCCACATGCAAGGCTCTGCTTGGCGTTATGTGGGCGTTTGGCTTTTCTGGACTATCCTGTCAGTCATTACTCTGGGCATTGCTCTACCATGGCGTATGGCAAAGCTGGACAGAATGCTGGCAGAAGCCAGTTATTTTGGAAATCAGCAGTTTAGCTATTCTGCAACTCCAAAAAATTACTTTGATGCGTTGTTGCCAGCTTATGCGCTGGCTGTTGTCTTGTTCATTCCAATTGCGCTGATTGGCCCATCTGTATTTGCGGCTGCAATAATTGCTCCTATGCTCACATTTTTCACGTGGCCTTACATCGCGGCTGATATCTTCCGTCTGCAAGTCAACTCCACAAAGATTGGCGATGCTAGCTTTGAGAGCCATATCGGGGCCTCCAAGTTCTATGGCGCCTACATCATTCATGCTGTGATTGTTGGGGTTGGTGTTGCTATTGTTGGAGCAATCGGCACCTTGCTAGCCTTAACTATTGGGGTCCAAATAGAGCCGGAGAGCGGCTTGTTCAGTCTTGCTGCCCTGCCAGTTTTTGCCCTTTATTATGGCGTTCTGCTGTTTGCTAACATGATGGTTTTGCAAGTCATGATGTTTGAGTGGAAAATGAGCAGTACTGTGGTGATCAATGCACACAGCGTACAAGATGCAATTGCGGGGGGCGATCTGGAAAATGCAGTTGGCATGGGGCTTGCTGATACGCTTGATGCAGGGTTTGAAGTTATCTGACCATGAAGTTACTGCTTGGAAACGCTGAGTTCTTTGATGGCACGTCTGCAGCTGTACGCAACTGTCAGATCTGGTTTGACTATGATGAGATGGTCCTGACAGATCTGGCAGGCAATCAGGAATATGCGCGCTGGTCCGCGGCAAAGCTGCTCTGTGATTGGACATCTCAAACCGCCATGGTGGTAGAGCTGAACAAGCCGACAAGCACTGCTTACGTCAAAATTACGAATACAGAGACCGCGCAATCCGTTGAGCGCAAAATTCGTTTGGTAGCGGGCCTTCCAAAGCGCGAAAACACAAAAAAAATCGTGTTTGGCAGCTTGGCATCCATTGCCCTGATTGCACTTGCGCTGATTTACTTTTTACCTGCGTTCTCCAAATACGCGGTTCACAACGTGCCGAAGTCCTGGGAAGCGGAACTTGGCAAGAGCCTTGAAGAAACACTGATCCCGGCTTTGAGTGAAGAGAAAATCTGTAAGGCCTCAACGGGTCAGGCTGCCTTGGAGCAGATGGCAAAGCGCCTCACAAAGGGCATGGACTTGCCGTTTGACCCGGTGATGACAGTGGTTGAAAGTAAAATACCCAACGCTTTCGCCCTTCCCGGCGGCAGGATCACCATTCTCTCCAAAACGTTGGAAGTGGTTGACAGTCCTGACGAACTGGCCGCCGTGCTGGCGCATGAGCTTGGCCATGTCAAACACCGTCACTCCATGCAGCAGCTCATCAACGTGGCGGGCACGGGTATTGTCTTTTCCATGTTCATCGGAGACTTCACCGGCGGCAGCATCGTCGCCAGTGTTGGGGAGTCTATGCTCGACAGCTCTTACTCCAGAGACATGGAGCGTGAAGCCGACCTTTTCGCTGTTCAGATGCTGGAAAATGCAGGCGTAGATTCCACCGGGCTCGCGAGCTTCCTTGAAAAGATCGCAGCAGAGCACAGTGAAGCCAATGCTCTCACACAGGCTCTGGGCTTCCTCTCCAGCCATCCGCCAACACAAGAGCGCGTGGATACGCTGAATGAGCTTGCCGACCCAGAGGCAAAGAAAACGCCCGTTCTCAGTGAATGGCAATGGGAAAGCTTGAAGAATATCTGCTCTGAAACCGCAGAGTTAAGCGCTTAAATTGCGTGGCTGGGAACCAGATTCCCAGCCCCAAAGCACTCTTAATTCAACAGCTTCCCAAGGCGCACGGCAGTCTTCCCAACCAGTAACCGGCGACTTGGCATAATCAGCACGCAGTTGTCATGCGGTGTTGTGACAGGCGCGCCTCCATCCATCGCAATCACAGTTCCTTTCTCGGCAATGACCTCCATCCCAAGGTAATCATCGCTGAAACGGAAATTTTCATGCTGAACCGTAACAGGTACCACGATTTCTATCGTCTTTTGCGGAACCAGTGGCGGCTGTTCTGCAAGAAACGCCTCACCAAAATCAGCAGGCACACATTCTGTTGCGCGCAGGAACCGGATAGACGCTGCAATCGCCCGCGGCCCAGCCGCAGCTTCCCAATGTTGCCCGGCTTCCAGCAAAAGAGCGGCCTTTGGACTGGCCGGCTCGCCAAACCCATCATAATCACGCAGCCGCTTGCCTTCCTCATGGCCGGAATCGCAGATAATCCACTCAGGATCAGCCACTTGCTTGGCTAACGCACGGCCTTTCTCCTGATCGCCAGCAAGCATAAGCGGCGGATTCTTGTGCTGCATGCTATGCAAGTCCAGCAGGTAATCTACGGTATCGACAACAGGACGCACTTCGCGTGCTCGTTCCAGCTCGCGCGTCACTTCTGGGCCATTCAGCGAGCAATTTTGCCAAACGCGGTTGAAATCCTGATCCAGATAACGCGAAGCAGTTGGGTCATTCCGGTCAAACGAGTTGTAAGCCGCCACATTCATAAAAGCGAAGCTCAGCTTGCCGTGGACAGGGCGAACTTCCTGCTTAAACAGCCAGTCCAAAGCAACAGCGCCACACGGCTCATTGCCATGCACCAGCGCAGAAATCATCACATGCGGGCCAGCAGTGCCGGAATCAAATGTGGTGATCCAGTCCACTCCGGTATTGCCGACTTTGTAGGGCAGGATATCAGGGAAATCGATTTCGATAGGGTAAGCTGTACTTTCAATAATCATGGCAATGGTCCTTGAAAAGTATAGGTCACACCAGCCAAACAACCATATCTAGGCTGGTGTTGAATATGGGTCCTCAATCTCAAAGGCGCGCGTGAACTCAATGAATTTTCTGGCGATTGGCGTGCTTGGTGTCGTTGCGGGCAGTATAAAGGCGTTGAGGTAGGAGATGCGCGGCTTAAACGGCAGAAAAACCAGCGTTTCTGGATGGTTTCGCGCCACAGGAAACGGGTTGAGGACGCTGACACCAACACCTGCATGCACCAGCTCACTCACGGAGACGGCGGTAGAAGATTCGGCAACAATATTAGGCCGAATTCCCCGTTCCGCAAACATGCGCTCCAAAATCGCTCGCACAGGAAACCTTCGTGTGAGGGCGACAAAATCTTGCCCATCGAAGTCCTCAGGCTCAATAAATGCTTTGCTGGCAAGGGGATGATCCCGATGCAAAACCGCATGTGCAATGGCAGAGCGCAGCGGTTCCAGGGTTAATCCAGCGTGTTTGGATAACCCGTCGGTAATCCCCAAATCGGCATGCCCTTCAGCCACATGATTGCGAACATCCGAGGATGTACCAATCTCCAACTCAACCTTCTGCCCCGGATAAGCCTTGATGAAAGCAGCCATCACGCCCAGCAAAAAGCGGTGTGAGATTGTTGGCGGCGCAGCAAGGCGCAGCGGCTTGCTGCTGTGCTGAGAAACGAAGGTCTCGTTCTCAATCCCCGCCAACATCTCAAAAACAGCCTCAAGCTTCTCATTCAGCGCCAAAGCATCAGAGGTTGGCACAAGCCGACCGCTCTCCCGATTAAACAGTGTTTTACCGAGACGTTCCTCCAGATGCTTGATCGCGCGGCTCACTGCTGGCTGCGAAATACCGAGGCGAGCAGCAGCGGCAGTTGTTTTGCGAACGCTGATAACAGCGCGTAAAACTTCAAACTCTCGCAGGCTGAGACGGGGGCGTGTAGGGGTATCTGACATAGTTCTATGCGTTTTGATTATAAAATTTTGAATGACAATGTTGAAAACACATACTACGGTTTAAGTCAACCGCGAAGCTCTACCGGTGATTTGCCCGTTTTGGCAGAAGCACACTCATATAAAGAAGCAGCGGCATTGTTACTGGGCGAATGAATTTTAATCGCCAGAGGGAACGAAAATTTTGAGGGGGGAGCAGCAATGATTAAGCTGCACAAATGGCTTGCTGGAACAGCAAGTGCCATGTTGCTTATGGGTGGAATAGCGTCTGCTGAAGACCTGACAATCGGCTTGTCTTCAGAGCCGAGCGCGATTGACCCGCACTACCATAATCTGGGTCCGAACAATATGATTGCCTATCATATGTTTGACCGGCTTATTCACCAAAACGAAAAACAGCAGCTACAGCCTGGCCTCGCAACCAGCTGGAAGCCAATTAACGCCACCACATGGGAACTGAAACTGCGTGAAGGCGTCGTGTTCCATGATGGCAATCCGTTTAATGCGGATGACGTGGTGTTCTCATTTGAGCGCGCACCAAATGTGCCAAACTCACCATCCAGCTTTGCCACATACACCAAAGGCAAAACGGTCAAAAAGATTGATGACTACACAGTCCATATCGTGACTGAAAAGCCTTATCCGCTTGTTCCTAATGACATTTCAACCGTCAGTATCATCTCTGTAGAAGCCGGAACGGACGCGACAACCGAGATGTACAACTCCGGCAAGGCAACCGTTGGCTCCGGCCCATACAAATATGCTGAGTACGTGCCGGGTGATCGCATTGTTTTGGAGGCAAACCCTGATTACTGGGGTGCAAAGCCAAAATGGGACAAGGTAACCTTCAAGCCAATCAAATCCGGCCCGTCTCGTGTGGCTGCTTTGTTGGCAGGTGATGTTGATCTGATCAACGGCGTCCCAACAACAGACATTGAAGTGCTAAGCAGCAACGACAAAGTCTCCTTGTGGCAGGGGCCATCCAACCGCGTCATCTATCTGCATCTGGACCATGACCGCGACGACAGTCCATTCGTGAAAGCCATGGGCGGCGGCGCGATCAAAAACCCGCTGAAAGACCAGCGTGTTCGTGAGGCGATCTCCAAGGCCATCAGTCGTGATCTGATCGTTGAACGCGTGATGGAAGGCGTAGCCGTCAAAGCAGGTCAGCTTCTGCCAGATGGCTTCTTTGGTGTCAGCGAAAACCTGAAGCCGGTTGAGTATGATGCAAAGGGTGCGAAAGAATTGCTTGCAGCTGCCGGTGTTGGTGATGGCTTCGAACTGCGCATCCACGGCCCGAATGACCGTTACATCAACGATGCCAAGATCGTGGAAGCTATCGCACAGATGCTTAACCGCGTTGGCATCAAAACCGATGTGGAGACCATGCCGCGGTCTGTCTACTTCAAGCGCGCATCTCGTGGTGGTCCAAACAACACGCCCGAGTTCTCAATGGTTCTCGTGGGGTGGGGCGCTGGTTCTGGCGAAGCATCCTCACCACTCCGCTCTCTCATCCATACCTACGATAAGAGCCAGGGGTTCGGCTCTTCCAACCGTGGCCGCTACTCCAATGCTGAAGTGGACGCCATGATTGAAGAAGCTCTGGCAACTGTCGATGATGAAAAGCGTCAGGATCTGCTCGCAAAAGCAACTGAAATCGCCATCAACGATCAGGCGATCATTCCGCTGCATTATCAGGTGAATACGTGGGCGACCCGCAAGGGCCTAGAGTACCTGCCTCGCACGGATGAATACACCCTGTCCTGGGGCGTATCCGCTGAGTAATCGCATGCAAACAAAAGACCGGCATAGCGCTTATGCCGGTCTTTTTCTTTTCTAAGGCCAGCACTCACCTTAATTATTTCAATGGGTTGGCTTTACCTGCGAAAGATTTAAAGACATGTCTGTCTTCGTTCTCAGACGCCTGATGCAAAGTGGCATAGTCATGATTGCTATGTCCGTCATTGTGTTCTTTGGCGTGAATGTGGTGGGGGACCCCATCGATATGCTGGTCGCACCGGATGCGGATCAGGCCGAGATTGAGCGCGTCATCCGCGACTTCGGCCTCGATAAGCCCGTGTGGCAGCAATATACGGTCTTCGTCAGCAACGCCTTCAAAGGAGATCTGGGCACCTCCTTTATCTTTGGTGAGTCAGCGCTCAAGCTTATTGTAGAGCGGATGCCTGCCACGCTGGAACTCGCCTTCATGGCGCTCCTCATGGCGGTTGTCATTGGCATTCCGTTAGGTCTTTACGCGGGTCTACGCCCCAACGCCATCTCCTCACGCCTCATCATGAGCGGCTCAATTCTGGGCTTTTCACTGCCCACATTTTGGGTTGGCATCATGATGATCATGCTCTTCGCCGTGATGCTAGACTGGGTGCCCGCTACAGGGCGTGGAGACACCATCTCGGTGCTCGGCATGCAGGTCTCGTTCCTCACCGCAGATGGCTTGTCTCACATTGTTCTACCGGCACTCAATCTCGCGCTCTTAAAAATCTCGCTGGTGATCCGCTTGACACGGGCAGGGGTGCGGGAAGTGATGCATATGGATTTTATTAAATTCGCTCGCGCCAAAGGTCTCTCTGCCAACCGCATTGTTATGGTGCACCTGTTCAAGAACATCATGATCCCCGTGGTTACAGTCCTTGGCTTGGAATTCGGCTCTCTCATTGCTTTTTCGGTAGTTACAGAAACCATCTTCGCATGGCCCGGCATGGGTAAGCTGCTCATCGATGCCATTCAGCAGCTAGATCGCCCGATCATCGTGGCCTATCTGATGATTATCGTGGTGCTCTTCGTCGTCATCAACCTCATTGTTGACATCCTCTACTCCATTTTGGACCCGCGAGTGCGGCTTCAGGATGCGGCGAACTAAGGGGCATCTCATGACCATAGAAACAAGCCTCAAACCACCGCGAAAGCAGCTCTTCTCTGGCGATACTCCCATGAGCCGCTTCCTCTCAGAGTTTGTTGAGAGCAAAGTTGCCGTCGTCGCTGCGCTCCTACTGTTCACGATCATTATGGCAGCACTGTTCGCCCCATGGATCACCCCGCAAAACCCTTATGACCTAGCCCAAGTCAGCGTGCTGGATGCACGCATGGAGCCAGGAGAGCAAAGCTTTGACGGGTACACCTTCTGGCTCGGCACAGATGGGGCAGGGCGTGACCTCTTCTCTGCGATCCTCTACGGCTTGCGCATTTCGCTCTCTGTTGGTGTCACCAGCGGCATCATCGCACTCATCATCGGCATGTCCGTCGGTCTGATCGCAGCTTATGTTGGAGGCCGTACAGAAACCTTCATCATGCGTATCGTAGACCTGCAGCTTTCCTTCCCAGCCTCTCTGGTTGCTTTGATGTTGCTGGCATTGATGGGCAAAGGCGTCGACAAAATCATCCTCGCCCTCGTTGTCGCGCAATGGGCCTACTACGCCCGAACGGTGAGGGGAACAGCCCTTGTTGAACGTGGGAAGGAGTACGTGGAAGCCGTCACTTGCCTTGGCCTTAGTCATGCCCGCGTGCTCTTCCTGCACATCATGCCAAATTGTCTGCCGTCACTCATTGTGGTTGGAACGGTTCAGACCGCCCACGCCATTGCGCTGGAAGCAACCCTGTCGTTCCTCGGTGTTGGTCTGCCACAGACAGAACCATCTCTCGGCCTGCTCATTGCCAATGGCTTTGAGTACGTGATTAGCGGCAAATACTGGATTTCAATCTTCCCCGGCATAGCCCTGCTTGTCACCGTGGTTGCCATCAATCTGGTGGGCGATCAGTTGCGCGATGTCCTCAACCCGCGCCTGAGGAAGTGAGGACAAAAATGAACACGCCAAACACACTCACAGTCAAAAACCTCAAAACCCACTTCTTCACCAAGGCAGGTGTTGTCAAAGCCGTTGATGATGTCAGCTTCTCCGTCAAACCCGGTGAAATCCTCGGTCTCGTTGGTGAGAGTGGCTCTGGCAAAACCGTGACGGGTTTCTCGCTGATCGGTCTGGTGGACGAACCGGGCAGGGTGGTTGGTGGCTCGATCCTCCTCAATGGAGATGATCTGGCCAGAAAAGACGAAAAACAGTGGCGCGAGCTGCGAGGCAAGAAGATCGCCATGATCTTTCAGGACCCCATGATGACCCTTAATCCCGTCTTGCGCATCGACACGCAGATGATTGAGGCTATTCAGGCCCACGAGGACATATCCAAACAAGCGGCCAGAGAACGCTGCCGTGAAGCGTTCGTCCGCGTCGGCATCGCTTCACCGGATGAACGCCTCACGTCCTACCCGCACCAGTTCTCAGGCGGCATGAGACAGCGTGTGGCCATCGCCATCGCATTATTGCACGAGCCAGATCTGATCATCGCCGATGAACCAACAACGGCGCTGGACGTCACCATTCAGGCACAGATCCTCTACGAGGTCCGCAAGTTGTGTTCCGAGACCGGCATGTCCCTCATCTGGGTCACGCATGATCTGGCCGTCATCAGCGGTTTGGCAGATAGGATTGCCGTTATGTACGCTGGGCGGATTGTAGAGCAGGGCAGCATTGATGAGGTGCTGGACGCACCGCTGCACCCCTACACCAAGGGCCTCATTGAATCTGTCCCAAGCCGAAACAAACGCGGCGCCAAACTCTACCAGATCCCTGGCATGACACCCTCTTTGCTCAACTTGCCCGCTGGTTGCGCCTTTTCCAGTCGTTGCTCGGCAAAACAGAGTGATTGTCTGGTCGCCACGCCAGAGATCACGCAGTTAGGAGAGGAAAGGCAAGTCCGTTGCTTCCATCCTGTAAAGCAGGAGGAAATGGCATGACGCTTCTGGAAACTCCGGTCATCGAGCTGCAAGGCGTCTCCAAGCGCTTCACCAAAAAGCTGGACCTTGCTGAGAAAACACTTCGTTTCTTCGGTTCCAGTCTTAAGGAGCAGGTGGTTCACGCGGTCGATGATGTCTCGCTCAGCATTGCACCGGGCGAAGTGGTTGGTCTTGTTGGCGAAAGCGGCTGCGGAAAATCCACGCTGGGCCGCGTCGTGGCAGGCATCCATGAGGCCAGCAACGGCACCGTTCAGTTCCATGGAGACAACGTCAAACAGCTCTCCGGTGCGGATGCCAAAAATGCCCAACTGAAGGTGCAGATGATCTTTCAGGACCCCATGTCCTCTCTCAACCCACGCAAACGGGTGAATGAGATCATCGGGGAAGCCCCGCGTGTCCATGGCCTTGTCTCAAAGGCAGAGCTCTCCGACTATGTGGACCAGATGCTTCTCCGCGTCGGCTTAGATCCAGATTTCAAAACCCGCTACCCGCATCAGTTCTCCGGCGGACAGCGTCAACGCATCGGCATCGCCCGCGCCTTGGCCGTAAACCCGGAATTCCTTGTCTGTGATGAGTCCATTGCAGCGCTGGATGTGTCCATTCAGGCGCAGGTCATCAACCTTTTCATGGACTTGCGGGCACAGCTCGGCCTCACTTATCTGTTCATCAGTCATGATCTCGGCGTAGTGGAGCACCTCTCGGACCGTGTGGTGATCATGTATCTGGGCCGCGTAGTTGAGATTGCAAAAACGGATGAACTCTTCTCCAAGCCCAACCACCCCTACACGCAGGCCCTGCTGCGCGAAGTCCCGCGCATTGACGCCCGCAAACAGGTGTATGAGCCGATCAAAGGCGAAATCCCGTCACCTCTTGCACCACCAGGCGGATGTCATTTCCATCCGCGCTGTCCATTTGCCACCAAACGATGCTCAGAGCAGCAGCCAACCCTGAGGGAAATTGCTCCCGGCCATGTCTCTGCCTGTCACCTTAATGATGCCTAGTTAAACCAAAAACATTTGAGAGAAACACATTGCCCCAATCCATCGAAAACGTGCTGAACATCCATCGACCCATAGAGCTGACCAACCCGCTGGTGGTGGATTCTCCTCATTCCGGAGAGATCTACCCCGCGGACTTCCGCCCCTGTGTGCCCGCCAGCCGCTACAAATGCGCAGAAGACAGATACGTCCACGAACTCTTTGAAAAAGCAGCTGAAACCGGTGGCGTCTACCTCGAGGCGCTCTTCCCTCGCATCTATATCGATCCAAATCGACGTGCCGACAACATTGACCCGGCTACCATCAAAGGCTGGACACGAGCTGCAAAACCAGATTTCCGCAGTGACCTTGGCAAAGGCCTCATCTGGACAGAAGCCCCACCCACCAGCGGTCCGCTTTATGACCGTGAACTGAGCGTTGCGGAGATCGAGAACCGCATAGATGCCTATTACACACCCTACTACGACGCACTCACGCGGCTGATGGAACAAGCCCATGCGCGTTTCGGTGTGGCCTATCACCTGGATTGCCACAGCATGCAGGCGGTCTCCACCGTCATGCACGAAACTGGAGCAGGTGAGAAGCGGCCAGACATCACCCTCAGTGATCGGGATGGTACCACCTGCGACCGCGAATACATCTACACCGCTTGGGAGATCCTCACGAGCCTTGGCTATGAGGTGAAGATCAATGATCCCTACAAAGGCGCAGAACTGGTCATTCACACAGGCCGCCCCCAACAAGGCTGGCACTCCCTCCAGATCGAAGTCAGCCGTGGCCTCTACATGAGCGAAGTAACACT
The DNA here is from genome assembly GCF_001623095.1 of Pseudovibrio sp. Ad5. Lineage (NCBI taxonomy): Bacteria > Pseudomonadati > Pseudomonadota > Alphaproteobacteria > Hyphomicrobiales > Stappiaceae > Pseudovibrio > Pseudovibrio sp. Ad5. The sequence continues at coordinate 424,851 of NZ_LMCH01000066.1, read as the reverse complement.
CGAAAAGTACCCGAACTTCAACAATCTCCAACAAGACCTGGGAAACTTCGTGAATCGCCTCTCCGAGTTCACAAAACAAAAAATCCAGCAGCCCGTTTGACTTAACAAACTTTGTAGAGCGGAATTAGGAGATATATTTGCCTTAAAAGCTATCCAGAATTTAAGCAGGCCTATGAGGCAGCTCGCCGTTTTGCTGCTGACAGCCTTGTTGATGAGATGTTGGAGATTGCGGATGATGCTCGCAATGACTGGATGGAGCGCATCAATCGAAGTGAAACCACAGCGGTTTTCAATGCAGAAAACGTTCAACGTTCGCGCTTGCGCATACAAACGCGCCAGTGGATTGCAGAGAAGCGTTGCCCTTCTCGCTATGGTCAAAAGATAAAAAGCGAAGTCACTGGAAAGGATGGGGGTGCCCTGCAAGCGGAAGTAACCGGGCTCGATATTCATGGAAAGAAGATGTCAGAGCTTGAAATTGCGCGTCGTGTTGCATTCCTTTTGCAGAAAAGCGCGCAAGCACATAATTGGCTATCAAATCAAACGTAGTTTGGTTTTCAATGGGCAGGAATAGATCCGCCCATTGATTTGATCTCTTGTGCTTAGTTACTCAGAGTGCGCTCGAAAGTAATCAATTGCTTCCGCGACTCTTGCCCTAATGGCTGCAGCGACGCGGTCATAACCCATTGTTCGGGCGATGGCATTAACTGGGTCCTCTTCGCTAAGCAAGTGCGGCTGCTCATCAATGAGACCGGCGATTTCTGCAATTGGAATATCCGTTACAGAGCGCCTGTAATCTTTGTTGATTGCAGGCCTGAAGCTAATGAGTTGCGTTTTGCTATCTTTTTCCCAAACGAAGGTGCCTGTTGTTTCCTCGTGAAGTTCGAAGTTTGCAAAGTGCTTCTCAATTTCGCGTCTCAATACAGCTCCAGTCCGACTCCAACCATGTGCTTTGGTAATACGCTGTGCCAATGCAGTATCTTTGATTGGCCCTTCATCCGAAACGATTTTTCTGATCATCTCTGACAGGGTCGGGGCGTAATCAGAGTCGTGGAACTTGTCTGGGTTCGGTGAAAGGCCAGAGAGGTCTGTCCACTCATACGGCTTTGATGTTGGCGATGGAACACTCGCTGCTGACATTGCAGAAGAGTTACCACGTAAGGGAGTGCTCTGTTCAGGTTCACCCCTATCAGCTTCCACCGCTTCCTCGGGATCTTCAGGAGATGCCTCTAGGGTGTCTTCATCAATTTGAGTTTCAACAGCAAGATGCTCTTCTTCGCGTTTTTCAGCCTCTGCTGCTCGCTCTGCCTTCAATTTATCTGCGGCGCGGCTATCGACTAACAGATCTCGCAGTTTGTGGTGAATCTCGTCTGCTACATGTTGAGAGTCGTACCACCAATCAGGAGACCAAATACGAAGGATTTCCCAGCCTAGATTGCGCAGTACCTGCTCGCGTACTTTATCGCGATCACGTGCCGTTGCTGAACTATGGTATGTTGCTCCATCGCATTCTACGCCAGCAATAAACGCTCCGGGTTTATCTGGGTGTACAATGCCTAAATCTACTCTGAAGCCTGACACCCCGACTTGCGGAACAATTGTCCAGCCTCGCATCTGGAGTGCTTCGGACACAGCTTCTTCGAATGGGCTATCATAGCCTCCCACAGAACCATCGTCTGAAGCTGCTAGCGCAATTGTGCCTTTTTCAGCAAAGCTCAGAAACTCCTTAAGATGCTTTACGCCAAGGGCTTTTGTCCGAGATGTATCAATAGCATCTGCTGTAACTGTACTGAAAATGAGTAGTTCTTCGCGTGCGCGGGTTATTGCAACGTTTAGTCTGCGTTCACCGCCATCTTTGTTGATTGCACCAAACGACATGGACATTTTGCCTGCAATGTCGGGGGCAAACGTAATCGAGAACATCATAACATCGCGTTCGTCACCCTGAACGTTTTCAAGGTTGCGCACGATGACAGGTTCAATGCGTTCATCAGCAAAGAACCATTCCAACTCAGGATGATTGCGTAACTCGGCGTCAAACAAATCCTGAATCAAACTTTGCTGCTGTTGGTTGAAGGTTATTACACCAAGTGTAGGACGATCTTCTTCCGGCAGATCAATCCACTTGCGCAGGCGTTTAACAGCTTCTTTTACGATGTTTTGGGCTTCTAGCTTATTAGTTCTGCTCTTGCCTCGGTCATAGATTGCATCCGGCGTGTGAACGAGTTTTACAGCACGGTCTGCCACGACAGGTGATGGGAATGTAATCAACCTGTTATCGTAGTAGTGCCAGTTGGAGAATGCGATGAGAGACTCGTGACGACTGCGGTAGTGCCAATTCAGTTGTAAGTTAGGTAAACCAGAGGCTTTCGCCTCTTCAAGGATGCTTTCCAGATCCTTCTCGTAGGCTTCTAGCTCTTCATCATCATCTTGTTCTGAGCGGCCAAAGAAGTTGGTTGGAGGCAGCTGCTTAGGGTCACCCACAATGATAGTTTGCGTACCACGTGCGATTGCTCCAACAGCATCCCAAGTCGTGATCTGGGAAGCCTCATCGAAAATCACCACATCAAACTGTGATTGGCCCGCAGGAAGATACTGCGAAATTGACAGCGGAGACATAAGAAGGCAGGGAGCCAGCTTACTAAATGTTCCAGGCATTGCCGAAATAACGTCACGAATAGACTTGCTTGGCCGCTTCAAGTTCATTTGGTGGCGAAGCGTTCCAAGTTCGGAGCTTTTTGGAACGGCATGCTGTGATGGCAGCTTATGGTTTAGGGCAGATTGTACTTTGTATGCCGCAGTAGCCCGCACTTGATCATCGAGCTTTCGGAATTGCTGTAACATTTCCTCATGCTTGAAGCGCTTGAAGCTGCGAAGAACAGGAGTGTTATCAATCGCTTCAGGAAGCCACCAGTTTGCGAAGGCGACAGCAAAACGTTTCCCTAAGTCCTCATGAGGGATGAGTTTGTTCTCAACAGCTTCAATAAATGGCGTAAGGTCTTGATTTTCAGCAGTTGTTTTGACTTTCTGCCATTCGGTCCAAATTTGAAGTTGTTTTGCATTTTCTTTTAAGACGCTGAGATCGTCCTGCAGTTTTTGCAAGATACCAGCTCCTTCAAAGTGATCTTTGTTAGAGCCGGTGATATCGCAAAAGCGACCTAACTCGGCACGAAAGAGTTTTGCTGCTTCAATCAGCTTTGATGCCTGCAAGCGCAGTGGGTCATCAGCTCTTCCCTCAGACAGGCTAGAGCGGAGTTTTTCGTTTTTGAAGACCGTTGCGTTGCTAAGATGATTTATTTGTCGGAAGGCCGCATCAATTTTGCCTGCGAGGTCGAAGTACGACAGAAGCTCATTTGGATCGGTGCCAGTTCCATTCCAATCAGGGAAGAACTTCGTTTCTTCCTGATCTTCTAGCGAGGTTAATGCGTCTTGCATTTCTCGTAGGCATGCAATGTCAGTTTCAGGGTTGGCCTCCCCGGCGCGTGCATAAGTTTGCAGGAGCTTTTTCACTTTCCCTTTAGCAAATACTGAGAATGGCCACATTTTTGAACAGGCTTCTCGCCAGCTGTGATCGAGAGAATCTATGGGTAATCTCAAGATTGTTTTTTCGTCATAAGACGCGCTGAGTGATTGCCCTGCAGCTTTAAAAAGAACTAAATCTTCTTCAAGACTCCGTACCGTTTCCTTGATTTCGTCGAGGCGCTCTTCGAAGATTACCCCTAGCTCTGTTCCTTGTGTCGACAGCAGTAACTCAGCGAGAGAGCAGATATCTTCAATATCGGATAGCGTGAGATCAATACTTGCTTTGAAGTCTGTGTACTTATTGAAGGCATCAAGCTGACTTAATAGCTCATGAATCGCCCTAGATACATCACCAACCACGTTTATGAGGTCATGCTCCCAGCGTACAGACCAATCTTGGTGCTTCACGAGGTTGAGAGCGGGGATTGGCTGTACTTCACGGTGCACACTGGCGATGTTGCTTACAGTGTCCTGAAGCTGTGCAAGCGTTTCCTTCCCAATGCTTCTGTCGTTATCCCATGTGAGTTTTGGGATGTATTCATTGGCATGTTTTACAGCCAACCCCAGAGCATCAAATACAGTAAGTCCACATGCTGAAGGCGTGTGAAGGGCAGTAATATAATCGTTGAGGTGATCTCGGCGAACTTTGAGCTGCTCGTTGATGCGCACCCATTCGCCTGTATCTGGCTTTGAACCTTGCTCCCACGAAGTCTTAAGTTGCTCCAAAAACTGCTTTCGTTCAGCTTTGTTTGAATGCAGCTCTAAGCAGAACTCGCCTAACCCATGTTCTCGTAAGCGACGATAAACAACGTCTAGTGCAGCAGTCTTTTCAGCGACAAACAAAACACTTTTGTTGTTAGCCAAGCATTGAGCGATCATGTTTGTGATGGTTTGGCTTTTGCCAGTACCGGGAGGGCCGACAAGGATGAAATCCTGACCTTCCACCGCAGCCATGACAGCGCTTAGTTGAGATGAGTCCGCAGGGAGCGGGGTGATGATGTCTTTCGGATCGTATTTTACATCGATATCGCGCTCAGATGGAAAAGCCGTTGAAACACCCGGTTCAAATGCCTTGTCTGGGTTATCAATTAAGTGCCTTACGACCCGGTTCTTACGCAGATCATCAGTACGCTCAACGAGGTCCTTCCACATAAGGAACTTGGCAAAAGAGAAGGTTGAGAGGGCCGTCTCATCAACAACTTCAAAGCCCGGCACGTCACGTACCGCTTTTCGAACCATCTCAAATACGTAAGGAACGTCAATGCCACTCTCATCAGTTGGCAGTTTTGCGTCGAATGGTGGAAGAGAAAGATTGTAATCCTTCTTGAGAAACTCCATCAGAGTTGCGTTAAAACGGACTTCGTCTTCATGGTGCTCCAAATTGAAGCGAGATGCAGCGCTCTTACGTGTGAGCTTCACTGGGATAAGCAGCAGCGGAGCTTTGTAGGCCTTTTCGTCATCAGCTGACTTCTTCCAACGCAGGAAGCCGACTGCAAGGAACAAGGTGTTGGAGCCGCCCTCGTTCAGATCGTTCTTTGCGCGCCTGAAAAGCTCTGTCAGGCGCTTATCCAGCTCTCGTTTCTCTAAAGTGGAAGGAAGCTCGTTTCTTGCAATTGCTTGAGCTGCAAACTCTTCATCCAGATCTTGCCCGGTCTTTTTGAGATGCAGATCTTCATCGCGCTCCCCATGAGGATTCTCTTCTGGCAGCGAAATAACCCGAATTTTCTTCCGCTCAGCGAGGCGATCCTCCAGAAGCGGAACGTCCGTGCATAAAAATGGAACTGTTTGTTTGGTGGACTTAAAATTCAAAAGCCGGTTTCTCAACGACAGATCAAGCAGTTTATTCTGCCAGCGTGCGATTCGATCCTTTGGAGTACGTGGAGATTCTTTAGCTTCATCCGTAGGGAGCGCATCAAAGCTAGGTGCTTTAGGCAGAGGTAGAGTAGTCGCCTCAAACTCCGGCGCTTCAGCATGGTTTTCTGAAGATGCAGCTTGGTGTGACGCCATAGGACGAATTTGAGAAGCTCTGGCGCGTGCTATATCAATCGCGCCAATAAAACCCGCTTCGTTTTCTTCGTTCGTGTAACTTTTAGCAATCGCAATCGCTTTATCAAACTGGTCTGCCGGACGGCGGGTAATACCTGTTGTTTCGAACACAATAAGTTCGCGTGCAGCAAGCGCTTTTCTGATCTCAGTCGGATCTTGTTCAATAAGGGACGGAAGTGTTGTCTCTCTCAGCCAGAAACCGCAATAACTATGCCCCTCGATGATGAGAACGACAGGATTTAAGCCAATGGCTTCTAGGGCAGATGCAAAGAAGAGTGTGCTGTCGAAGCAAGTGGCAAGCCCCTGTTCTCGAATAGTAGAAGGACGCCGAACTTTCTGACCGTGAACTTCAAAACTCTTGGGTGGCTCTGCATACATTAAGCCCATTCCAGCCACAGCAGACCAGAGCGCTGCACCAAGCATGTAAACTCTCTTGGGATCCTTACTTTGGTATCCGTCCAGGGCGGGCGAGTATCCATATTTTACGAGAACTTCCCCGGCATCTCGCTGAACCTGAGCGATAGCAGGATCGTTTGGCATGACAAACGCAGCTGCAATGCTTGCCATGCCTGCAAAGCCGCCCCATTCGTCGCGAGCTAATAACCGCAATTCTTTTCTGTGCTCGGCGACAAGTTCCCCTTCAGCATTGCGCAGATGGAAAACTGCGACACCTTTTTCCGCCTCATCCAGTCCTCGCAGGTAATCTGGGTCTAAAGTCACCTCAAGATTTGAAAGGCTGAGTGTCTCGTCTGCAGGTAAGCGATCAATCTTCCAGCTCTTGGCCTTTGCGAATGACGGAGTGAAGCTTAGCTCTAGCGTAAGATTGTTCTGAGCGTGTTCTGCTGAGTTATGCAGTTCAACCATGGAGAGGAGGGGAACCGAGTTCTGCCAACTCGCATAATTCACGACGCTGGAGATTGTCACTTGGAATGAAACGCCGCAATCTGTCTCTTCAGCGCGTGCCTCTTGAGTGATCTCCAGCATGTTTGCCCCCTAATAAACGAAATGACTTTAATTCAAGATTTAACTTTCCATTAACATATTAGACGCGCACTACAACATCCTGAGAAGCCTCTCAGGACAAGGGACATATGAATTCTGAATATAAGTGAATTCCACTCAGCTTCGATTTAATTGTTACCGTCCAGACCAGAGTATAAATACGCAAATTTTGTGATTTGAGGCGCCGACAAGCCTCTGCTTTATTGAAACGGTTCATCGTAGGGAAACCTACGCTTTAATTCGGATGAGTATTTTGCAGTTAGTTGCAAAATGAAACGTTATGATGCTCTGAGAATGAAATTTATCATTCTTTCAGAGTGTCCTATTCGTTTTCATCAATGGAATGTTGAGGCATTAGATATGGCTGATAAATCCAAGATCTTTAATGCAGTCCGGCAAGCCATTGATGCGGCTCCTGAAGGAGGCAGAGCTGCGGAGATACATCTTCAGTCACTTAATATGCTGAAGAGCTAGAACATGTGACGGGTAAGGAGTTTGCTCATAGCGTGGGCATAAAAAAGTCTTTTGGAACTGAGTTCAACAAGATGAAGAATATCGTAAACCGCCTGAAGGAGGCTGGTCTCAACCTGCCAAAAATTTAGAGGACGATTGATCCTATTTGGTGAGTTACCAAATCACATGAACTGCCTGTTCGTGGTTACTATGTGGTTCCTTTGCTGAAATCCACAACCGCAAAAATCTATCTAACTCATTGAAAAATATGGTGCACCCGATAGGATTCGAACCTATGGCCTCTGCCTTCGGAGGGCAGCGCTCTATCCAACTGAGCTACGGGTGCCTGTGTCGGGCGTAGGTGCCCTTGAGGTGTTGTAGTCTTTACCCGATCCTAGGCCGCGCTGCAATGCGCCAATTACAACAACCCTCGAAAATGTGGAAAGGCGCGGGGAGAGCTTACCCCTCCCGCAAGATACCCAGTGGTGTCAGGTGGTTATCCCAGCTGACGCCAGCGTTCTGGCTGATAATCTGAGCCACACCATCCTCGGTTCCGCCAAAGCTGATGGCGCCGTTTCCGTCGGTAATCGCAAAACTGGTCTCGTCCAGCGGAGCCACACCGCAGCCATCTGCAACCTGGTGGAACCCGATGAAAGACCGCTGCGCCACATTCCAGTACAGGATTTTGCCACCACGCGGGCAGGAGGCTGCAATCACGTCGCCGGAGCGGTTCATCTCTACGCTGCCAACATAGTTCTGCAGACCCTTTGTAAGCTCCAGAGGCATCTCCAGCGCAGTGGCGGCCTTATCAAGCCCCAGATGCACCATCAGTGGAGGCGTTGCATCTGTCGCACCCTGAAACTGTCCGCCAACCCACACATCGCCATTGCCGTCAAAGCTCATGTGGCGCAGGGAAAGCTGGTGCAAGTCAGAACCCAGGGCCTGCTTGGCAAGCAGATCACCCGTTGCAGTGTCAATGAAAGCCACATTCGGCTTCATACTGTCCAGGTTCAGCTTCTCACGCCCCATGCCAGGATGGGTTTCAATCCCACCATTGGCGACAACAAGCTGCGAGCCATCGGGAGACATTAGCAGATCATGCGGCCCAACACCGTAGCTCTCGAACTCGCCGATCCGCATTGGCTGGTCACCGGACACATCATAAACGCCGATCACACCGCGCACGTTTACAAAGTCATTTTCAGGCGCATAAGCCAAACGGCCATCGGGGGAGAATACTCCGTGCCCATAGAAGTGGCGATCTTCTGGAGATGTAAAAACAACCGGCTCTCGCACACCCGTCAGGTCTGCAAGCACCGCAAATGTCTCGGGACGCCGCGCAAACGAAAGCAGGCGCATACTGTTGCGATCAAAGGAAATGGCATGCCCGCGATCCGGCAACGGGGTCTGGTACAGGATTTCGCCATCTTCGCTAAACACAGCAACAGCGTAACCGCCTGTTGGCGTACGCAAAGCACTGGCAAACAGCTGCAAGTCTTCCGCCTCAGCAAAAGGCAGGCCATTCGCAAAAGCCAGAGAATTGCCCGCGCTTAAAGCAACACCAGAGGCAGCAAGGCCGGTTAAAAACTGCCGTCTGCTGAGAGCAAGGGGCTTAGTCGCCATCAAGCGCATTAAAGCCTCCTGCGAGGCCAACATAGCCAGCAAGGTCTTCTGCCATTACAACTTTGATGCCATCGATAATGGTGATGAGATAACGCAGCTGCTCACGCACCTCTGGCTCTTTGCCTGTGTCCTGAAGTGGCGTTGGTAAGTTAGCAAGCACACGCTGTGCATTGGAGAACTCAAAGTTCAGTGAGCTTTCCACCCAGTCCTGCTCGTCTTCCAGCACCTTTGCGTAGCCGCCCGCATTCAAAGCACCCTGTAAACCAGCAAGGCTAGCTGAAAGGTAAGTGACAGCATTGCCACTGCGGGCAAACGGAGCCTTCTTTGGGTTGGCCTTTTTCTCGGTCTTGCCAAGCACAACAAGCAGATACTGGTCTTTGTTGACAATCAGCCCCGTGGTGATGGCATTGAACACCATCTCCGCAGCTTCTTTGTGGGTGTGCACCACACCGCCGCCTTTGGTTGGCTCCAGAAGAACTTTTGAAAAGCCCTCAGGATCAGCCCATTCGGCTTCAAGTTCCAATCCGGCACCAACCAGATTGATGCTGATGCTCTCGGCATAATCGCAAAGGTAAACAGCGTCCTTGCCTGAGCCAAGCGTCAAACTGCCATCACTGGCATAAGAGATGCGCTCAAGAGCAGTCAGCCCCTGCAAGGCAACGCTTTTGACAGAAAGAGAGGCAGGATCACGAACCGTGGGATCCTGCTTGGCAACCACTTTGTTAATCTGGCGACGCACCACACCGCGGCTGTCTGGCAAAAAGGCAAGGCGCTGAGCAAGGTTGTCCTGCGCCATTGGCCCATAGCGTAAAAAGTCAACGCCAGCGAGTGCGGCAACGGATTTGCTGAAAGCCTCGTTAAAGGCAGTGGTGCTTTCTGTCGTGGAATTGATGCACAAATCACCAGTCCGTTTCTCAAGGTCGCTTAGCGCGCTGACAAGCTGTTTGGTCGCCGGGCGAATATACTGCTCTACGCTGGAGCGCGGGAACTGAGCATAGTCAGTGGTATCTGCCGCAAAAGAGGGCGTAGAGACAATAGTTGCCGAGGCAAAGGCCAGGCTGAGAGTGACAGCAAGCTTAAACTGCATCAAAGAGACTCCAGGAACCGGATCAGATTAGCTCGATCCTTAGCAGGCATTTCAACTACACGGGTTTTGGCAGCTTCTGCTTCACCGCCGTGCCACAGCACAGCTTCCAGCAGGCCACGCGCACGTCCATCGTGCAGGAAGAACCTGTGATTATTGACAGTTTCTGTCAGTCCAATACCCCAAAGCGGCGGTGTTTTCCATTCATTTCCGCTGGCAGAACCTGTCGGGCGACCATCAGACAAGCCTTCACCCATATCGTGCAACAGCAGGTCTGTATAAGGCCAGATCAGTTGGAACTGATGCTCTGCATTTTCAGCTGTGCGGCTGGTGACATATTTAGGCGTGTGACAGCTTGCACAGCCTGTCTCGTAAAATACCTTTTTCCCAGCAAGCACTTGGACATCATTTGCATTGCGGCGCGCTGGCACAGCAAGGTTTTGAGAATAGAACACCACAAGGTCCAGAACCGGGTCTGGAGCCTCTGAAACACCAAGATGTGCCTGCTCACCATGCGCCTGCTCAAAGCACGTTGTCTGGGCTTCGGTGCAGTCGCCATAATTGCGCAGGTCATACGGTGTGGAAATACCGATATCGCCCGCAAATGCACCCGCAGATTGAGATTGCACGGTCGCGTTCAGGGCTTTCCAGCCAAAGCGGCCAATTTGCTTTACCTCTGGATCAGCGGGATTTACCCAACTCACACGGCCAGAAATGCCATCACTGTCAGCGTCATCCGGGTCTGCCTGCGAGGTGATGTCGGTTTCTGCAATCGCTTCCAGCAGGCCAAGGCCAATCATTGGCGGCGCAACACGAGCCGAAATCAACGCATGCTCAGACATCGGTCCGTAAGCCAGATTTTCAATGGTGTAGGTTGGCTTGCGTAAAGAGGCAGTCTCACCTTCAGAAAGATCAATCTTGATCTCTTCATAAGTGATCTTCATCTCACCTTCACCCGGAACACCTGGCACGCCAAAGTTCTGCAACTGGCCACCATAGGTCGGCTCGGGAAGGAGAGGGACTTCACCGCTCTCAATCAGAGCCCGCTCTTCCGGTGTGGAAGGGGCAACTGAGAGGCGCATGAAGATGGAAACTGGGCGTTCGTCATCAACCGGTGGGCGACCACGCCCTGCTTTCGGGTGACAGCTTTCGCAGGCGCGGGCATTAAACAACGGACCAAGACCGTCGGAGGCGCGCGTAGAACTCGGGGTCGATACCCAGAATTTCTGGAACAGGCTCTCACCCAGACGGAAGTCCTGATGCTGCTCGAAAGGGAGGTTGGCACTTGGGTAGGTAAAGACAGCGCGATTGAGAGGCTTCCGGGTCGTTGTTTTCCCCGCTTGCATCAACTCAAAATTTTCAGCTTTGGAGAAATCAGTCGGCGCCTTCAAAACCCGGCTGACTTTCGCTTTATCCCCGTCACTGAGATCGGTACGCTGGTTCAGATCAACAGCAGAAGCGGCGGGAATGAGGAAGCTGGTAAAAGCGGCGGTAGTGGCTATCACTCCTGCACGACGGCGAAGTGTGGCTGGAACCATTCCTGGCATAACGGGTGCCTGTATTTACATAGGCCTTCGCAAAAACGCTAAAACACGCAAATGAACGCACATAACAACGCAAACAAAAGGCGAGGGGGATAAGTCCCGCACGAGGTGTCTCGTGCGGGACTGGATATCTTATTCGAATACTGCAGAAGGGTTGTCGAGGCTGTCGGAGCCTTCGAATGCAATATTTTCCAGCTTCAGCACCTGAACAGCACGCTGAATGGAAGATGTCTGGTCAACCAGGCTATCGATAGCAGCCTGTACCACTGCGTTACCCTCTGTGTTTCCTTCACCAATCATCTGGTCGTAGGATTCAGTGGTTTCAGCGCGGGTTTTCATGGCTGTAAAGGTGCCGAGGGAAGCATTCAGCTTGCCTTCCAGCTCAGTTGAAACAGCGGAATCTGCCTTCGCAAGCAAGTCCTTAAGGGAAGCGCCTTCAACAACAGAACCATCAACGCGGGTGTATTTACCCTGGAATACGTTGTTGATGCCAACCACGTCGTTGTAGTGGGACATATGGGTGTTGTCAGAGAAGCAGTCATGCTCTTCTTCAGGATCGTTCAGCATCAGGCCGAGCTTCATGCGCTCACCAGCCAGTTCACCATAAGACAGGGAACCCATGCCGGTCAGGATGGTTGCGATGCCTGCAGCTTCGCCTTTGTCAGCCAGCTCTTTACGTGCTGCGCCGTCGGCTTTCCATGCTGCGACCATCTCTTCCAGATCGGTGATAAGCAGCTTTGTTGCAGCCTGAAGGTAGTCTGCACGGCGCTCGCAGTTGCCGCCGGTGCAATTTGCAGTGTCGAAGTCAGAAGCAGGACGGTTGCCAGCACCTTTCCCCGTTCCGTTCAAATCTTGTCCCCACAGCAGAAATTCAATTGCGTGGTAACCGGTCGCAACGTTTGCTTCCACTTCACCAGCTTCCTGAAGCTGTTCAGCAAGCAGCGCAGGGGTGATTTCAGTGGCGTCAATTTCTTCGCCAGCGACAGTCAATTTAGTGTTTGCAATGATGTTCGCTGCGTAAAATGGGTTCTCTTCGGACTCATTGCCGTAAGCACCATCAACGTAGTCGATCAGACCCTCGTCAAGCGGCCAGGCGTTGACCTTGCCTTCCCAGTCATCAACGATCGCATTACCAAAGCGGTAAACTTCTGTCTGCTGGTATGGGTTACGAGCTGCAATCCATGCGCGGCGTGCGGCCTTCAGGTTGTCTTCAGTTGGCTCTGCGACAAGCGCGTCCACTGCACCCTGAAGGGTCTTCGCAGTTGTCAGAGAGTCTTCAAACGCTGCCTGGGCGATGTCGCCGTAGGTTGCAAGAACGTCAGAAGGAGTTGCAGCGACAGCAACAGTAGAAAGGCTGCCGAGTGCTACAGTGCCGAGCAAAGCGCCACGGATAAAGCTCATTGTAATCCCCTTAAATGTGCAGTGAATTCGCCTCGCGCTGCGAGCGGAAAATCCGGGCTGCACGAATTCAGTTTGCCAAATGTTGTCACGCCCTAAAGCGTGAGAAAACTGCGGCTATTTCATATTCCTGACTATTGTTGTCAAGTTTAAAAACGTGCACTTTCAGTAGTTTAGAGTATTTCTAAATATGAGTTTCAGTTGCAACTTATTGTCATTAAAAGCTTTTCCGCACTTTTGCAGTTGCAAATCATTCGCATAAATAAATGGGATAATATTGGGAAAATACGCGAATCCCCCGCTCAACTGTTACCGTTTGTTTGGCATATCTTGACTTCGCAGCACCTATGCGCTCTTACGGAACCTTCTTCAGGTACATTGCATTTAATTGGCATCAATCAGCCAGTCTGTCTGCACCAACAACGATAAGAACAGGGTATGGCAGCTCGATTAAACACGCTTGCTCAATTGATACTTCGTGGCTGGAAAGCAAACGCATTTCGCTTGCTGCTGGTTCACTATGCCTTTGTTTTTCTCGGTGCAGTTGCAATCACACCTATTGTTGCTGGTATCGGCAACTTCGTTATTGGCCTTTCCGGCAATGCAGTGCTGGCCGATTATGAGATCGCGTCTTTCTTTCTGTCGCCGATTGGGCTGCTCGGTGCGTTCTTCTTTGTCGTCGTCTTCATCGCCATGGCACTGCTTGAGCAGGTCGCTCTGCTCGCGGTGCTGGACAGGCAGGAAAGCGCGTTCCCTGCTGCACGTAATGCCCTGTTTTCGACGCTCAGCATGTTCCCCCGCCTTGGTATGTTTACATGGCGGCTGACACAACGCTTAGTGATGGCAATGATCCCGGGTCTTGTCATTATCGCACTGAGTATACTGATCTTTTTGCAAGAGCATGACTTCAGCTACTATCTCCAGTTTCAACCTGTTGAGTTCTGGATGGCTGCCTTCTTCATCGGAATTGGGGTGGCACTGGTTATCGTTATGCCACTCTACGCGATCCTCGTCTGGGGACTGTCGTTGCCGCTCGTGGTGCTGAGAGATCATCCTGTTGGCTCCGCCTATTCGCGGGCCCGGTTCCTCTCGCGTGGCCTCCGTCCTGTCTTTGCAGGTGCCGTCTCGCTGTGGTTACTTCTGGACATCCTCATCCATGCGTTCTTCCTGATCTCGCTGGAACTGATCGGCTCCTACGCCATTTCGTTTGGGGAGAGCTCCCCCGAGACATTGGCAGCGATCCTGGGCAGTCTCGTCGTGCTTCTGTTGGTCGGCAATACACTGATCAGTGGCGTGATGTCTGGCACTATGGCGTTGCTTTTCAAGGCAGCTTTGTTCGTTGCCGATGGAAAGGGGCACACGTTCTCTGAGGTGCCGCATACGCCAAAGCTGGAGAGTAAGTGGGCCAACCCACTGACACCTATGCGCCTTGCCGCTCTCATTGGAGTGGTCGGAACCATCGTGGTGCTGACAGGGACGTATTGGGTCTCAGCCGATCTGCCGCAAAAAGATGTCCTGATCATCGCCCACCGCGGGGCCTCCGCGCATGCGCCGGAAAACACCATAGCAGCACTGGAGCGAGCAATTGAGGACAAAGCCGACTGGATTGAAGTCGATGTTCAGGAAGCCGCAGACGGCTCCGTGGTCATCGCCCACGACAGCGACTTCATGCGCCTCATCAGCAAGCCAGCCAATGTCTGGGACCTGACACTGGAGGAAATCCAGGCTCTCGATGTGGGCGGATGGTTTGGGATGGAGTTTCAGGGTGAACGCGTCCCAACGCTTCGCGAGGCGCTTGAGATTGTGAGGGGGAAGGCAGTTCTCCTCATCGAGCTCAAATATTATCCCCGCAGCCGCAACGAACACCTCGAAAATGAGGTCGCACGCATCATCACGCAGGCTAACATGGAAAACGACATAGCAATCATGTCGTTAGAGCGATCAGCCCTCACAAGAATGCGAAAATTAGAACCAAATTGGAACATCGGCCTTCTTACCGCCACATCTATCGGTAATTTCTCCGAACTCAAAGGAAACTTCGTAGCCGTCTCCTCCGCCTCCGCCTCTTTGAACTTCATTAGAAGAACACAAGAGACCGGTAAGCAGGTTTTCGTCTGGACGGTTAACAATCCGTCTACCATGTTGCGCTACATCTCCATGGGCGTAGATGGAATTATCACGGATGATCCTGCACTGGCGCGTAACACCTTGGAAGAATATAAAGAAATGAACCAGTTCGAGCGGTTATTACTTCATACTTCTGTCCTGTATAATCTGAGCTTGAACTGACACTTAGACCGTAAGAATCTAGTATATGCCGTATCTTCTAGTAGTGTTTATGGGCGCGTTGCTGACTGCCCTCTCGATGACCAATTCTGCGACTTCCAAGCCGCCAGTATTGCTGCTGGGAGACCGCGACACTGTCAATGCGATTGTTGCCGAGGTTAACCTCCCTGACGACCGCCGTGGCCTCGTGCATGTCATTTTGGAAGATGCTCGTGTCAAAGCAGAGCGCCTGGATAGCCCAATTCTGCCGATTTCTGCCAGTGCAGAACCTCTCGTGGAGCTTCCTGCTGACAAGTTTTCACTTGAGCAACTGGATGTCGAAACGCGCAGTGAGCTCGTTGAAGTTCTCGATGAAGATCAAATGTCCGAGTTACATCGCGCAATAGAAGTGGTTTTGGCGAGTACTGATACCGTTAGCGTAGATTAATCTGAAATACTACGCTATCTACCTGAAGTAACAGGCCTATTACTCATCATCTTCGTTATCGTCCGGAATAGCAAGATCCACCGCTCCTCCTACGACACTTGTTCCAACCTTTGCAGTTGTTGTTACTGCAGTTGTAGCAACAGAGACCGCAGCTCCCCCGACTGAAACCACGGCACACCCAGAAATTCCGAGTAATACTGTAAAGATACTGGCTGTTATCGCGGTAAGTTTCATTCATTCCCCTCAAAAAACTGTCGTGAACCTCCTTAAAGGTCACCTATTTCACTTAAATTTGAGGGGTAAGAATTACGATTTCCCTACTTAATCCCTGCGCGCATGAAGCTCTGCACAAATTGTCTCTGAAACAGCAGGAAAGCGATCAACAGCGGACCTGATGTCATGAGCGTTGCTGCGTTGATAACGCTCCACTCCACACCTCCATCAACCGCAGCAAAGATAGAAAGTCCAACAGTGACGGGACGCGTCTCTACCGAGTTGGTGATAATCAGAGGCCAGAGGAAATTGTTCCAGTGGTGGCTGACTGAAACAAGCCCGTAAGCGAGGTAGGTCGGAATTGCCAGCGGCACGTAAACCTTCCAGAGCACTATTAAAGGTCCGGCGCCCTCAACGCGTGCGGCTTCATCTAACTCTCGCGGAATAGTCTTAAATGTCTGTCGCAGAAGAAAGATTCCGAACCCAGATGCCATATAGGGCAAGCCAATTGCTACGATGGTGTCTATCAGGCCAAGGTTTCGGATCATCTTGTAATTCTCGACAATCAGGATATCCGGCATCACAAGCAGCTGTAAAAGCACCAGAGTGAATAGGATATTTGAGCCGGGAAACTCAAAGCGTGCAAAGGCATAAGCTGCCAGAGTGCCCAAAACAAACTGCGCTATCAAAATGATCGTCACCAGCATGGTCGTGTTCAGGAAGTACTGAGCAAATGGAGCTGCTGACCAGGCTTTAGTGAAGTTCTCCAAAGTGAGCGGTGCAAACAACTCGAAGTTGGCTTCATAAGCTGCTGGATGGAATGCAGTCCAGATCGCATAGAGCAGAGGCAGGGCCCATAAGATCGCCAGTGTCCATGCTCCGAACGTGTTGAGAGCACGGTCAAAATCGAACTGGCGTGGACGTGTTGCTTCAACAGTGTTGGAAAGAGATAAGTCGCTCATCTGTAGTGCACCCGACGATCCATGAAGAAGAATTGGCCGATCGCAATGATCGAAAGAAGCGCCAGCATCACGACAGTCAGCGTGGCGGCATAAGAGGTTTGCCAGTACTTGAAGGCGACCTCGTAAATATAAAAGAGCAGCAAAGACGATGCGTTATCTGGCCCTCCGCCTGTCATGGTGAAGATGTGATCCACCAGACGGAAAGAATTGATAACAGCGTTGATAGATACGAACAAAGTTGTTGGCATAAGCAAAGGCCATGTGATTTTCCAGAAGAAGGTCCAACGACTCGCCCCTTCAATATCAGCAGCTTCTTTGTAGGAGGGTGGAATGGCCTGTAGTGCTGCCAGATAGAAGATCATGAAGAACCCGGCTTCTTTCCAGATAGTCACAACCATCATGCAAATCAGCACTGTTTCCTGCTGGCCCAGCCATGAGTTCTCGGGAAGCCCGAAGACACCCATGCGGATCTGATCGATCAACCCAAAGCCCGGCGTATAAAAGAACAGCCAGATATTTGCGACCGCGATCAAAGGCAACACAGTCGGTGCAAAGAACGACATGCGCACAAGACTACGTCCCTTAAGCTTGTCATTCACCCAGATGGCCATCAGCAGAGAGATGCCGATAGAAGCTGGAATGGTTGCCATCGCATACCAAAGGTTATTGACCAGCACTTTCCAGAAGGTTGGGTCCGCCATCAACTCCTCATAGTTCTGTAGTCCAACAAACTTGGTCGGCCTGCGCCCACGCGGAGTGGAGAAGAAGCTATTGATGATAGTGGTGATGGCCGGGAAGTGGGTAAACGCGAACAACATCACCATTGCTGGAGTGAGCAACAGCCACGCATAAATCCACTGCATACGTCTGGTCATCGGGCAACCTCTTGGAAAATGCTGGAGCGAGGCACAGAACGGCTGCGCCTCGCTGGGTCATATGAAATCAATGTGGCTTAGCGGTACTCAGAAAGAATGCGATCCGCTTCTGCCTGGGCACTTTTAAGAGCTTCTTCCGGTGTTTTCTTGCCGGTGATTGCAGCATGCAGGGCGTCGTTGAAGACACGGGTCACGCGCTGGTTCTGGTACGTGGAGAGTTCTGCAACGGCGTGCTTCAGCTGCTCACGAGCAACGAGTGCTGGCGGGAAGTCAGCTGCATAAGCCTTCATCTCGTCAGTCTCCCAAGCAGCTGGAGACGGCGCAACGTAGCCAGTCGCCATAGACCACTTCGCAGCCTGTTTCGGAGCAGTGATCCACTTCACGAAGTCTACAGATGCCTTTTTCTGCTCATCGCTGGAATCTTTGAAGATGTAGAAGTTACCACCACCGGTCGGTGCGCCGCGACGCTTGTTGGCTGGCAACATAGCAACGCCGAAATCGAACGGAGCGTTGTTGCGCACGTTGGTCAGGTTACCAGTGGAGGTCCACATCATAGCGGTATTGCCTTCAAAGAAGGCCTTTGGAGTAGCACCCCATTCGATGATGCCTGGAGCCATCACACCATGCTTGCCAGAAAGGTCGACAAGGTACTGCAGAGCTTCAACAACCTTTGGATCGTCAAAGTTGGTCTTGTTCCCTTCAGCGTTCGCCAGAATAGCGTCATTCTCGGTGGTCAGGCCCTGGAACAGCCAGTATGGGAAACCAGAGGAAGGAATGCGCACGCCCCACTGGGTGACGTTGCCGGAAGTGTCTTTCTTGATCAGCTTCTGGCCCATGGAAACCATTTCTTCCCATGTTGCAGGTGCTTTTTCAGGATCCAGACCTGCCGCTTTAAAGGCTTCCTTGTTCCAGTAGAGAACTGGTGTCGAGCGCTGGAACGGAATACCGTAAGTCTTCCCACCAGTTTGGGAGTTTTCCATGAAGGCAGGATAGAAGCTATTCAACCACGTCTTGTCTTCGTCAGAGTTTGCCACATCATCAAACGCAATAATCACGTCTTCATCGATCAGAGTGAACATGTCGACTGACAGAATTACAGAGAGCTGCGGAGGGTTGCCGCCACGCGCTGCGGTCAGAGCTTTGGAAACAGTATCCTGATAAGAACCGGCATAAACAGCATCGATATTCACGTTAGGATGAGCCGCTGCATATTCTGCTGTCAGTTCTTCAATTGTTGTCGCGGCTGTACCGCCAACAGCCACAGGAAAATAGAATTGCAGATCAACCGCATGAGCGCTGATCGCAGTACCAAGGGATAGAGCAGCAACAGAAGCTGCCAGACCTAAAGACTTGAAAATGGATTTCATAGGTTTATATCCTCAAATTGCCCTAGTAATTGGGGCACTCCAATGCGCTGATGCGCGTTTTTCAAGCCGGCTCGAATTGCACCTCGACCGGCTTGAATTCTTCCCGGCGCTTGCCGGTATCTCTCTGAAAGCTTGCAGGAATTTTATCATCCCAGGCCAGGCCAATGTTCTGCCCCGGGCTCAATTCGGTGCAGCCTTTCACGCGAACAAACAGCTTTTCACCGCCAACAGAACAATTAGCCAGCGTATCTGCCCCCATGTATTCAAGGCTTATCACCTGGGCCGGAACGCCGTTTTCACCAGTTAATCTGATGTCCTCCGGGCGCAGGCCCAGCAAACATCCTTTTGGTGCATCAGGCAGCAGGGATTGAGCCGTGACAGGGGTGACAGAACGAACCTTATCCAGCTCCACAATGTTCATCGGCGGAGTACCAATGAAACGCGCTGTAAACACGCTGGCAGGGCGCTCATAGATCACTTTTGGTGTTGCAACCTGCTCAACCTCACCTTTGTTCATCAGCACTACCTGATCGGCCATGGTGATCGCTTCTGTCTGGTCATGGGTCACATAAACCATTGTCAGCCCAAGCTGCTGCTGTAGTGCCCTCAGCTCTACGCGCATCTCCTGACGAAGCTTGGCATCAAGGTTAGAGAGAGGCTCATCCATAAGGCAAACAGGCTTTTGTGAAACGATGGCGCGACCTAGAGCAACCCGCTGTTGCTGCCCTCCGGATAACTGGGATGGCTTCCGGTCCAACAATTGAGAAATCCCGAGAAGATCAGCTGCAGTCTTCAGCCGCTCATCCCGTTCCGCTCTGCCTACTTTGCGCACTTTGAGCCCAAACAGAATGTTTTCAGCCACAGAGATATGCGGAAAGAGCGCATAGTTTTGGAACACCATAGAGATGTCGCGCTGGGCGGGGGAATGATAAGTTACATCCCTCCCGCCTATTGTAATTTGCCCGGAAGTCGCTTCTTCCAACCCGGCAATCAAGCGCAACGTCGTGGATTTGCCGCATCCACTTGGCCCCAATAAGACCGTAAAACTTCCACCATCCACGGACAGGTTGACATTGTCGACTGCCGTTGAGTCTCCCCAGGACTTGGTCAGGTTTGAGAGTTCTAGGCGAGCTGGATGGTTCAGGTTGCTCATAGAGTAGGCTCCTGTTTGCAGATTACGAGCTCTGCAGATGACTTCTCAATTATTGAAAGGATTGAAGCTGGCGGAGTTTCTTCGCAAAAGATCTTCGAAACATCAGTCAGAAAGCCAGCGCGAACATGGGCGAGGCGACCGAACTTGGAATGGTCCAGAACAAGAAATGATTGACGACAGTTCGCCAAAATGGCCTGACGGGCAGTGGCTTCATCCTCATTGAAGTCCAGAAGGGTGCCATCGCTATCCACGCCAGCAACGCCAAAGATGCCGACGTCAAACTTGTAGTTTTTGAAAAAACCTTCCGCGCTTGAACCAAGAACGTCTAGGTCGCCATGACGCAATCGGCCTCCTGCAATCGTAACTTCGCTGGAAGTATTCCGTAGTGCTGCAATGGCTACGTTCATGTTGTTCGTGAAGATCTTCAACCCCTCATGGGTATCAAGTGCTTCTGCAACAATCTCGGGCGTCGTGCCGATGGAAAAAGCAAGTGTTGCACCATCGTCGATGTACTCCGCAACAGAGTTCCCAATCGCGTTCTTTGCTTCAAAATTGAGGATCTTTCGGGCTTTGTAGGTGATGTTGCCCCTATTTGCCGGAACCTCGACGCCACCATGAACCCGTCTCAAAAGCCCCAGCTCGCTCAAGCGGTTAATGTCTCGACGGATCGTCTGGGTGGTAACCGCAAACTGCTCCGACAACGAGTCTACGCTCGCGAAACCATTGGACCGCACGAGAGAGATGATCTCTGATTGTCTTGTACTGAGCGCTGTTTCCATCACAAAAGTCTGCTTCAATCTGCAAATATGCTGTTCATATGAACGTCTACTATGTTCATATGAAACTTATGTGATATCTCATACTAATAAAAGTGAAGCTTGTTTTGGCTGGTTTTCTAGGTACTTATACCGACTCACTTAAACAAAAAAGCGCGCCCTGTTAGCAGAACGCGCTCCAAATCATCCAGATTTTGACAAGACTCAGGTGAGTTGAGTGAAGAATTTTAAGCGAGCCTTATGGGCTTCTGCGATGTGGTGACGTGCAGCTTTGTCTGCACGGTCACAATCCCGCTTGGAAATTGCATCCACAATCTCAGCATGTTCTTCAATCGCCAGACGACGACGGTCATCATCCGTCAGGGTCGTACCCGCGAGCAGCAGCAAAGATAGGCGCATATGATCAATCTGCTCAACCAGATAGCGGTTGTGGGAAGCGAGATAGAAGCGGCGATGGAACTCACGGTTTGTCTTGATCAGACGCTCTGCATCCGCAAGGTTCTGCATGTCGGACTCGACCATTTCCTGCAGAATTTCGATCTCAGCGCTTGAGGCGTGCTGCGCAGCAAGACGACCAGCAGTTCCTTCCAGAACTTCGCGCAGATAGTACAGTTCGCTGATCTGGTTATGGTCCAGACTAGGAATGACCATGCCGCGGTTTGGTTCATGAACAGCAAGCCCTTGCGCCTCAAGGCGCTTCAGGCCTTCCCGGATAGGTGTGCGGCTGACACCGAATTTCTCTGCCAGTTCAGCTTCTCTCAAGCGACTGCCGGGTTTCAGCTCACGGCTCTCAATCGCTTTAATGAGACGGCGGTAAATCTCAGCTCCATTGGGTGAATTGGCAGTCACATCTTATTCCCGGGATTAGTAAAGGCTTAGTTTGTAGCTTCCACATGCCAGCCTTCTTAAAGACGGGCAGGGCCACATAGGGGTCCTGCCAGTTTCTGTATCAAATTTCAATCAGGCATAGCACAGCCTAGTTAATAACTAGCATGCCTAAGTTGTATCTGGCTTACGCGCCACCAGCAGGCCAAGGGCCATGGAAGCCGGAACCTTCTTTGTCCGTACGTTCAAAGCCATGCTGACCGAAGAAGTCCCGCTGACCTTGAATGACGTAGGCAGCAGTCCGCTTCTGACGGATCATATCAAACGAACCAAGCGCTGCTGAAAGAGCAGGCGTAGGCACGCCGTTGGTGATGCTCAAGCTCAGCATATCGCGCAGACCAGGAACAGCATCTTTCATACGTTCAGCAATAGCAGGAGCCAGGTAGAGAGATTTCAGGTCAGGATTTTGGTCATATGCCTGCGCAATCTCATCCAGGAAGCGTGAGCGGATAATACAGCCCTGACGCCAGATGCGGGCAATGTCACCCATTGGCAGATCCCAGCCGTTTTCCTTGCCACCAGCAGCCAGCACAGCAAAACCTTCAGCGTAGGCTGCAATTTTACCGGCAATCAGAGCACGTTCACAGGCATCAATGCCTTCCTGCTTGAGTTCCCAAGTCAGCACTGCATCAGACTGCGGGTATAGTTCTGCAACTTCCTGACGGAGTGCGCGACTTGCAGACATGCAGCGAGCTGCAACAGCTGCATCAATGCCAGTTGCCGGAACGCCAAGCAGATGCGCTTCGACAGCGGACCAGCGACCAGTGCCTTTTTGACCAGCAGTATCCAGAATAACATCCAGAATTGGCTTGCCGCTCTCTTCATCAATCACACCCATAACGTTTGCGGTGATCTCAATGAGGTAAGACGCCAGCGGGCCTTCATTCCATTTGGAGAAGATCTCGGCTTGTTCCTGAATGCTTAGGTGAAGGGTCTCGGTGAGCACTTCGTGCACTTCAGCAATCATCTGCATGTCGGCATACTCAATGCCGTTGTGCAGGGTTTTTACAAAGTGGCCAGCGCCTTCAGGACCCATCAAAGCAACACAAGGTTCATCATTGTGCTTTGCTGAGATCGCTTTCAGGATAGGTTCGATACGCCCGTAAGCGGCTTCAGAAGCACCAACCATGATTGATGGACCGAAGCGAGCGCCTTCCGCACCACCAGAAACGCCCATACCAACAAAGGTGAATGGCGTGTCGGCCAATTCTTTGTAGCGGCGATTACTGTCGTGGAAGTCGCTGTTGCCTGCATCAATCAGAATGTCACCGTCTGTCAGATGGTCTTTCAGAACAGAAATCTGCTGATCAACTGGCTCGCCTGCGGGAACCATCAAAATGATAGGACGAGGGGCTTTGATGTTCGCTACCAGCTCTTCTGTGCTGTAGCAGGGAATAAACATGTCTTTGAGGTGTCCAGCCTTCTCCATGAAAGCTTGGGTTCCCTCTGCAGTACGGTTGAACACCGCTACTTTAAAGCCATTGTCTGCGATATTAAGAGCCAGATTGGCTCCCATGACGCCTAGTCCAACAAGGCCGATATCCGCCTGTGTCATCAATACTCTCCGCGCTGCAAGTGGTGCACAGACGCGCGCAACAAACCTAATCCAATAGCTAACTTGGCGATTGTATGCGCTTGTGCATCAGAAACTAGGTCTGTGGCATAGGTGAAAAACAGGTTTTTGCCAAGGTGAGAATAAGAAAATTCCGCAAAAGCCTAATAAAACTGCCGAAATAAAGCTTTTGCGGGATCAGCACTATTTCAGGTGTTTGGAAAGCACTTCTTTTGCCGCTGTTTCCAACGCCACTGCGGACGCTTGCAGCTGGCTGCGTTCCAACTCATCCATACTAGGGAAGAGGGTAGCTTCAATACCATCAGCACCCAGCACTCGCGGCACTGAAAGGGCTGTATCCCTCACGCCAACAATCTCTTCATTGACGATGGAAAGGCTGATGACGGCGTGTTCATTTGTCACGATAGCCTTCACGATACGGGAGAGCCCAGCACCGATGCCATAGTTGGTTGCCCCTTTGCCTTCGATGATCGAATAGGCAGCGTAACGAACACCATGGTCAATACGGTCACGAACATCTTGAGTGATTGGCTTGTTGATCTGCTCGGCAAAGGTAAACAACGGCGTGTTGCCTGCCTTGGCGCCAGACCAGACAAGCACTTCACTGTCACCGTGCTCACCAAGCACATCTGCATGTACAGAGGTTGGTGTGATGCCCAGATGTTTACCCAATAAAGTACGGAACCGTGCAGTATCCAGAATTGTACCTGAGCCGATAACGCGATTGCGCGGCAGACCAGAAATCTCGGTCGCAACCTGAGTCATGATATCAACCGGATTGGTTGCGATGATCAGGATCGCATTTGGTGCATATTTCAGCACCTCAGGAATGACTTTTGCAAACACACCAGCATTGCGTGCCAATAGCTCAATCCGGGTCTCTCCCGGTTGCTGGTTGACACCAGCTGCAATCACGACGACTGCTGCATCCTTCAAGTCACTGTAATCGCCACCAATAACACTCATCGGGCGCGCAAATGGGGTCGCGTGAAGAATGTCTTCCGCCTGGGCAATAGCGAGTTTCGGATTGTAATCGACGAGCACAATTTCGTTGCCCACACCGTTCATGGCCATGGCGTAGGCTGCAGTACTTCCAACAGCGCCAACACCAACTACACCGATTTTCATAGGGCCATCCTTTTCTCGCCGTTTGCAGGGCATCCTGCTGGCTTTTATAATATTATGCCTGTCTCCTAGACAGTTGCTCTAGGGAATGCAATTCCCTCAAGCGTGACATATCAGCTCGCATGTCTACTTCTGGCATTTCGGACAAAAGAATGTTGAGCGCCCATTCTGGACCTTCCGCTCAATGACGCCAGCACACTTGGGAGTTCGGCAAGCTTCCCCCTCGCGATCATAGACAGAGAAGTTGTGCTGGAAATATCCGAGAGAACCATCCGCTTGCCGGTGGTCCTTCAGGGACGAACCGCCGGATTTTATCGCTTCCTGCAAGACTTCCCGAATGTGATTGGAAAGCTCTTCGGCTTTTTTAAGCGGCTTACCGGATTTGCCTGCAAGTGTGGATGCGCTGTTGAAAGGACTTAACCCCGTTCTCCAGAGTGCTTCACACACATAAATGTTACCCAGTCCTGCAATGAACTTCTGATTGAGCAAAGCTGCTTTCAGAGAGGTCTTCCGGTTCTCAAACAGCTTGGCGAGGTAGGCTCCATCCAGCTCATTGCCGAGTGGTTCGATCCCCATATCGACAAACATTGGGTGTGTCGCCAGCTCGCTGCGTGGAATGAGCACCATAAATCCAAAGCGCCGCGGATCATTATATATGATCTTTACGATCGTCTCCTGATCAGCTGGACGAACATGGAAAATCACATGGTCATGCTGAGGGTGTTTGCCTTTTGCATGATACATTTCAACGGTTTGTGTTGGTTCTTGGTCATCAGTCTCGATCCAGCGGAACGAACCCGACATGCCAAGGTGCATCACTAAAACATCACCGCTGTCCAGATCAAGCAGTAGATATTTCGCACGGCGGCTGAAGGAAACAACTCTGCGACTTTCCAGGCGATCTACGAAATCATCGCCAAAAGGAAAACGAAGATCAGGGCGGCGTTGTTCAACTCTGCAAATTGTTGCATTGTCAAAAAAAGGTGCTAGTCCACGACGGACTGTTTCAACCTCCGGTAATTCAGGCATAAGATATCCGTTGGTACAGTGGTTTGCTGCTGGGCAAAGATTACGTTCAACAATAGCGCTTTGTAACAAGCTGTACTATGTTCGCCCGCGAAATGGAGTGATTTGATTATGGCGCGTGAGTTCTCAACCCCTGAGCAGGCATCCGTAACAGACCCGACTGAAATGGCAACTAGCTTCGGGTTTCGCACAGTTCGCGAAGGTGAAAAGCAGGATCTGGTGGATGATGTTTTCCACAAAGTGGCATCCCGCTATGACCTGATGAACGACCTCATGTCTGGTGGAATGCATCGTCTTTGGAAAGATGCGATGGTGTCCAGCATGAACCCACCAAAGAATGGCGCCCGTGAATGGCGACATCTGGACGTGGCTGGTGGGACTGGAGACATCGCAACTCGCGTTGTTGAGCGTTCTAACCGGACAATCAAATCAACCGTTTGCGACATCAACGGATCAATGCTGGGTGTCGGCAAAGACCGTGCAAGCGCTGCTGGCCTTTCAGAAAACATCGAGTTCATTCAGGGGAACGCAGAAGAGTTGCCTTTCCCGGACAAACACTTCGATGCCTACACCATCGCATTCGGTATCCGTAACGTCCCACAAATCGAAAAAGCACTGCAAGAGGCTCACCGTGTACTTAAACGCGGCGGTCGCTTCATGTGCCTTGAGTTCTCACAGGTAGACGTGCCAGCACTTGATAAGGTCTATGATCTGTTTTCCTTCCACGCCATTCCAAAAATCGGGCAGGCGGTGACAGGTGACGGAGACCCATACAGCTATCTTGTAGAATCTATCCGCAAGTTTCCAAATCAGGAACGTTTTGCGCAGATGATACGTGATGCAGGTTTTGAGCGTGTCACCTATCGAAACTACACTGGCGGTATCGCTGCACTTCACTCCGGCTGGAAAATCTAACCAGTTATGATCGCAAATATTGTGCCATTTATGCGTCTGGTTTTCGCGGGTTATGTTATGGCCCGCGAAGGTGTGTTCGGACTCGTTTCTCTGCCAGATCTCCCTCCCGGACCGCGCTTGGCTATTGGCGTCGCACGTATGCTTGAGCGTCGTGGCATTGAGAAAAAAGATGCTGCAGCACGCCTGACAGATGCGCTGAACCGCCTTGGTCCCTCCTACATTAAGTTGGGGCAGTTTCTTGCGACACGCCCGGATGTGGTTGGTAAGGAAGCGGCAAAGGAACTGTCTGCACTTCAGGACAATGTTCCACCATTTCTGACGCAGTACGCACGCAAAACAGTCGAAGAACAGCTCGGCAAAACAGTCGAAGATCACTTTGAAGAGTTTGGTGAACCAGTCGCCGCAGCGTCGATTGCACAGGTACACCCTGCGTACTTCCGAAACCGCGATGGCGAACTGGAAAAAGTAGCTGTTAAAGTCCTGCGCCCGGGTGTTGAACGCGGGTTTAAGCGCGACTTGAAGAGCTTTTACCTTGCAGCGCGCCTTGCTGAACGCTTTAGTCCGGCAAGCCGCCGCCTTCGTCCGCTTATGATGGTTGAGACCTATGAGCACGCTGTCATTTTGGAAATGGACCTGCGTATGGAAGCCGCAGCTCTTTCTGAAATGGGTGAAAACAGCAAGGACGACAAAGATTTTCGCGTTCCCAGTGTGGACTGGCCCCGCACCTCTCGCTCCGTACTCACCATGGAATGGATTGACGGTGTAAAGCTTTCCAATCTCGAAGGTATCGAAGAAGCTGGCCATGACCTAGCTGAACTAGGCAATAAAGTGATCCAGACTTTCTTGCGCCATGCGGTACGTGACGGCTTTTTCCACGCGGATATGCATCAGGGCAATCTCTTCATTGAGCCGGACGGAACTCTGGTAGCGGTGGATTTAGGGATCACAGGACGCCTGGGCCTGTCTGAACGCCGCTTCCTGGCAGAAATTCTCTATGGCTTCATAACTCGCAATTACCTGCGAGTTGCCGAAGTTCATTTTGAAGCTGGGTATGTGCCTGCAGATCAGGACGTGAATATATTCGCGCAAGCAATTCGGGCGATTGGTGAGCCGATCCATGGGCATGATGCCAGTGAAATCTCAATGGCGCGTTTGCTGACACAGTTGTTTGAAGTGACTGAGATGTTCAACATGCACACTCAGCCTCAGTTGATCTTGCTACAGAAAAACATGGTTCTGGCAGAAGGTGTCGCCCGCTCGCTGAACCCGCATCTGGATATGTGGAACACGGCTGATCCTGTTGTAACCGGTTGGATTCAGAGAAACCTTGGCCCTATGGGACGCATCACAGACCTAGCAACAGGCGTGACTGTTTTGGGTCGTCTGGCAAGTGATTTGCCGATTATTGCTGACCGTGCGAGCAAGTTTTCCAATCAACTGGAGTCGATGGCAAACAACGGCCTGAGATTCGATGAGGCAACCGCAGATGCGATTGGCAGATCGGAAGCGAAGCATAGCCGGTCTGGACGTGTCGCACTTTGGGTCATTGCAATCGCTCTTTCAGCAATTGCTTACGGCATCCACCTCTAAGACATTCTGAGTTGAAACTATGAAAAACGGGAGTTGTTACGCTCCCGTTTTTTATTGGTTAGCCGGCTATATGTGATAAATCTAGAAATAATTGGATCATACTAAGTTACTGCATAAATTTATCTAAGTTTTATATAGTCATTGCAATTGATGATATGAATTGTAGGCGGGTTGTTGCTCAACAAAACGTGCTAAAAGCAAGATAGCTTAAGAGAAGTATTTGAGATTTCTAAGGGTCTACTCAAAACCTTTAGAGAGTTCTCAAAACAATTGTAAACTATCTTCCTGGAGGTGCCGCTGTGCCAGACAGTTCTGAACTGGGGACCCGTGAACGGTTACTTGATGCCGCAGAACGCTTGCTCGCTGAACATGGTCTTGCGGAAACTTCTGTAAGAATGATCACCGAAAAAGCCGATGCCAATGTTGCTGCAGTCAACTATCACTTTGGCAGCAAAGATGATCTCGTCAGGGCAGTCTTTATGCGCCGCCTTCGCGAAATTGACGATATGCGCATGCAGCGTCTGGATGCGCTGGAAGTTGGCGGGCGCGAACCCGATCTAGAAGAGATAACCCGAGCATTTATGGAGCCCTTGATTGTACAAGGGATCTCAAGAGACACCGGAAAGCTGGTGCCGTTTGTTGTTCTCATTCGTCAGGTCTTCTCTGATCCAGAGTCCGGCCAGAAGATCATGCACTCATGGGAGCCACCGAGGATTATCCTTCGCATCACAAAGGCTCTGGCAAAAGCCACGAAGAGTGACATCCCAACAGGACCTCGTGCTCAGTTGTTGATGATGCTCATGCACAGCGCAACGTTAGAGGCGCTTTACGTTGTGACCGGAGCTTCCAAAGGCCCTTACGATGAAGAAATGGATCAGGACGAGATAGTCGAAGGCACTATTCGTTTCGTGTCCAGCGGCATTCGTGCCTTCTTTATGGCTGGTGCGCTCGAAGAGGCCTGATGCTCTAGCTAAAATGGCGAGATGCGGCGGAGAGTCAGATTTAACCTGCCTCCGTCCTTAAGGAGGCTTGAGCTCCCACCCTGGATACGGTCAATGCCGTGGTAGCACAGTCGCGCTTCCCCTCCGAGTACAACAACGTCTCCTGAATTAAGCTTGAGTGATTGCGTCGGGCCCCCGCGCTTCACACCGCCGAGCCGGAAAATTGCTGTGTCTCCGAGGCTGACCGAAACAACAGGGGCTTCAAATGTTTTTTCATCTCTGTCTTGATGCATGCCCATTTTCGCTGTTGCAGCATAATAATTCACGAGGCAGGCTTCTGGCGCTGCCGGGCAGTCGCCAACCTTGTTCCAAAGATCCAGCAGGACCTCAGGGATAACAGGCCAGGGCTGACCGGTCTCAGGATGTTGAGATTGGTAGCGATAACCACTCCTGTCAGATACCCAACCCAATGTTCCAAGATTGGTCATCCGAACAGAAAATGGCTTTCCTGTTCGTGGCATCACGGGAGTGAACAATGGAGCTTCTTTGACGAGATATCTGAGCGTATCGACAAGTTCCTTTTGCTCCTCCAGAAAGAAGTATCCGGGCAGGTATTTGAAACCTTTAGGAAAGTCATCGCTCAATCGCATCTCGATATCTCTTTTAAGCCGGGCATATCTGCTGAAAAGACCGCTTATAAAAACGGAAAACTTGGAGAGATTTGCCGAAAGTGAATTTAACCCATATTCCTCAAAATAGTGGTTTCCCGGTTAAGGAGAACCACAAATGCACCTTCTACCTCCACTGCTTTCGGCTGTACTAAATATTTTTGCAGCATTTGTTTCACTCCTAATTCTGCTCGCGGTCATTGTAGCCATCGTTCTTTATGTAGTTGATCGACGCCAACACAAAGACGCGATTCGGCATAATTACCCTGTTGTGGGCCGCTTCCGATCACTCTTCGCGTATTTAGGTGAATTCTTTCGCCAGTACTTCTTTGCAATGGATAGAGAGGAAATGCCGTTCAACCGTGCTGAACGCACTTGGATAGATCGCGCATCCAAGGCTGAAGGCAACACAATGGCATTCGGGTCCACAAAAAACCTCAACTTGCCGGGAACAGCGCTGTTTGTGAATGCCCCTTTTGCAAAACTGGAGAAGGAGATCGACGAACCAGAGCCGCTTCTCATTGGTCCCTATGTCGAAAATCCATATGTGCCACCCAGTTATTTTAATATCTCTGGCATGAGTTACGGTGCAATTTCCCATCCTGCGGTTCTCGCCCTTTCGCGAGGTGCAAAGATGGCAAAGTGCTGGATGAACACCGGAGAAGGCGGCTTGTCTCCCTACCATTTAGAAGGTGGCGCCGACATCGTCTTTCAAATCGGAACGGCAAAAAATGGTTGTCGGAATGATGACTCCACGCTCAATGAAGACAAGCTGAAAAAAATAACGGACAACGCTCAGGTCAAGATGGTCGAGATCAAACTCGCTCAAGGTGCCAAACCTGGGAAAGGTGGCCTCTTGCCTGGCGGAAAGGTGACACCTGAGATCGCCGAAATTCGGGGGCTCAAAGTCGGGCAACCCTCGCATGCCCCAAATCGTCACCCTGAAATCAGCAATACGGGTGAGCTCTTAGACTTCATCAGTCGCGTTCGCAGCATTGCCAAGAAGCCCGTTGGCTTCAAGACCGTGATTGGATCGAGCCTTTGGGTGGAAGAGCTTTGTCGTGAAATCAACCACCGTGGAATCGAGCATGCACCTGATTTTATCACCATAGATTCGGCAGATGGTGGTACTGGTGCAGCGCCAATGCCCCTCATGGACAACGTAGGCCTAAGGATCTCAGAGGCCCTTCCAATCGTGGACCATGTTCTGCGAAAGCATGATCTGCGTGATCGTATCCGTATCATTGTTTCTGGAAAGCGAATTACGCCCTCAGCCGTTGCTTTGTCACTGTGTGAAGGTGCAGATTTTACGGTTACAGCTCGCGGTTTCATGTTCGCGTTGGGCTGCATTCAGGCTATGCGATGCAACAAGAACACATGCCCAACGGGTATCACCACGCACAATGAAGCGCTTCAGGCCGGCCTTGATCCAACAGAGAAGAGCCACCGTGTTGCTGCCTATTGCCATAGTGTGCGAATGGAAGTCGATATGATCGCCCATGCATGTGGTGTCGACGCGGCAAGGCAGCTTTCACGAGAGCACGTGCGCATCGTCCAGGAAAGTGGACACTCTGTCTCTCTTGAAGAGCTCTATCCACAAACACCCTCTTAGAAATGGGGGTAACGCAGAAAACCGGGATGCAATAGAGGTGTTTTCTGTGGTTTTCCAAAGAAAAGTTCATTTTCTTAACTCAGAAAATGGCTTCGGGTAGATCTTGTGTCGATATATCGG
The DNA here is from genome assembly GCF_001623095.1 of Pseudovibrio sp. Ad5. NCBI lineage: Bacteria > Pseudomonadati > Pseudomonadota > Alphaproteobacteria > Hyphomicrobiales > Stappiaceae > Pseudovibrio > Pseudovibrio sp. Ad5. The sequence goes on along the minus strand of NZ_LMCH01000066.1, from coordinate 393,668 downwards.
GTCCTGTCCCTTGCAGGGGCAAGGGACCCCTCTTATATAGCCAATTGAAGTTTTCTTGCGTGTTTGCGACAACTCACGCAAGTGCAATGTATTGGGGACCGGTCGGATGCTGATCCGACATTATCCGAAGGCCTTTGGGGTTCGGGCGGTCTGCCGAAAGGAGAGTGAAAACATGGCAAAGGTCATCGGTATCGACCTCGGCACGACAAATTCGTGCGTATCTGTAATGGACGGCAAGGACGCCAAAGTAATCGAGAACGCAGAAGGTGCGCGTACTACCCCTTCTATGGTTGCGTTTTCTGACGATGGTGAGAAGCTTGTAGGTCAGCCAGCGAAACGCCAGGCTGTAACCAACCCAACAGACACCTTGTTTGCTGTTAAGCGTCTCATCGGTCGCCGTTTTGATGATCCGACCGTTGCAAAAGACAAAAAGCTCGTCCCATACGAAATCGTAAAAGCCGATAACGGCGACGCATGGGTTGAAGCTGAGGGTGAGAAGTACTCCCCATCCCAGGTTTCTGCTTTCATCCTGCAGAAGATGAAAGAAACCGCTGAAAGTTTCCTTGGTGAAAACGTCACCCAGGCAGTTATCACCGTTCCTGCATACTTCAACGATGCTCAGCGTCAGGCAACCAAAGATGCCGGTAAGATCGCTGGCCTTGAAGTTCTGCGTATCATCAACGAACCAACTGCAGCTGCCCTTGCATACGGCATGGACAAAAACGATGGTAAGACCATCGCAGTTTACGATCTTGGTGGTGGTACTTTCGACGTTTCCGTATTGGAAATCGGCGATGGCGTATTTGAAGTGAAGTCCACCAACGGTGACACCTTCCTCGGTGGTGAAGACTTTGACATGCGTCTGGTTGACTACCTTGCGGGTGAGTTCAAAAAAGAGCAGGGCATCGATCTTAAGAACGACAAGCTCGCATTGCAGCGCTTGAAAGAAGCTGCTGAAAAAGCAAAGATCGAGCTGTCCTCTTCTTCTCAGACTGAAATCAACCTGCCGTTCATCACAGCAGATGCTTCTGGTCCTAAGCACCTTACCCTTAAACTGACCCGCGCTAAGTTTGAGCAGCTCGTTGACGATCTGGTTCAGCGTACTGTTGCTCCAATGAAAGCGGCTCTTAAAGACGCAGGCCTTGCAGCTGGCGAACTCGATGAGGTTGTTCTCGTCGGTGGCATGACTCGCATGCCTAAGGTTCAGGAAATTGTTAAGCAGTTCTTCGGCAAAGAACCTCATAAGGGCGTAAACCCTGATGAAGTTGTTGCAATGGGTGCGGCAATTCAGGCTGGCGTTCTGCAGGGTGACGTTAAAGACGTTCTGCTTCTCGACGTTACTCCACTGTCCCTCGGCATCGAAACCCTTGGTGGCGTGTTCACACGTCTGATCGACCGCAACACCACAATCCCTACCAAGAAGGGCCAGGTGTTCTCTACAGCTGAAGACAATCAGACTGCAGTGACCATCCGCGTCTTCCAGGGCGAGCGTGAAATGGCTGCGGACAACAAGATCCTCGGTCAGTTCGATCTGGTTGGCATCCCACCAGCACCTCGCGGCGTCCCACAGGTTGAAGTAGCTTTTGATATTGATGCCAACGGTATCGTGAACGTGTCTGCAACCGATAAAGGCACAGGGAAAGAGCAGCAGATCCGTATTCAGGCATCTGGTGGTCTGTCCGACGCTGACATTGAGCAGATGGTGAAAGACGCAGAATCTCACGCTGAAGACGATAAGAAGCGTAAGGATCTGGTGGAAGCCAAAAACCAGGGTGAAGCACTTCACCATTCAACAGAGAAATCCGTCAAAGAGTACGGCGATAAGGTTTCAGACGAAGACAAGTCTGCAATCGAAGGCGCTTTGGCTGCATTGAAGGTGTCTCTGGAAGGTGAAGATCTGGAAGACATCACTGCGAAAACCCAGTCTCTTGCAGAAGTTTCCATGAAACTTGGCGAAGCTATGTACAAGGACGCTCAGGCAGAAGAAGCCGGAGAGGGTGCTGAAGACGATGGTGAACCAAAGCCAGTTGACGATGTGGTTGACGCAGACTTCGAAGAAGTTCGCGACGACGACAAAAAGTCCAGCTAACTAATACTTTTACCTCGCAAGCTCCTATGGGCTTGCGAGGTAAACTTTATTCAAGTATTTCCCGACTGTATGGAAGATTTTAGTCGAAGAGAACCTTTTAGGTGCAATTGCATTTGAGAGAGCTGCTTCCTACATATGGGTAGTTGGTAATGTGTGCGCTGCGCTTAAAGCTGCACCTCAATCACCGACTGAACAGTAAACAGTTTTGTTTTGAAGATGAGTGCAGTTCACGAGTGAGTTCGTTGCGAAGCAAGAATTAAACTCGACTGCCCACAGTGACCTCAGACTGAGCTGATGTTCTCCTGAGGCTTCAAAACGCAAATAGACATCACGTCTTTGGAGCTTATTTCATAATGTCTAAACGCGACTACTATGAGGTGCTGGGGGTAGCACGGGAGGTCGACGAAAAGGCACTTAAGAGCGCTTATCGCAAACTCGCGATGAAATTCCATCCTGACCGAAACCCTGGTAATGATGAAGCGGAAGCAAATTTTAAGGAAGTAAGCGAAGCTTACGAAACCCTGAAAGACCCGCAAAAGCGCGCTGCCTACGATCGATTTGGCCATGCAGCCTTTGAAAACGGCGGCTTTGGTGGTGGCGGCGGAGCAGGTCCGGGCGACTTTGCTTCCTCCATGGCAGACATCTTCGATGAGTTCTTTGGTGGCGGTGGTGGCCGTCGTGGTTCTGGTCGTGAACGCGGCGCAGATCTGCGCTACAACTTGGAAGTCTCTCTTGAAGAAGCTTACGAAGGTAAGTCCGTCGAGATCGAGGTTCCAACCTCAGTAACATGTGAGCCGTGCAGTGGCTCCGGCGCAAAATCCGGAACCCGTCCGTCCACCTGTCCAACCTGTGGCGGTGCTGGGCGTGTCAGAGCGGCGCAGGGCTTCTTCACCATGGAGCGCACCTGTCCGACCTGTCAGGGTCGTGGTGAGATCATTACAGATCCATGTGACAGCTGTGGCGGTACTGGCCGGACAACGAAAGAGCGCACGCTCTCCGTGAATATTCCGTCAGGCATCGAAGATGGCACGCGTATTCGCTTGTCAGGCGAAGGTGAAGCCGGTGCTCGCGGTGGTCCCGCAGGCGATCTTTACATCTTCCTGTCCATTCGTCCGCACGAGTTCTTCCAGCGTGACGGTGCTGATATCTTCTGCCGCGTGCCAATTTCAATGACAACTGCTGCTCTGGGTGGTCAGTTCGAAGTTCCGGCATTGGATGGCAATACAGCGCGTGTGAAAGTTCCTGAAAGCACTCAGACCGGAAAGCAGTTCAGACTGCGCGGTAAAGGTATGCCGATTATGCGATCTAGCCAGAAGGGCGACATGTATATTCAAGTTGCCGTGGAGACACCAGCAAATCTTACGAAGAGGCAGAAAGAGCTTCTTTCAGAATTTGAAGGTGAATCCTCTGGAGACAATCATCCGGAATCTACTGGCTTTTTTGCAAAGGCAAAAGATTTTTTGGAGAATTTCAAGGCATAGCTCTTTAAATTGCCACCAATCAGTAATATCTCAGTAGTACCCTTTGTTGATGCTACGGAGAGTTGAATGTTTCACGAAACGAGGTCACGGGCAGAAAATGCCTTGAACAAATTTCGTGAGCCTTCCAAATTTCTTCGGGCGTGGGTGGAAGCACCACTCACGACCGGAGCGGTCGCCCCGTCAGGCCCTGTTCTCGCCCAGAGAATGGCAGAATTCGTTCCCGTTCAGTCGAATAATCCGGTTTTAGAGTTGGGACCTGGCACAGGCCCGGTCACAAAAGCTATTCTTGAAGCAGGTATCTCTAAAGACCGTCTTACCTGCTTGGAGTACAGCACAGACTTCTGCGAGCATCTCAGTGACAAGTTTGAAGGATTGAACGTGGTTCAAGGTGACGCTTACAACATGCGTCCCAGCCTTGAGCATATCGCGCCAAACTCACTGTGTGCTGTGGTTTCGAGCTTGCCGCTTGTGTCCAGACCGATGGAGTTTCGTTTAAAGTGCATTCGTGATGCCTTCGCTCTTATGAGACCCGGTGCTCCCTTCATCCAGTTCTCTTATTCCTTCGCGTCTCCGGTAACACTGAAATCCAAAATGTTCAGCTGGTCGAAAACCGGCTGGATCGTTAAGAATATTCCGCCAGCTCGTGTCTGGATTTTCCGAAAGCCCTTTTGATTTCTCAAAGGCAGGCGTTTAGCGGTCAATCACCTAAAAACACACATCTTCCATAAACCTTACGCTTGGGTAGTATAGGGTACTCTTCGTGCCGACTTTACCAGAGATCATGCAGCTCTTGAACGAGAGGTTGCAGAGCCATGTCGTGAGGATAGCCCTATGAAGCCAAAGATACTCGTTTTTTCAGGTTCAACCCGCAAAGGGTCCTACAATAAAATGCTGGCAGAGCTGATGGCGAAACACCTGACGATCGCCAATGCAGAAGTAACTACAATCAGCCTTGCCGACTATCCTCTGCCTATTTACGATGGTGACCTGGAAGATGATACGGGTATCCCTGAAAATGCATTCAAGCTCAGAAAGCTCATTGAGACCCATCATGGGATCTTCATAGCCAGCCCGGAATACAACTCCTCAATCACCCCATTGCTGAAGAATACACTGGACTGGATCAGTCGCATCCAGTTGCCAGAGGAAGAGCCGCTTCAGCTCTTCCACAAGTCGATCTATGCCGTCGGTGGGGCTTCTCCCGGTGCGCATGGTTCTTTGAGAGGCCTCATGCACCTGAGAACGATCATGGAAGTGTCTTTAGGATGCCTTGTCCTGCCAGAAATGGTCTCTATTAATTTTGCGGGCAAGTCCTTTGATGAAAATGGCGACCTCACAAAAGACCATCAGATCAAGCGATTGCATAAGCTTGTTGACCGCTTCGTCAGTGAGGCAAGTCACGTAAAGCTACAGGATAACTGAGTTTTTTTGGCTTGCCGCATTGGCAATGCGGCAAGGACTACATACATAATACCGCAGACACAAATTTGAAATTGAGTTGCGCGGGAGTTTGCTCCGTTGCCGATAGAACTCTGGAGAAAAATGAATGAGTGAACCTGAACAGTGGCACGGCACAACCATCTTGACCGTGCGCAAAGGCGGCAAAGTCGTAATTGCTGGAGATGGTCAGGTGTCTCTTGGATCAACGGTCATTAAAGGCACTGCACGTAAGGTCCGCCCACTGGCAGGCGGTAAGGTTATTGCCGGCTTTGCAGGCGCGACTGCTGATGCGTTCACGCTGTTTGAGCGCCTTGAAGCCAAGCTTGAGCAATACCCTGACCAGTTGATGCGTGCATGCGTTGAAATGGCGAAAGACTGGCGTACAGACCGCTACCTTCGCCGTCTGGAAGCCATGATGCTGGTTGCCGACAAAAAGCACTCTCTGGTGCTGACAGGTACCGGCGACGTGCTTGAGCCGGAAAATGGCGTCATGGGCATCGGTTCCGGTGGCAACTTCGCGCTGTCCGCGGCACGTGCGCTGGTTGATATGGACCTGACCGCAGAAGAGGTTTGCCGCAAGTCCATGACAATCGCAGCAGACATCTGCGTCTACACAAACAGCAACGTTACCGTCGAAGTGCTCGACGAAGAGTAACTATAGCGACAAGATACGACTGGAGATCAATAATTTTCGATCTCCAGTTCTGCGTTCAAGACACTTTTAGATCAGCTTAATTTGCTAAGCCAAGGATACTTGAAGCTTTTATTGTTCCATTTGGATTTGACGAGGAACTGATGATATCAAGAGCATCTCTTACCGGAGCCATCTCCGCAGGAATTATCAGCGCAGATCAAGCTGATAAGCTCGTCTCCTATTTATCTCTTCAAGCAGAAAACATTCAGAACCAACAAGCATCTGAAAGCCTCCATGATCCGGAAGAAGTTCGGTTTACACGCGGCTTTCATGATATTTTCATTAGCCTTGGTATCTTAATTCTTTTTGCTGGCTACGGTGTTGGGTTTGGGGACACGCTCACTCAAGGCGGGCTTCCTACAGCTGCTGTTGCTGGCGCAGCTGCCATCATCACATGGGTGCTGGCTGAATGGTTTACCAAGATCAAGAAGCTCGCGCTTCCTTCAATTTTACTGACAGGATTGTTTGGAGGTTCAATTGCGCTTGTTGGATTTGGCCTGTTCACACCTGATGTTCTGAACAACGACTCCGAAGCCATTCAGGTCATTCTGAGTTCCATCTTCGCTTTAGTGGGCGCTTCGTTGTTTTACTGGCGCTTTAAGGTGCCAATAACACTGACCGTCATTGTTGCGGGGATCATGGGCTTGATCGTAGGCGCATTGACACTAGTGACTGACACGAAAATTCTTGATTATCTGTCCTGGGTTTCGCTGGTCTGCGGTCTGTTTGCATTCGGTTGCGCGATGTATTTTGACACCAAAGACACCAAGCGGGAAACACTCAACACAGACAAGGCCTTTTGGCTTCACCTGCTTGCTGCCCCGCTTATCGTTCATTCCATCTTGAGTGGAATGTACTTTGAACAGCAGACAGAAGCTTATGCCTTGGTCTCCATTGCTGTTGTCCTGGCATTTGGTGCGGTCGCTCTCATCATCGACCGTCGTGCAATGCTGGTTGCAGCGCTGAGTTACCTAGGCTTCGCATTAGCCTATTTGCTGGAGTCTGCCGACTTTTCTGCATCGCAGCTAACTGCTATCTCCCTTGTATTACTTGGGAGTTTTGTTTTGCTACTCGGTTCAGGCTGGAACGTGGCGCGACGGATCGTTATGCGCCCTCTTGCAGGAACCACACTCACTACATATCTGCCACCTATCCGGAACTAGAAAGTAAGAAAATGACAAATTTCTCTCCTCGGGAAATCGTTAGTGAACTCGATCGCTATATCATCGGCCAGCATGACGCGAAACGCGCAGTGGCAATTGCACTGCGCAACAGATGGCGTCGTCAGCAGTTGGATGAAGAGCTGCGCGAAGAAGTTCAGCCAAAGAACATTCTCATGATTGGCCCAACCGGTGTTGGTAAAACTGAGATCTCTCGTCGCCTTGCTAAGCTTGCGAATGCTCCTTTCACAAAAGTTGAAGCAACCAAGTTTACCGAGGTGGGATACGTTGGCCGTGATGTAGAGCAGATCGTTCGTGATCTGGTCGAATCCAGCATCGCACTTGTGCGTGAGCAAAGCCGCAAAGAAGTCGAAGCAAAAGCACATGTTCTTGCTGAAGAGCGTGTTCTGGATGCATTGGTCGGCAACAATGCAAGCCCGGCCACCCGTGATACATTCCGCAAGAAGCTGCGCGAAGGTGACCTCGACGACAAAGAAATTGAAGTTGAGGTGCGTGCCAACCCACAGATGCCAAGCTTCGATATTCCTGGCATGCCAGGGGGCAGCGTCGGTGTCATGAATATCTCTGACATGCTGGGTAAGGCATTTGGCGGTCAGACCAAGCCGAAGCGCACAAACGTCAAAGATAGCCACAAGCTTCTTCTGGCAGAGGAGTCCGACAAGCTTCTCGATGAAGAGAAGGTTGTTCAAGAGGCCATCGAGCTGGTTGAAAACTCCGGCATCGTTTTCCTCGATGAGATCGACAAAATCTGCGGGAAAGATGGCCGTAATGGTGGCGATGTTTCCCGTGAAGGCGTTCAGCGTGACTTGCTGCCACTGATCGAGGGTACTGTTGTTTCAACAAAACATGGCCCGGTGAAAACAGACCACATTCTGTTCATCGCATCTGGTGCATTCCATGTGTCAAAACCATCAGACCTTCTGCCTGAACTTCAGGGTCGGCTTCCGATCCGTGTTGAGCTGAAAGCGTTGACGAAAGAAGATTTTGTCAAGATCCTGACAGAAACCGAAGCCAGCCTGATCAAGCAATATGTTGCATTGATGGCGACGGAAAGCGTGAGCATCGAATTTACCGAGGACGCAATCGACGAGATTGCGACAGTTGCTGTTGATTTGAATGCGACGGTCGAAAACATTGGGGCTCGCCGCTTGCAGACTGTGATGGAGCGCGTGCTGGATGAGATTTCCTTCGTCGCACCAGACAAGTCTGGTGAGCAGGTCACAATTGATGCAGCCTACGTGAAGTCGAATGTGAGTGAACTGGCCAAGAATGTCGATTTGTCTCAGTTCATCCTCTAACTGACGAAAAAATCAGTCGGAAAAAGAAAACCTAACGGAATGTGGCAAGGAAAAATACTTGCCGCATACCACCTCAAGTGGCAGCATGCCGACATGGTAGCTATTCGCAAAAGTAATGAAGAAGGTCACGACCGAAAGTTTCTGGTTGTAGTCGATGACACTCCAGAATGTGGTCGAGCCATCGTTTATGCCTCAAAGCGTGCGGCCCGTACCGGCGGCGTCGTTCTCTTGCTCTTTGTCATTGCACCCGGAAACTTCCAGCATTGGCTAGGGGTTGAGGATATTATGCGCCAGGAAGCGCGTGATAATGCAGACACCATTTTAGCCAAAGCTGCCGAAAAGGTGAGAGCTGCTGCACGGACAGAGCCAGAGCTGGTTGTGCGCGAAGGTCACCAGTCAGATGAGATCATTGACCTGATTGAAGAAGATGCAGACATTGCGATTCTTGTATTGGCAGCAGGAACCAGCAAAGAAGGCCCAGGGCCTCTTGTTTCATCCATTGCGGGCAAATCGGCAGGAACATTCCCGATTCCGACGACCATCGTACCAGGTAATTTGGACGATGATGCACTAGATGCTCTTGCCTGATCAGGTTTACCTATCATATAGAACTTGAAAACAGTCATTGCTGAAGCGTTAAGTAGTGTAAACTGTGCTGCGACTGCTTGCGAAAGCTCTTTGGCATAAAAATCGGAAACAAAACCATGTTCATTCAGACCGAAGCGACACCAAATCCGGCAACTCTCAAGTTTTTGCCTGGCCGCGTAGTCTTGTCGGAAGGCACACGCGATTTTCGCTCGGCAGGAGAAGCCACAATATCGCCGCTGGCGGAGAAGCTTTTTACTATTCCAGGCGTTGTTGGCATCTTTTTTGGTCATGACTTTATCACCGTAACCAAGGATGAGACTGACTGGCAGCATATGCGCCCGGCCATTCTTGGTGCGATCATGGAAAACTTCATGGCCAACACCCCGATCCTGAAAGGTGAGGAAGCTGGTGATGGCGATACAGGAGAAGAGTTCTTCGACGCAGAAGACGAAGAAACCGTAACCATGATCAAAGAGCTCCTCGAGACCCGCGTACGCCCTGCAGTTGCTCAAGATGGTGGTGACATAACATTCAGGGGATATCGTGAGGGTATCGTTTATTTGAGCATGCGCGGCGCCTGTGCAGGTTGCCCATCCTCAACAGCGACACTGAGCCATGGCATTCAGAACCTGATGCGGCATTTCATCCCAGAAGTTCAAGAAGTTAGACAGATGTAGTTTCTGCTAATGTAAATCTTCTGAAACAGGGCAGCACCAGCTGCCCTTTTTGCTGCAAGGCCAAAAAATACTCCGGGTGTTAAACGAATTGGTTGCTCGACAACCAGCTGCCCTAACGATAAGCCGAACTTATGAAGTTGCTTGCTATTGATACCGCACTAAGTACCTGTGCTGCCGCCGTTTTAACCGATGAAGGCGGTACGCCGGATATTGTCTCCCAATGCGAAGATCTCGGACGGGGTCATGCCGAACGCATTATGGGCATGGTTGCGAGTGTCATGACGGACTCCTCGACAACGTTTAACTCACTGGACCGCATTGTTGTGAATGTTGGTCCGGGTAGTTTTACAGGTCTGCGTGTCGGTCTTTCCATTGCGCGTGGGTTTGGTCTCGTTCTCGAAAAGCCTGTTGTCTCGGTCACAACATTGGCTGCAATCGCACACGAGTCTTTGGACGCTGCTCCCGTCAGAAAACCAATTCTGGTGGTTCTCGATGCGCGTCGTAATGAAGTCTACTGCCAAAAGTTTGATGAAGCTGGCGCTCCGATTGGAGAGGCCCGCGTTTCAACCGTCAAGGACCTAGCACACAGTCTCGATGCTGAGACCATTCTGGCAGGCTCTGCTGCACAGGCTGTCGCCAATGCTGCAGGCGTAGATAAGTCTCGCGTTTGCAATGATGCCGCTGCTGCATCGATTGACTACATCGCAAAGCTCGGTAAAGGTGCAAAGCGTCAGGATAAAGCTCCGATGCCACTCTACCTTCGGGCTCCTGATGCTATTCCGGGTGAGAAAGGAAAGGTTCGTCGTCAATGAAGTCCTGGTGGACATCAGAAAAGCCGCCGGTTATCGAGCGCGCTGAGAAAGACGACCTGCCTAAACTGGCGAAACTTCATGCCGAGTGCTTCAAGCTGAATTGGGGTACAGCAGAACTTGCCGCAATCTTTGAGCAAAAAGGCGTTTTCTTCCTGTCTGCCCGCACATCTGGTGTGACTGGAATAGCCGATCTGGGCTTTGTCGTGATCCGTTCGATTGCAGGTGAGGCCGAAGTTTTGACTATTGCAGTCTCCCCGAAGCATCAAAAAAAGGGGATAGGGCGGAAACTTATGGAAGCCGCCATCTTCCAGCTTTACTCTGATCGTACCGAAGCACTGTTCTTGGAAGTGGATGATACGAACAGCTCCGCACTGAAGCTTTATAAAAACTTGGGCTTCAAGCAGGTTGGAGAAAGAAAAGCGTATTATGCGGCTAGCGAAGGCAGTGGAACAGCGCTTGTTATGCGTTGCGATCTCGTTTAAGCGACACTACGCATGTGAGATGAGGCTTTTAGCTCACGCTCAAACCGCGTAACAGTGAAACTGGTTCTTTTCTCTCACAGTTTTGAGGGCTAGGATACCAACGCAGACTGGAACTGTGGTGCCTGTGTGATTTTGAGGAATTGGGGCAAATGACGGCAGAAGAAAAAATGACGCTGATTGAAATGTGTGCTCATAAGGGTATGCGGATGACAGAACAGCGCCGCGTGATTGCTGATGTAATTCAGTCTGCTGAAGACCACCCAGATGTGGAAGAGCTTTACAGAAGAGCCTCCAAGATCGATCCGAAGATCTCTATCTCAACTGTTTACCGCACAGTGAAGCTTTTCGAAGATTCCGGTATCATTGAACGCCACGATTTCCGCGATGGCCGCTCCAGATACGAAACCGTTTCTGATGAACACCACGATCACCTGATTGATTTGCGCACGGGCGACGTGATTGAGTTCCGCAGCGAAGAAATCGAAAAAATGCAGGAAGAAGTCGCGCGTAAGCTGGGCTTCAAACTGGTTGATCATCGCCTGGAGCTCTACGGTATTCCGTTAGACGAAAAATAGGGGCCGTGCATGGCAACTGTCAGAGCAATTTGCATACTTGCCGCACTAATACTCTTAACGCTAACCCTCGTTCCCCCTCAGTGGGTCGCAATGAAGTTAGGTTGGCCCATTCAGCGGCAAATCCCTCTGCTCTGGCATAAAATCGCGTCTCGTCTGATTGGACTGCGCATCCAGCAGCATGGGGAAATGGCGTTGGAACGCCCTCTTCTTGTAGCGTCCAATCATTGCTCCTGGCTGGATATTGTCGTTATCGGATGCACCAAGCCACTGAGCTTTATCGCTAAGTCTGAAGTTGCTGGATGGCCGATATTTGGTCAGTTTGCTAAGCTTCAACGGACAGTCTTTGTCAATCGACAGCGCAGAACTGATACCGGTCGTGTCGCTAAAGAAGTCGCTAAGCGCATGGCTCAAGGCGATGCGATGGTGTTGTTTGCCGAAGGCACATCCAGCAATGGCAATGAAGTACTGCCATTCAGATCTGCACTGGTTGGTGCCGTTCATCACGCAATGAATGTCGGTGAAAAAGATGTTGCTTATGTGCAGCCACTCTCAATTGCCTATACGCGCCTGCAAGGCATGCCAATGGGACGTTTCTGGCGCGCTCATGTTGCCTGGTACGGCGATATGGAACTCGCTGGCCATCTCTGGTCTGTCATCAAAGAAGGCGGATTAGATGTTGATTTGACATGGGGAACTCCCGTTCCTATCGAAAAAGCAACTAATCGCAAACGCTTAACGCGCGATTTGGAAGAGCAGGTCAGAGGGATGACCATAGAAGCATTGCAGGGAAATGGTCCCAAACAAGAAGAGCGGGCTCAAACCTGATCAAGACAAGGCTTCTCTTTCGGCGTAAAACAGAGTAAAGCTCTCCAAAATTCTGAAAATGACGAGCTGGCGTTGCTGATGAAACAGGCAGGTGCGCTCGAATTGCTGGGCATTAGAAAAAGAAGATACTCCGGCAGCAGATCCACTTGAGGATTTAATGGATAACCTAGTAGAAAACGAAAACCAGAGCCAATCCGAAAACACTGCGGAGGCGCTCGACAAAACCGAAGCGACCCGTAAGGTTTTCATCAAGACCTATGGCTGTCAGATGAACGTCTACGACTCCGATCGTATGAACGACGCGCTGAGCAACGATGGTTACGTTAAAACAGAAAATCCGGATGATGCGGATCTGGTTATCCTGAACACCTGCCACATTCGCGAGAAGGCGGCAGAAAAGGTCTACTCTGAACTTGGCCGAATCCGTAAGTTGAAAGAAGCGAAAGCTAAAGACGGCAAGCAGATGATGGTGTCTGTCGCTGGCTGTGTCGCTCAGGCTGAAGGTGCGGAGATTTCCCGCCGAGCGCCTATTGTTGACCTTGTTGTTGGCCCGCAGTCTTACCACCGCCTTCCAGAGCTGTTGAACCGTGCATCGAACGGATCAAAGGTCGTTGAGACAGAGTTTGATATTCAGGAAAAATTCAAGCACCTCGCGACACCTTCCAAGGAAGCAGTACGCAAGCGTGGTGTCACAGCATTTGTGACCGTTCAGGAAGGCTGCGATAAGTTCTGTACCTTCTGTGTGGTGCCTTACACTCGCGGTGCTGAAGTCTCCCGTAAGGTAGAGCAGATTGTCATGGAAACCGAGCGCTTGGCAGCTGCTGGTGTCCGTGAAGTGACCTTGCTCGGCCAGAACGTCAACGCATGGCACGGTGAAGGTCCAGATGGCCGTGAATGGGGCCTTGGTGAACTTCTGTTCCGCTTGGCAAAGATCGACGGCATTGAACGTCTGCGCTACACCACGTCCCATCCAAGGGATATGGAAGACAGCCTGATTGCAGCTCATCGCGATCTTGATATTCTAATGCCTTATCTGCATTTGCCAGTTCAGTCTGGATCTGATGCGATCCTGAAGGCAATGAACCGCAAACACACCCGTGATGACTACTTCCGTCTGATCGACCGCATTCGCGAAGCGCGTGATGATATCGCACTCTCCGGCGACTTTATCGTTGGTTTCCCGGGTGAGACTGATCAGGATCACAAAGACACTCTGGATCTGATCCGCCGCGTCACCTATGGCTCTGCATTCTCCTTCAAATACAGCCCGCGTCCGGGTACTCCGGGTGCAACACTGGAAGAGCAGATCGACGAGCAGGTGAAGTCCGAGCGTCTGGCTGAGTTGCAAGACCTGCTTAGCACCCAGCAAAAAGACTTCAATGCGTCATTGATTGGCAAAACAATTGATGTACTGTTTGAGAAGGAAGGCCGCAGAGAAGGTCAACTTGCAGGTCGTTCACCTTGGCTCCAGCCAGTTCATGTAAATGCGCCGTTGGACCTGTATGGTGAAATTAGATCAGTAGAAATTGTCGCTGCCAGCGCAAATAGTCTGGAAGGCCGCCTTGTTTAGGTGCATGATGCTCCCAGATTCTCGCGTAAAAGCGAACGGAGGCATTATTTGAAGGGCAGAGCCCAGACAACGTCCGCTTCAAGGACGGCCATGCGCCCCATAGCGGCATCAGATATGATGCATGTGGTATTGGCATTCGGAGACAATAGGCTTGTGAGCGATCTGTTCGGTCAGTTCGACCAGAACCTTGCGCTGATTGAACAGCGGTTGGGTGTTGAGGCAGTTGCACACGGCAATCAGGTCACCATTCGCGGCAATAAAACGTCAACAGAGCAGGCTAAGCTTGCTCTGGAGTCGCTTTATACGCGTCTTCAGGGTGGTCACGACATCACACCTGGCGATGTTGATGGCGCAATCCGTCTGGCAGAAGTCGCTGAAGCGCAGCTTTCTCTGCCAACGATGGAACCCAAGTCTCGTATGGCATTTGCGCAGATCGCCACGCGCCGCAAAACATTGGTCGCCAGAACAGCCGCTCAGGATGCTTATGTCCGGGCAATGGACCGTTCTGACCTTACCTTTGGCGTTGGCCCTGCTGGTACAGGTAAAACCTTCCTTGCGGTTGCATACGCAGCTGCATTGCTGGAGCGTGGTGAGATTGATCGGATGATCCTGTCCCGCCCAGCTGTTGAAGCTGGCGAACGTCTCGGTTTCTTGCCGGGCGACATGAAGGATAAGGTCGACCCGTATTTGCGCCCGCTTTACGATGGTCTCAATGAGATGATGGCACCGGAAAAGCTGGAACGCGGCTTGGAAAGTGGCATGATTGAAGTCGCACCCCTCGCATTCATGCGTGGTCGTACGCTCTCCAACGCGATCGTTATTCTCGATGAAGCCCAGAATACGACGACGATGCAGATGAAGATGTTCCTGACGCGCTTGGGTGAAAACTCCAAGATGATCGTGACAGGAGATCCGAGTCAGGTCGACTTGCCTCCGGGCCAGATGTCCGGCTTACGTGAAGCCTTGAAAATTCTGAGTGGCGTCGAAGGTATCTCTCGCGTGGATTTCACAGAGAGCGATGTTGTTCGTCATGAGCTGGTGGCACGTATCGTAGGCGCTTACGACAATGATAGTCGCCGCCGGTTGGAAGCCAAAGAACGTAGGCAAGCTGAAGAGGCTGCCAAGGCAAATGAAGAGCAAGGCTCCCAGGAATGAACACAGCTTGCCCGGTACACATCGACCTGCTGATTGAAGCAGGCGATTGGGAGAGTGAAGAACTATTGGAAGCGATTGCTGAAAAAGCAATCGCCGCCGCTTTTGAAACAAGTGAGCTGAGTGTAATAGAAAACACAGAAGTTTCTCTTGTCTTCACCGATGATGCCCATATTCAGGAACTGAATAAGATGTGGCGCGAGAAGGACAAGCCAACGAACGTCTTGTCTTTTCCGGGAGACGATAGCGAAGAGCCGCCATTCGGCCCGCTATTAGGTGATATTATTATTGCAAAAGAGACGGTAAAGCGCGAAGCTATAGAGCTTGAAATTCCATTTGAACACCATCTGATTCATCTTATTGTTCATGGAACCCTTCATCTTTTTGGATATGATCACCAGATAGATGAGGAAGCGGAAGAAATGGAAGCGGAAGAACGCCTGATTTTGGCGAGCCTACAAATCCCCGATCCATACAAAGATGCGCCATTATCGGCAGATAAATAACCCCTGGTATTCACGGTGAGTACAGGGAACAACGAGAGAGAGATGAGCCCGGAACCTCGAAGTACAGAAGGTGCAAGCACCTCCGCTCAGGCCGAAACTGCAGAGCCTGCAAGTAGTACCGGCACAGCTGTTGCCGAAGATACCTCTGAGCCACAAGCGATGAAGCCTGGTGTCCTGACCAGGCTGAAATCAAAACTGAACCCGTTTAGAGGTTTCCGAAGAAGCGCGGCTGTTTCATTGCGCGAAGATTTGGAAGATGAACTCGCCCGCGATAGTGAAGGTGCTGATGCTGCTTTCACGAAGGAAGAGCGCGAGTTGCTGACAAACATCCTCCAAATGCGCGAATCTCGAGTTGAAGATGTCATGATCCCACGTGCTGATATTGAGGCCGTGGAAGATACAACGACAATTGGTCAGGTGATGGCCTTGTTTAGGGCGTCCGGCCACTCTCGCATGCCTGTTTATCACGACAATCTGGATGATCCGCGAGGCATGGTCCACATCAAGGACTTGATGTCCTACTTCGTCGAGCTGGCTGTAAAAGCCAAGAAGACCGATGTGCCTTTGACCTTGGTGAAACCAGAAAAGAACTCCTCCGAGAAATCGACAGAAGAAAAGTCGCTGCTCGATTTGTCTTGTGTTGATCTCTCAACACCGTTGAACGCGACAGGCCTGATCCGGCCTCTGCACTTTGTGCCTCCATCCATGTCTTCCTCTGACTTGATGAAGAAGATGCAGGTAACCCGTGTGCAGATGGCGCTTGTGATCGATGAATACGGCGGAACTGACGGCCTCGTGTCACTTGAGGACATCGTTGAGACAGTGGTCGGCGACATTGAAGATGAGCATGATAAGGACGAAGAAGAACTTATCATGAATGTCAGCCCAGGTGTTTGGGTAGTTGACCCTCGAATTGATCTGGAAGACCTTCAAAAAGAGCTCGGAGCGGATTTCAAGCTCGTCGAAGAGCAGACGGAAGAAGTGGACACGCTTGGTGGTCTGCTGTTCTCTATTCTGGACAGGGTTCCGGTTCGTGGTGAGTTGATCATAGATAAGACCTTGCCAGCTTTCGAGTTCGAAGTAATTGATGCTGACTTGCGCCGCATCAAGCGCCTTCGTATTTCCAAGCGCCGGGTTGATCAGCGCGCGGCAGTTCAGAGAATACGCCCACGCAGGCCGGAAGCTGCAGAATAAGCAGTACAAAATTGAATTTTTACCTATGACATTCGGGAGTGGGGAATGGTCTCTGCCATTGATAAGTCTCGAACTCTGATAAGCAGTCTTCGGGAATTATCAGGGTGGAGACGCGGACTTCTTGCTTTTGCAGGGGGAATAGCATCTGCCTTTGCGTTCCCTCCCTACGGTGCCTTTCCCATCCTTTGGGTGACGCTGCCACTATTGATCCTTCTGCTTGATGGAGCAAAGGACCAGACCGTAGATCACCGTAAAACCCGCTTTTTTGCGTTCTTTCGTGTTTCCTGGGCGTTTTTCTTCGGGTTCTTCCTGATCGGATTGTTCTGGATTGCCGAAGCGTTTCTCGTCGACGCTAAGAGCTACGCTTGGATGATCCCTTTCGCGCTGGTCATACTGCCCGGTGGTCTTGCATTGATCCCGTCATTGGTGCTGAGCGGGGCTTCCTTATTCTGGACGCATGGGGTCTCTCGTATTCTGCTTTTTGTGATTGCTTTGGCTCTTTCCAACTGGCTGCGTGGACACATGCTCACAGGCTTTCCATGGAATGTGTGGGGCTATGCCTTTGCCGAAAACCTGACGCTGATGCAGAGCTTCTCTGCCTTGGGAATTTACGGTGTCGGTTTTCTTGTGTTGTTCCTGTTTTCGATGCCTGTTGCGCTGATTGACCAGAGGCGTAAGGTTGCTGCTGCCTATATCTCCGCGTGTGTGCTGGTATGGGCCGGCGTGGTTGCATACGGAACGAATAGGTTGCAGGCTCCTCAACAGGCGGTTGAAGGGCTTCAGGTGCTGGTAATACAACCCAATGTACCTCAAGCGGACAAGTGGAAGCCCGAGAACAGACAAAGACTTCTACCGCTCTATCTTCAGCAAACACAGCAGGCGCTTTCCGAGCTGAAACTGGATACCGAGACCCTCATCTTCTGGCCTGAATCAGCTTTTCCATTCCTGCTGGATGAGGAACCAGGGGCTCTGGAGGCCATCGGAGCCACGCTTCCCCAAAATACTATGTTGATTACAGGTGGTATTCGCCGCGAACTGTCCGAGAACGGGAATCTCTTTTTTAACAGTACTTTTGTTGTGTCGGACGAAGGTGCACTCATAGATATCTATGACAAAGTGCGGCTGGTTCCGTTCGGGGAATATTTGCCAAAGCGCTGGCTTCTACAATCCATTGGTGTGGAGCGCCTTGTTCCGGCTCCAGCAGATTTTACTGCAGGGACGCGGCACAAAAAAATAGATTTAAAAAATTCACTTAGTTTCCAGCCCCTGATTTGTTATGAGGCAATCTTCCCGCAAACTGTTCTGCCTGTATCTGAGCGACCTAACTTGCTCGTAAATCTAACGAATGACGGATGGTTTGGCGAAACAGCAGGTCCATACCAACATTTGGCACAGGCAAGAGTTAGAGCAGTTGAACAAGGCGTGCCGTTGGTGCGAGCTGCAAATACTGGTATTTCCAGTCTAGTAGATTCCAATGGTAGAATACTCGCAGAAGTTGTTCTAAATAAAAAAGGTAGTTTCAATGGTGAATTGCCTAAAATACTAAGACCCACGCCTTACGTGAGGGTGGGTGATTCAATTTTTTGGGGAATTATTCTAGTAGTTGTTAGTCTCCTATTGGTGATGGAGAAATTATTACCTACCCGTAGAGATTGACGAATGCACGCAAATGTCGTCATCTAATACACGTAAAGGTTTTCGTCTGGATCGTCAGATTTGGCCTCAAAAAAACCTTATGGGCCTGCCACCGATGCCTCTGTCAGAGGTTGTTTTGGCAATAGTCGAAATGCAGGTTTGATGAATTGCGTTCTTGCGAGAGTTGCTGAAATGCGCTCTCGTTTAAATAAAAACCCACGGTAAGGCACCGTAAAAAACCAAAGAAGAGGGCCTTTGATAATGCCCAGCAAAAAAGCACCAAACCCTATCGATATTCATGTCGGCAGCCGTGTACGTTTGCGCCGCATGATGCTTGGCATGAGTCAGGAAAAACTTGGCGAAAGCCTTGGTATTACATTCCAGCAAATCCAGAAGTATGAAAAAGGGACCAACCGGATTGGTGCAAGCCGCTTGCAGCACATTGCGACCATTCTGAAAGTGCCTGTCGCCTTTTTCTTCGAAGATGCTCCGGGAACCCCGGATGAGACGCCTGGTGTTGGTGATAATCCACAAACCACATACGTCGTCGACTTTTTGTCATCTTCTGATGGTTTAGCTCTCAACAAGGCTTTCGTTCGCATAGAAAACCCGAAAGTTCGCAAAAAGGTTGTAGAGCTCGTCAAGAGTCTTGCTGGGGATGAAGATTAAGTTTGTGATCCGTAAAATTTCGCAATTCTCCGGCAATTTTGATCTAAATCTCTTGACGTAATCGACATTCCTTGTTTGATGTAACACCAGAAGCGACGGATATGCCGTCGCTTCAATTATATTTTTCTTCCCAGAAGGACGTTTGCCAATGGCTCGTCAGAACTACGTGTTCACGTCGGAATCGGTTTCAGAAGGCCATCCCGACAAAGTCTGCGATCGCGTTTCAGATACGATCGTAGACGCATTTCTAAAGGAAATGCCAGAAGCCCGTGTAGCGTGTGAAACGCTTGCAACAACAAATAAGCTTGTTATTGCAGGTGAGACCCGCGGCCCGGCCTCTCTCACAAAAGAATATTTGGCTCACATT
This sequence comes from Pseudovibrio sp. Ad5, assembly GCF_001623095.1. Classification (NCBI taxonomy): domain Bacteria; kingdom Pseudomonadati; phylum Pseudomonadota; class Alphaproteobacteria; order Hyphomicrobiales; family Stappiaceae; genus Pseudovibrio; species Pseudovibrio sp. Ad5. The sequence goes on along the minus strand of NZ_LMCH01000066.1, from coordinate 374,433 downwards.
GCCCGCCTTGCTGTAAAGGATATCGGGTATGAGCAAGCCGGCTTTAATTGGAAAGACCTGGAGGTTCAGGTTCTTTTGCATGGCCAGTCCGCTGATATTGCTCAGGGCGTAGACGCTGCTGACAATAAGGACGAAGGCGCCGGCGATCAGGGCATTATGTTTGGTTACGCATGTCGCGAAACTGAAGAGTTGATGCCTGCTCCAATCTTATACTCCCATAAGATCCTGCGTTTGCTGGCAGATGCTCGCAAATCTGGCAACGAGCCGATGCTTGGTCCAGATGCGAAGAGCCAGGTTTCCATTCGCTATGAGGATGGTAAGCCGGTAGAGGCAACGTCCATCGTGCTGTCCACTCAGCATCTGGATGAAACCATGACCTCTGACGATGTGCGTGCTGTTGTCGAACCGTACATCCGCGCAGCATTGCCGGGTGACTGGGTGACCAGCAACACCATCTGGCACATCAACCCAACCGGCAAGTTCGTTATCGGTGGTCCTGATGGCGATTGTGGTCTCACAGGTCGTAAGATCATCGTGGATACATACGGTGGCGCAGCTCCACACGGTGGCGGTGCGTTCTCGGGTAAAGATCCAACCAAGGTTGACCGCTCTGCCGCATATGCTGCTCGCTATCTCGCGAAAAACGTTGTGGCCGCTGATTTGGCAGACAAGTGTACCATTCAGCTGGCTTATGCGATTGGTATCGCTGAACCGCAATCTGTCTTCGTCAATCTGCATGGTACAGGCCGTGTTGAAGGCGAGCGCGTTGAAGCTGCAATCCGTGAAGTCATGAGCTTGACCCCACGCGGTATTCGCGAGCACCTCAATTTGAACAAGCCAATCTACGCACGTACAGCAGCCTACGGCCACTTTGGCCGCGAAGCTGAAGGTGATGGTGGTTTCTCTTGGGAGAAAATCGACCTTGTCCATAACCTACGTGATGCTGTAGAGAAAGCCTACGCTTAACCTCTAACGCTAGAGAATGAACAGCTGGCCGGGGCGACCTCTGGCCAGCTTGTGTTTATGAGAACGATGGTAGATCACTACAAAGGCTCTTTTTTCGGCCGCCGCGTCGGAAAACCAGCAAGTCCGCGACAATCGCAGCTGCTTCAGGATGTTATGCCACAAGTGGCGTTGGACCTGACACAAACACCTCCAGAAAATCTGGCAGAGTTATTCCCCGTCCCAGTAAAGAGCGTTTGTCTTGAAATTGGCTTTGGGGGATCTGAGCACCTAATTCATCGCGCCAGAGAAAATCCTGAAATCGGATTTATCGGGTGTGAGCCGTTTAGCTCTGGCATTATCAAGGCTGTCTCCAGCATTGAAGAGCATGGTCTCAAGAATATCCGTTTGTTTGATGATGACGCGGGTAAGTTGCTCGACTGGCTTCCGGCTGCATCATTGGATATGGCTTATCAGCTTTACCCAGATCCATGGCCAAAGAAGAAGCATTGGAAGCGTCGCTTTGTGAACCAGATCAATCTGACGCGCATTGCACGTGCTCTAAAGCCGGGCTGTGAATATCGATTTGCCAGCGATATCGACACCTATGTGGATTGGACGCTGTCCCATTGTCGCAGGCATCCGGCTTTTGAGTGGAGTGCCGAATGTGCTTCTGACTGGCGTACACCATGGAGCAATTGGCCAGGTACGCGGTACGAACGCAAGGCACACCGTGAAGGTAGAATTGGCCGTTACCTGACATTTTTACGGGTTCAAGAGACGAAAACCTAAAGGGGACTCGCTTTTGTCTGCGCTCATCTTTGATTTTCTGTTGCATACAGTGGTCAAATGACTATATTGCAGAGCAAGAGTTCTCTATCGGCTCAGTTAAGAGCATTGAGGAGTGGGCCCCGAAAGGACCCGCTCTTTTTTATTAGCTAAGTCGGTAGTGATGCCTGACTGTCGAAATTCAGGTATCCGAAATAACTGCCAAAGACACTAAGCATGTCTTTGCATTAAGACGATAGGTACCAAGTGGACGAAACCGATCCCCGGATTATAAAGGAAAAGGGCCTAGAAGCCCGCGTAGCTGAAATTGTCGAGCCGGTCGTTGCTGATCTGGGCTATCGGCTGGTGCGCATCCGTGTAAACGGAAACAATGGCTGCACCCTTCAAATCATGGCAGAGCGCCCGGATGGGACGATGGCTGTTGAAGATTGTGAAGAAATCAGCCACGCAGTTTCCCCGGCGCTGGATGTGGACGATCCAATCTCTGGTGCCTACCATCTCGAAATTTCATCTCCAGGTATTGACCGCCCGCTCGTTCGCGCAGGTGACTTCGAGCGCTGGGTCGGACATGTTGCGAAAATCGAAATGTCTGTGCCGCAAGCTGGGCGTAAGAGATATCGTGGACACATCATCGGTGTGGAAGATGGATGCGCGCTTATCAGAATGACCGATGTACAGGAAGGTCAGGATGAGGCAGCTCGTCTTCCGTTGGATGAGATTGGGTCAGCCGTATTGGTTTTGACTGATGAACTGGTCGATGCGGCATTGAAAGCCGATAAAGCCGCAAAAGCAGCCCGTGGGGAGCCTACGGACGACGACAGTTACCTCAATCACTGATTAGCTGTTCTTGTTGCGCAATGGGTTATGGGCGGTTCCGGTTTTAAAGAGCCACCCTTTTGTTTTGATGTTCCTGCTGGTGTGAAGGAAGGCAGGGCGTGGAAGGAGTTGACGAGGAATGGCTATCAGCGCAAACCGTTTGGAGCTGCTGCAGATCGCTGAAGCGGTCGCCCGCGAAAAGTCGATCGACCGTAGCATTGTGATTGCTGCTCTTGAGGATGCAATCCAAAAAGCCGCTCGCTCCCGTTATGGCACCGAGACTGAAGTTCGTGCCGAGATTAATCCGAAAACCGGTGAAATCCGCCTTCAGCGTTTGCTGCAGGTCGTTGATGTTGTCGAGAACATCTCAACTGAAATTGCTCTGGTTGATGCGCAGGAGCGCAACCCGGATGCAACAGTCGGCGATTTCATGGCAGATCCATTGCCACCGCTCGACTTCGGACGTATCGCTGCTCAGTCCGCTAAGCAGGTCATCGTTCAGAAGGTCCGCGAAGCTGAGCGTGATCAGCAGTACGATGAGTTTAAAGACCGTATTGGTGAAGTGCTCAACGCTGTTGTGAAGCGCGTTGAATATGGCAATGTTGTTGTCGACACCGGTAAGGGTGAAGCAATCGTTCGTCGTGACGAACTGATCCCGCGCGAAATCTTCCGCAATGGTGATCGTATTCGTGCGCTGATCTTTGATGTGCGCCGCGAACAGCGTGGTCCACAGGTCTTCCTGTCTCGTACACACCCTCAGTTCATGGCAAAACTGTTCGCGCAGGAAGTGCCGGAAATCTATGACGGCGTTATCGAGATCAAGGCTGTTGCCCGTGATCCAGGCTCCCGCGCTAAGATCGCAGTCCTGTCTAACGACAGTTCTATTGATCCGGTTGGCGCGTGTGTTGGTATGCGTGGTTCCCGTGTTCAGGCAGTTGTTGGTGAGCTTCAGGGTGAGAAAATCGACATCATTCCTTGGAATGATGATGCGGCAACCTTCATCGTAAATGCACTTCAGCCTGCTGAAGTTGCTAAGGTTGTTCTCGACGAAGACTCCGAGCGCATCGAAGTTGTTGTTCCTAACGATCAGCTGTCTCTGGCAATTGGTCGCCGCGGTCAGAACGTACGTCTTGCTTCTCAGCTCACCGGCTGGGGCATCGACATTATGACAGAAGCGGAAGAGTCCGAGCGTCGCCAGAAGGAATTCCAGGTTCGTTCCGATCTCTTCCAGAATACCTTGAATGTTGACGAGATGGTTTCTCAGCTTCTCGCATCAGAAGGCTTTACTTCTGTGGAAGAAGTCGCGTACGTTGACCTCGACGAAATCTCGTCCATTGAAGGCTTCGACGAAGAAACAGCCGACGAAATCCAAGCTCGTGCACGTGAGTACCTGGAAGAGCAGGAAGCGAAACTCGCAGAAGAGCGTCGTCAGCTTGGTGTTTCTGATGAGCTGGTTCAGGTCCCAGGTCTTACATCCGCAATGCTTGTTGCATTGGGTAAAGACGAAATCAAAACCATGGAAGACCTCGCAGGCTGTGCAGCTGACGACCTTGTTGGCTGGACGGAACGCAAGGATAAAGAAACCATTCGCGTGGAAGGTACTCTGAGCAGTTTCGATCTGTCTCGTGCTGATGCGGAAGCTGTCGTGATGTCAGCGCGTGTTGCTGCTGGATGGATCTCTGCGGAAGACCTTGTGGAAGTCTCTGAAGAAGAGCTGGAAGTCGAAGAAGAAGACTTCGAAGGCGAAACATTTGAAGAGACTGTGGTTGACGCCGACGAGGAATTGGCGCAAGAGAACGGTGCAGAAGACGCAAAAGGCGAGCAGTCCTCTGAATAATCTGTAGCCGCTTGACTGCAGAAAAAAGTTTTATACGGGGGTGTGTTGAAGTTGCAGCAAAAGGCTGCGGGTTTCTACATCCCCGTAACTGAATGAAAAATAACAACAATAGTAGGGTTGGGAATACGAAGTGCCGAGAAAAAATGAGCCGACAGAACGAACCTGCGCGGTCACGCGTGAAGTTCTACCGGTGACAGACCTTCTCAGATTCGTTATGGCTCCTGACAAAACTGTTGTAGTTGATGTGAAAGGCACCCTCCCGGGACGTGGGGTTTGGGTGTCGGCAAAGAAGTCTGTTTTGCAGGAAGCGATAAAAAGGCGCGCTTTCTCGAGAGGCTTTAAGGAGCAGGTAAACGCTGAAGACGGTTTGGCCGACCACACCGACAAACTGCTGGAGCAGGCAGCTCTGGGCGCACTGTCCATGAGCCGAAAAGCTGGCAACCTACATGTTGGCTTTTCGAAAGTCGAGGCAGCTCTCAAAAAGGAGAGTGTTCTTGCTCTGGTGCACGCCACTGAAGCCTCTGAAGATGGTGTGCGTAAGTTGGCGGCCCTAGCCGCTTCTAGATTTGGCAAGGTGGATCGTCTCAGCGTGATCCGCCTGTTTAACTCGGAACAGATGAGTACGCATCTGGATCGGGATAACGTTATACATGCTGTACTGCTGGCCGGCGAGGCAGGCAGAAACTTCGTGAAGCACGCGCAACGCCTTGCGCAATTCCGGGAAGTTTCTGTCATGGCTGACGACGACGGTACAAAGGGTGCAGTGGCGCAGGACTGAAGGCAATATGAGCGATACCAAAGACAACCACGACAATCCCACCGGCGGGGAAAAGAAAACGCTGGGCCTCAAACGCGGAGGCAGTGTTGAGAAGGGCACTGTTAAGCAGAGCTTCTCCCACGGCCGCTCCAAGGCAGTCGTCGTGGAAAAGAAGAAGCGCCGTGTAGTTGTGCCGGGCCAGGAAGGCTCCGCGGCACCTGCACCTGCTGCAGCTTCCTCTTCAACTCCTGCAGCCTCCCAGTCACGCCCGGAAAAGCGTCAGGGACAGCAGCAAGAGCGCGGTCCTCAGCAAGCTCGCCGTGGTGCGGGTGATGCTCAGAAGCGCGGTGAAGGCGGCGGTCGCGGTGGCAACCGTAACAACAATAACAACCAGCGTGGCGGTCAGCGTCGCGGTGGTGGTGGCGGTCAGGGCGGTGGTGCCGTTCTGAAAACCTTGACCAAGGGTGAAGCAGACGCACGTCTCGCAGCGCTTAAAATGGCTAAGGTTCGTGAAGTCGAAGATGCTAAACGCCGCGCTGAAGAAGCAAAGCGTCAGGAAATCTTGGCTGCACAGCGCGCTGTAGAAGCAGAAAAACAACGTGTAGAAGACGAAGCTCGCGCTAAGCGTGAAGCTGAAGAAGCTGCTGTACGTGCTAAGGCCGAAGCTGAAGCGAAAGCGAAGCGTGAAGCTGAAGCGGCTGCAAAAGCTGCTGAAGCTCCAAAGCCAGCACAACGCGAAGAGCGTCCGGCACGTTCTGGTGATCGCCCTCAGCGCAGTGGCGATCGTGGCCCTCGCCCAGGTGGCGACCGTGGTCCTCGCCCAGCAGGTGATCGTGGTCCACGCCCGGCAGGTGACCGTGGCCCTCGTCCAGGTGGTGACCGTGGTCCACGCCCGGCAGGTGACCGTGGTCCACGCCCGGCAGGGGATCGAGGTCCTCGTCCAGGTGGTGATCGTGGTGGTCGTCCACCAATGCGTGATGGCAAGCCGCCAAACCTTAATGGTCCTCGTCCAGGTGGCGGGCGTCCAGGTGGAATTTCTGCAGCTCCGGCAGAAAGCATGGAAACTGGTAAGGAAGTGAGCAAAAAGGCTCTAAAGCCTGCGCTACGTCCTAAAAAGCCTGTTGTGGCTGCTAAGCCAACACCTAAAGGCAACGATGACCGCCGTAAGTCAAAACTAACGATTACCCGCGCCACTGGTGGTGATGAAAGTCGTAATCGTTCACTGGCATCCATGCGCCGTCGTCGTGAGAAAGAAAAACGTAAGGGTCAAAAGGTTGTTCGTGAGAAGGTAGCGCGTGAAGTTGTGCTTCCGGAAGTGATCACCATTCAGGACCTTGCTCAGCGTATGTCTGAACGTGCTGTTGACGTCATCAAACTGCTGATGAAGCAGGGCCAGATGATGAAAATCAACGACGTGATCGATGCTGATTCCGCTGAACTGATCGCCGCAGAGATGGGTCACACCGTAAAACGTGTGTCTGAAGCTGACGTGGAAGAAGGTCTCTTCACCGTTGAAGACAACGACACTGATCTGTCCAACCGTCCACCGGTTGTTACAATCATGGGTCACGTTGATCATGGTAAGACGTCCCTTCTCGATGCGCTCCGCAAGGAAAACGTTGCTTCCGGTGAAGCTGGCGGCATTACACAGCATATCGGTGCATACCAGGTCGAGCAGAATGGCCAGAAGGTCACCTTCATCGATACTCCTGGTCACGCAGCGTTTACTCAGATGCGTGCTCGTGGTGCTAAGTCCACTGATGTTGTGATCCTCGTGGTTGCTGCTGATGATGGTGTGATGCCACAAACCAAAGAAGCTATTGTTCACGCAAAAGCTGCTGGCGTTCCGCTCATCATCGCGATCAACAAAATGGATAAGCCAGGCGCTGACCCTTCCCGCGTTCGCAACGACCTTCTTCGTGAAGATCTGGTTGTAGAAACCATGGGTGGTGACGTTATCGATGTTGAGGTCTCTGCTAAAGAAGGCACTAACCTTGATAAGCTGATCGAAATGATCCTGCTGCAGGCTGAGGTTCTTGAGCTGAAAGCTAACCCTAACCGTGCCGCTGAAGGTACCGTTATCGAAGCTAAGCTTGACGTAGGTCGCGGTCCAGTTGCTACCGTTCTGGTTCAGAAGGGTACACTCCGGGTTGGTGATGTTGTCATTGCTGGTTCCGAATGGGGTCGTGTTCGTGCGATGCTTGATGAGAATGGCAAGCCAGTTAAGGAAGCTGGTCCTTCCAAACCGGTTGAAGTTCTTGGCTTCCAGGCGACACCATCCGCTGGTGACATGGTTGCAGTTGTAGAAAACGAAGGCCGTGCTCGCGAGATTTCCGAATATCGTCACCGCCAGAAGCGCGACAAGATGGCAGCACGTATTGCTGGGTCTCGTGGTTCTCTGGAAGCGATGATGAAGGGCTTGCAGGAAGAAGGCAAAAAAGAATTCCCGCTCATCATCAAATCCGATGTGCAGGGTTCCGCCGAAGCAATCCAGGGTGCGCTTGAAGAACTTGGCAACGACGAAGTTGGCGCGCGTGTTGTGGCAGCTTCCGTTGGTGGTATCACCGAGAGCGACATCACTCTGGCGATTGCGTCCAAAGCACCAATCATGGCGTTCAACGTTCGTGCAAACAAACAGGCTCAGGAAGCTGCGCGTCGCGAAGGCGTCGAGATCCGCTACTACAGCGTGATTTACGACCTCATCGACGATGTGAAGTCCACTATGTCTGGTATGCTTGCTCCAGAACGTCGCGAAACCTTCCTCGGTTACGCAGACATCAAAGAAATCTTCAACATCACCAAAATCGGTCGTGTTGCAGGTTGTCTGGTCACCGAAGGTGTCGTTCAGCGTGGCGCACAGGTTCGCTTGCTGCGTGACAACGTCGTCATCCACGAAGGTGAGCTGGGTACACTTAAGCGCTTCAAAGACGAAGTCAAAGAAGTTGAATCCGGTGTTGAATGCGGCATGAACTTCACAAACTACAAGGATATGCGCGTCGGTGATGTCATCGAGTGCTTCCAGGTAGAAGAGATCGCTCGCTCCCTCTAACAGAGTGAAGAGCTAAACGAGCGAAATGAACATTCAGCAGCGCCGGCGCGGATTTATCCCCGTCGGCGCTCTGTTGTTCCAAACTCAAAGCAAATTGAGAGATAAAAATGGCAAAAGCACGCGATGAATTTGCAGGTCAGCCGTCTCAGCGCCAGTTGCGTGTAGGTGAGATTGTCCGCAAAGAACTGTCAGACATTCTGACACGTGGTCGGATCACCGATCCTGAACTTGACGGTGTTATTATCACGGTCCCGGAAGTACGCATGTCGCCTGATCTGAGATGGGCTGACGTTCTCGTCATGCCTATGGGTGGTCGCGATATTGATGTTGTCCTCGCTGCACTTAAACGCAACGCGAAGTACCTTCGTGGGCAGGTCGCTCGACGCGTCACAATGAAATACACTTGTGATCTACGTTTTGTAGCCGATACGCGTTTTGACGATGATGATCTGATTACTCGACTGCTGCATGAGCCTGGCATCCGTAAGGATTTTGCTGATGGCGGCATCGATGACGATGATGATCAAGGTGATGACCGCGACTAAGCTTTACAGAGCATAATGCCAAAGATGAAGTCGTGGGTTTCAGACCAGAGTACGCGCTCAGAAGCGCAACGCATGCAAAGAATTAAGAGCTGAGAAGTATGGCGCGCAAACAGCAGCGACGTAGACCCCGTTTCCCTGTAAACGGATGGCTTGTGTTGGATAAACCTCTAAACCTGACCTCCAATGATGCATTGGGGCAGTTGAAGAGGATTTTTCATCCTGAAAAAGTCGGACACGCAGGAACGCTTGATCCGCTTGCGACCGGCTGTCTGCCGATCGCCTTTGGGGAGGCCACCAAAACAGTTCCATACATCATGGATGGACGAAAGGTTTACCGCTTTGAGGTGACCTGGGGCACGCAAACCACCTCTGATGATGCTGAAGGCGAACCGGTCAAGACCTCCGATGTGCGCCCAACACACGATGAGATCCTCGTGGTTCTGCCTGAGTTCCGTGGCGCCATTGAACAGGTTCCGCCAATTTTCTCCGCAATCAAAGTTGACGGAAACCGCGCTTACGATCTTGCCCGGGAAGGCGAAGACGTAAAGCTGGATGCACGTACGATTGTGGTGCATCGCTTGGATCTGGTCGAGTGTCCAGATGAAAACCGTGCGGTTTTTGAAGCTGAATGCGGCAAGGGAACCTATGTTCGCTCACTGGCCCGTGACCTTGGTGAACGCCTTGGTACATGTGGCTATGTCACTGACTTGCGCCGGTTGCTGGTAGGACCCTTCGGTGAAGAGCAGATGGTTACCCTGGATGAACTTCGTGCTGCTAAAGAAACTATGGCGGTAGAAGTTGAAGAAGGTGAAGAGCCACCTGTTCTCGACCCCCACGAAAACTCAGAACTGATCGGACACATCAAGCCAGTTGAAGTCGCACTCCACCAGTTTGCAGAGGTGCCAATCACCTCTGATGCTGCGGCGAAGGTAAAGCGTGGTAATCCTGTTTTACTACGTGGCGCAAATGCACCGATAGGCCCCGAGGAAATCTATGTGGTTTCTGGAGGCAAGCTGATTGCTTTTGGTGAAGTCTCAAAAGGTCAGTTCAAGCCAAAGCGAGTTTTCAATCTCTGAAGCCTTTCTGAAAGTGGAGCGCCACACGTGAATGTAAATCATCGCGGGGCGCAATCGCTGAAAGGCAAACTGTTCTAAGGGGATTTATGGCTGCAAGCCCCTTAAGATTCTTCTGGTTTTTTGAGAGTTTTTCAGTCATAGTCCCGCCGCTGGGAAGCTACTGCTTACCCGGTTATTATGTGTTGGCCTGACCCTGCTAGACGACATCTTGGCACGGCCCGAGCTCAACACATAGCTCTGTAAAAGAGCGCATGCCTTCTGGGCATTTAATAAGAGGCAGTATGACTGCCATTAGATAAGGAAAAATCGATGTCGATTACGCCTGAAAAAAAAGCTGAACTGATCAAAGAATTTGCGATCAAAGAAGGTGACACTGGCTCTCCGGAAGTACAGGTTGCTATCCTTACGCACCGCATTACAGTTCTGACTGACCACTTCAAGGGTCATAAGAAAGACAACCACTCACGTCGTGGTCTTCTTAAAATGGTTGCACTTCGTCGTAAGCTCCTTGACTACGTTAAGGGTAAAGACGTTGCTCGTTACCAGTCCCTGATCGAGCGTCTGGGCATTCGTCGCTAAGACGAAGAATTCAAAGCGCGGCAGCGAAAGCTCGCCGCGTTTTCCTTACCCTCTCCTATTTCCAAGGTATTTCGGGAAATTGCGAGAGGTATATTCTGGATCAGATCGTTCTCTTCCAGAATGAACGCAGGCGAATGAAGACCTGGCAGGATTGCCAGAAGCTTACAGCGTATCTCCCAAAAGTGGAGGCCGGTTTTTGGTCAAAGGTACGCACAATCAAACAAAAGCTTCTCGCTGTCTTGCCTGCAATCGTTCGACCTGAAAAGGCATCGCGCCCTTGGTACTCAAGGAGTTGGTGCGCGCATTGCCGGCAAATGACAGCCTCAAGTTTGATGACGACCATCAGGCACTGAGGCGAACGTTAGGATAAAGATATGTTTGATATACATCGCGTGGAAGTAGATTGGGGCGGACGTCCGCTCATCCTTGAAACCGGCAAGGTTGCCCGTCAGGCAGACGGCGCAGTCATCGCAACATACGGCGAGACAAAAGTTCTCGCGACAGTCGTGTCCGCGAAGACCGCAAAGCCAGGTCAGGATTTCTTCCCACTTACCGTAAATTATCAGGAAAAGGCATACGCTGCTGGCCGCATTCCAGGTGGCTTCTTCAAGCGCGAAGGCCGTCCTTCCGAGCACGAGACCCTGACATCCCGTCTGATTGACCGTCCGATCCGTCCGTTGTTCGTAGATGGTTACAAGAACGAAACTCAGGTTGTTCTTACTGTTCTGTCTCATGACCTCGAGAACGCTCCAGACATTCTGGCAATGGTTGGCGCATCCGCAGCACTCACCATCTCCGGCGTTCCATTCATGGGCCCAATCGGTGGCGCTCGTGTTGGTTACATCAACGGCGAATACGTTCTGAACCCAACAGTTGACCAGATGGAAGAAACCGATCTGGACCTGATTGTTGCAGGTACGAATGACGCTGTTCTGATGGTTGAGTCCGAAGCTCAGGAACTGACCGAAGAAGTAATGCTCGGCGCTGTGATGTTCGGTCACAAAGGCTTCCAGCCAGTGATCGACGCTATCATTCAGCTGGCTGAAAAAGCTGCTAAAGAGCCACGTGAACTGAACCTGCCAGATCATTCTGAGCTGTTCGGTAAAGTTCAGGAGCTGGCTGCTGAAGAACTCGGCGCTGCTTACTCCATCACTGTTAAAACAGAGCGTAAAAACGCTGTTGATGCTGTGAAGGCGAAAGTTGTTGAAGCTCTTGTAACTGGTGAAGAAGGCGCTCCTGACGCGACTGTCATCTCCGACCTGTTCAAAAAGGCAGAAGCTGCTATCGTTCGTGGCCGTATCCTGGATACTGGTTCCCGTATCGATGGCCGTGACCTTTCCACTGTTCGCTCTATCGTTTCTGAAGTTGGCATGCTGCCACGTGCACACGGTTCTGCCCTGTTCACACGCGGTGAAACTCAGGCAATGGTTGTTGCAACATTGGGTACAGGTGAAGACGAGCAGTTCGTTGACAAGCTCGAAGGCACCACCAAATCTGCATTCATGCTGCACTACAACTTCCCTCCATACTCTGTAGGTGAAGCTGGTCGCATGGGTTCCCCAGGACGTCGTGAAATCGGTCACGGTAAACTGGCATGGCGCGCTGTTAACCCAATGCTGCCTGCACACCATGATTTCCCATACACCCTGCGTGTTGTTTCCGAAATCACTGAGTCTAATGGTTCTTCCTCCATGGCTTCCGTTTGTGGTGCATCCCTGTCCCTGATGGACGCTGGTGTTCCTCTGAAGGCTCCTGTGGCTGGTATCGCAATGGGTCTCATCAAGGAAGGCGAGCGCTTCGCAGTTCTCTCCGATATCCTTGGCGACGAAGATCACCTCGGCGATATGGACTTTAAAGTTGCAGGTTCTGCAAACGGCATCACTGCACTGCAGATGGACATCAAGATCGACGGTATCACCGAAGAGATCATGAAAGTCGCTCTGGAGCAGGCTAAAGGCGGTCGCGTTCACATTCTTGACGAGATGGCAAATGCAATCACCGAAGCTCGTTCTGAGCTGGGTGAGCATGCTCCACGCATCGAAGTGATCAAGATCCCAGTAGACAAGATCCGTGAAGTGATCGGTTCTGGCGGTAAAGTTATCCGCGAGATCGTTGAAAAGACCGGCGCGAAAGTGAACATCGAAGACGACGGCACCGTTAAGGTGGCTTCTTCTGACGGTAAAGCGATTAAAGCTGCTCTCAACTGGATCAACTCCATCGCTGCTGAGCCAGAAGTTGGCGTAATCTACGAAGGCACAGTTGTTAAGACTGTTGACTTCGGCGCATTCGTAAACTTCTTCGGCGCACGCGACGGTCTGGTTCACATCTCCCAGCTGGCTCCACGCAAAGTTGCGAAAGTAACTGACGTGATCAAAGAAGGCGACAAAGTCTTCGTTAAGCTGATGGGCTTTGATGAGCGCGGTAAAGTTCGCCTTTCCATGAAAGTTGTCGATCAGGAAACTGGCAAGGAAATTCCTCGCGAAGAAGCTGCTCCAGCTCCTGCAAAAGACTAAGCTTTTCTAGCTAAATTCAAAAAAAGGCCGGTTCAGAAATGGACCGGCCTTTTTCTTGTTTCAAGCTCACTCTGCGGCGCTCTTAGAGGTCTGCCCCTTAAGTCGTGAATGACCTGCCAAAATATACAGCCCGCTCAGTACAATAATCGCGGAGCCTGCCAGTGTCATGGCGTCTGCGGTCTCGTCAAAAATCAGGAAGCCGAGCAGGAGGCCAAAAAGCAATCGGGAGTACCGAAAAGGGGTGACGACGGACACCAGCCCGGTGCGCATGGCAACCGTAAGCGAGTAATAAGCCCCGATGCCCACGAGTGTGCCTGCTGCGATGACCAACCCGCTGAAGAGATCCGGCCAGACAAACCCGCCAGACCAGAATGAGTAAGCTGCACCAGTTGGGATAAGCACCGCAAAGCCGTAAACACCAAGCTGCATGTTGGAAAGGGCTGGGGGAGCCGCTCGCGTTGCCAAATCACGACCAGCAAAGCCAATCATACCGATGATGGCAAGAATCGAAGTCACCTGAAAACTTTCCGAACTCGGTTGGATAATCATCAGCACGCCAATGAAACCGATCAGGATCGCAAGCCACCGCTGCCAGTTCACGCGCTCGCCAAACAACACGGCAGCGCCTAGAGTGACTGTAATTGGAGTGGCTTGAAGAATGGCAGAGGTGCTGGAAAGCGTGTTCAGCGCCAGTGACAGCAGGAAAAACAGCCGCCCCGTAATCTCAAAAATCGCACGCGCGTAAAGTGTTGCCTTCAACGCTTCCGGCGTAAAAGCCCGTTCACCGCGTCTCCAGGTCAACAGCAAAAAGCCGAATGTGCCGCCGATACCAAACAACATCAGTGTTTGCCCAACGGGCACTGAAGCCGTCGCCGTCTTAAGCAGCGTATCCTCAATGGCAAACCCCAGCATTGCAAGCACCATCCAGGCGCTGCCGCGTATATTATCCATAATAGTATCCCCTTGCGGGAGCAGCTGCCTGGGTCTCGGAAACGCGTGAAAACGCAACCCTGCTGCATTTTTAAGTTCTGTAAAGATGAAAGCGCATTCTCGAAAAAAGATCTTGGTTTTCGAGCAGGAGTACGCGTTAAAACAAAGATTTAGAGTCTGATGCGTGCATGGTGTGAACACACCGTACTCTGAGTAAGCTATCCGCTATCTTAGCGCAAGAATATGAGTTTCACGCGGGTTTCTATTCCGGTGGACTTGAGAATTCCTCATAGCTGGAGCGGTTTTAGCACCGCGCGGCTTTGCCGGCGGTGTTGAGTTGAACCCCGAAAGTTCGGGAGTGAGCAAGGCGAGCAGGCAGTGCCTGCGCATTGTAAGTAAATTAGTTTCTTCGGCATTGGCTGCTCGCCTTGCCCGGGCGTTTTTGTATGAAACAAGATCTCCTCCGAAAGGCATTGGGAGCAGGCACTGTCAGCAACAAGCACACCGGCCAGAGGCAAATGTGATTGTCGGTGATAGCTAAACGCCTGCCAGTGTAGACGCCCATCGGGTGACTAGCTTCCGCTTGGTCCCTGCACTAAAGACTTTCAAGGGGTGTTTCAACGAACCCGCCGGGTGATGCGTTACTTCACCCGGTAGCCCCGCCCAGCCCACGCCGCACTGATGGACGGTCCATCAGCTGCCCGAATACGTGAGCACAAAACTGAGAATAAGCGTGGTTCAGGGCAGGGGGATAAGTTTTATCAGATTTTTCGCAGGACAGGCCGTACATGACCAAGCATGAAACGAGCGCCAGTTGCACGAGATAGAGCAAACTCTGGGACACCAACTGCCATATGAGTTTGAAACTCTTTAGTGCGCCTGCTATACCCCTCCACACTATAATTTGAGGGGCTTTCGTAGGCTTGGGGGACGTGATGAGTGACATGCGACTGGTTGTTGTAGGCGCAGCAGGCCGAATGGGGCGTGCACTGGTACGCACAGTGACCGAAATGGACGGAGTTGTGGTGTCAGCCGCGATCGAGCGCAAACACTCCCAGTTTCTGGGCACAGATGCTGGCGAACTCGCAGAATGCGGTAAACTCGGCGTTGCAATCACCGATGATCTTGAGGCTGCATTTGCTGATGCTGATGGCGTGCTGGACTTCACCGTGCCAGAGGCAACGGTTGAATTTGCAGAAGCTGCAGCGCGTCATTCTATTGCGCACATTATCGGCACAACGGGAATGACGTCTGCCCAATCTACCGAACTTGCTCACGCCGCGACATCAGCCCGCATTGTAAAATCAGGCAATATGAGCCTAGGTGTTAACCTGCTCGCATGCCTCATTAAAAAGGCCGCTGCAGCTCTGGATGAAGATTTCGATATCGAAGTCCTGGAAATGCATCATCGGCATAAAGTTGATGCCCCATCAGGAACAGCATTGCTGTTGGGTGAGGCAGCAGCTGAAGGCCGGGGGATTGATCTTGAAACCCATAGTGTTCGCACACGAGACGGCATTACGGGTGAACGGAAAAGAGGCGACATCGGCTTTGCAACATTGCGAGGTGGATCTGTCGTAGGTGAACATACGGTGATGTTTGCGAGCGAGGGAGAGCGTATAGATCTCTCACATATCGCAACGGATAGACAACTGTTTGCTCGCGGTGCCGTGAAAGCAGCCCTCTGGGCGCACAATCAGCAACCGGGCCTGTACTCAATGGCTGATGTTCTCGGCCTGAATGATGAGTGACACACAATGCATGCTTGCTAGAGCGTGTTCTATTTGATTGGGTCCAATCAAATGACAAGACTTCGCTCCAACAAAGATGTTGGAGCGCGATGCGCAAACGTACATGAACGCGACGTGCTCTGATGAGCGATGAGCAAGACATGTGAAATGAGACTTGAAACAGTCCTTCCAAGACAACTGTTTTCAAGCAAACATAACCTCCTTAGGAGAGCTTAATGGAACGCCTTTTGGTTCTCGTCCGTCACGGACAAAGCGAATGGAATTTGAAAAACCTGTTCACTGGCTGGAAAAACCCAGACCTGACAGAACAGGGTGTTGAAGAAGCAACAACAGCCGGCAAAAAACTCAAAGAAATGAACCTGACATTTGATCTGGCGTTCACTTCTGACCTGCTGCGCGCTCAACACACTCTTAAGCTGATCCTTGGTGAGCTTGGTCAGGAAGACCTGCCAACATCAAAAGATCAGGCTCTGAACGAGCGTGACTACGGTGACATCACCGGCATGAACAAAGACGAAGCTCGTCAGAAATTTGGTGAAGAGCAGGTTCACATCTGGCGTCGTTCTTTCGACGTTCCTCCTCCAGGCGGTGAAAGCCTGAAGATGACTGCAGAGCGCACCCTGCCTTACTACCGTTCTGACATTCTTCCTAAAGTTCTCGAAGGTAATCGCGTGATTGTTGCTGCACACGGCAACTCCCTGCGTTCCCTCATCATGGAACTTGAAGGACTTTCACCTGAAGAAATCCTCAAGCGCGAGCTCGGCACAGGCAAGCCTGTTGTTTATCGCCTTGATGAAGAAGGTAAGGTTCTTTCTGTTGAGGACTTGGCAGAAGTTTAAGCCACCCTCAAAATTCAGAATCATAAAAAGCGGCTCTTCGGGCCGCTTTTTTATTTGGCTGAGTTGAGCTGCTCTGTAATGGCTGAATTAGAATTGTAAAAATATAAATATTATTCACACAAATAGTCTTTGTTAAAATACTAAGTATGTGAAATTAAATACACTTAAAATTATCAATAATAGATAATGCATGCGTCATTATTATTTACCTTGCGCTACGTAAGATTCGATGCAAGCCTCTCCATGCATACAGAAAATGTATGACCGCATTAATATATTAATTGAGAGGACAACCTATGAAGTTTTCAGTAGCAAACGACGGTCGCCCAGCATCTGCTCAAGCAAAGCCAGCAAAATTGAATGGTGGCCTTGCTCCAAAAGATGAAGAGAAAAAACCAAAATAATTTAATGTGTGAGGCAGTTTAGGCTGCCTCGCTTCATTTTTGCAGAGTGTTTTATCTGCGAGGGAATTCCTGTGAAGTTTGTAAGAATGGTCAAATCTGCCCCGGACGTTGTTAAGGCAGATGGAACGAACCTTGGCATGATGCCAGCCCGGGCAATGAAGTATTGTGAACCCCTCCTTACTGCTTCTCGTCAGGGCTACTATGTTTACCCGCCAGTAGATTTTTATCTGATGTGGACCGGATCTGAGGTCCTCTATCGGCTTGGCGCCGACGGCGAGTGGACCCTGCTGGATCGGTTGTATCTTACAGACTTCGTGGAAGACTACCAAAACTCCTGTCCGGAAGGGCTAGAGGACTACTACCCCCCATTTCTGGATGTGTTCCCTGAAGGTGACATCGTTCAGATCGGCGCTGGCTACAGCCTGATCGGCGATGAAGGCCAGTGTCATTGGGTCCGCGGCCCAATCAACCTGCCGTCCAATGCAGGTTATGATTGTTTTGAAGCGATGATTGACTCCAGCTGGTTCTGTTCACCGCTGTTCATCAATATAAAGCTGCGTAAACAGGATGTGCCAATCAGCTTCCCACGCCACCGGCCTTTGTTGCAGGTCGTGCAGTTGCCCAACACGATCCTGCCGAAGACACCGATTGTCCAACCGGAAATCGCTGAGATGGATAGCAGCTCCCAAGAGTTCTGGCAGGCATGGGCAAGAAGTTACGACAAACGCAATGGGGAGCGTTCTGGCAGCTACGCCAGCGAACAGCGCCGCATTAACACCCAATATGCAGTCGCCGACTAGTCGCTCCTGAAAAGGCATCAGAAAGCCGATGATCGTAGCCAAAAAACTGAACCGCAGATTTCGTCAGCATATTGAAGAGCAATCAATGTTCTTCGTCGCAACAGCTGCTGCCACAGGGCATATCAACCTGTCCCCCAAAGGCATGGATACCCTCAGGGTTTTAAGTGACGAGCGCATCATCTGGCTGAACCTGACTGGTATTGGCAATGAGACAGCCACCCACGTGCAAGATGATGGCCGCATGACCCTCATGTTCTGTTCGTTCGGCGAGCAGCGCCTCACGCTTCGGGTGTTCGGAACGGCAAAGGCCATTCATCCCAGAGATGAGGACTGGGCCAAACTGGTCGCTCAGTTCCCCGACCTGCCGGGGTGCAGACAAATCTTCGACCTTGATATCGAACTCATTCAGACCTCATGCGGCTCAACAGTCCCGCGCATGGATTTGGTTGATACGCGCGTTGAAAAAGAATTCCTGCCCTACTACGAGACGATGGATCGTGAGGAGTTGGAGAACTACTGGCGCAAGCACAACGCCACAAGTCTGGATGGTCTGCCCACCAACATTCTGGAGCCTGCCTGAAATCATCATTGGATGTTTTAACGAAAGTCGGGTTTAGAGCTGCAATTGAACCTATATAAGACACGCACACAAAGAAGATCTGAGAGGCGTGTTTTATGGGATTGTTGGTGTTGGTGCGCCACGGGCAAAGCGAATGGAATGCGCTGAAGGTTTTCTCAGGACAAGCCAATCCTGAGCTGAGTGCCAAAGGCATTGAAGAAGCCCGAAACGCAGGTCGTACTCTCCACTCTCAGGCGATCCAGTTCGATCTGGCCTATTCATCAGGCCTTAGGCGCGCCCGCAAAACGCTGGATCTCATTCTCGAAGAAGCTGAGCAATCTCATCTGCATGTCATTGAGGACAAGCTCTTCAATGAAAGGGCCTATGGTGATCTCACAGGCCTTCCTATCGAAAGCGCGGTTCAGGAACACGGCGTGGAGCAAGTGCACCAATGGCGCCACTCATTGCACGCCGTACCGCCCGGTGGTGAAAGTGTGGAGATGACGGCCAACAGAGCCCATGGTGTGTTCAAGCACCGTGTTCTGCCTCAGCTGATGAATGGAAAAAACGTCATCATCTCCTCGCACCGGAACACAATTCGAGGACTGATCTCGAAGATTTGCAAGCTTAATCAAAAAGAGACCGAGCGCATGCACATCAGCACCGCACAGCCGCTCTTCTTTCAGATAAACAGCGCAGAAGATATTCAGCAAATCAGCAAATAAAAAAGGCGGCCCGCAAGCCGCCTGAATTAATATTTTCAGTTCGCTCGAGCGTATTCCCGAAAAGTGGTCCCGGTTTTCGGATAAGAATACGCATGAAAATAAAGGGCTAGACCTTGAGCGTGAAGCCAGTCTGCTCTGCAATCTGGTTAAGCGGCTTTTCAGGGCGCGCACCAACGTGGCTGATAACCTCACCAGCACAAAGGCAACCCAGCTCGGCACAGTCGCTCAGGCTGAAATCACGCGCCAGACCAAAGAGGAAGCCAGACGCAAACAGGTCTCCAGCGCCTGTCAGGTCACGCACACCGCCAATAATAGCGGAAGCTGGCACATGTACAGTTTCCTCGCGAGAAATCGCCATAGCGCCTTCTGAGCCCAATGTCAGCGCGGTCAGTGTGCAATCCTCGCGCACCATCGCAATCGCAGTTTCAATGTCAGAGGTCTGGTAGAGCGCTTTGAGCTCATGCTCATTGGCAAACAGAATGTCGACTTTGTCATCGCGGATCAGTTCCAGGAACTCATCCCGGAAACGATCAACGCAGAAGCTGTCTGACAACGAAAGCGACACCAGCTGCCCTGCTTCATGGGCAACCTTGGAAGCTTCAAGAAACGCATTTTTCGCCGCTTCTTCGTCCCAGAGATAACCTTCCATGTAAGTGATCGCAGAATTGGCAACCACGTCGCGGTCGATATCAAACGCAGTCAGCTTGGTCGCTGCACCCAGATAGGTGTTCATGGTCCGCTCACCGTCCGGGGTGATCAGGATCATGGAGCGGCCAGACGCAAGATCATCACGCAGCGGGCCTGTGTTGAAGTGGGCGCCAATGCTGTTCATGTCATGGCGATAAACGTCTCCAACTTCGTCAGCTGCGACCTTGCCGATAAAGGCAGGCGCACCACCAAGCGAAGCGATACCAGCAGCAGTATTGCCTGCACTGCCACCGGAGATGCGGGTTGTTTGACCCATCAGGTCATAGAGGCGCAGCGCTTCGTCTGTATCGACCAGGCGCATGGAACCCTTTACCAAAGACTGCTCAACGAGAAAGCTATCTTCTACATGAGAGAAGACGTCAGTGATTGCATTGCCGATGCACAATGCATCAAACTTGAATTCAGACATGTAAAGTCCTTGTAACTAGCCCGGATCACAAGCGCCCGGAACGATACATAGGTGACTCACCGTTGGAGCAAGGCCTACAACTGTTATTTCCCTGGTGTAGGACGCAAAGCACGGTTAGCCTCAGGTTCCCGAATTTTTTCGCGGAACGGGCTAGCGTTGTACACCCCAAGAATATTCAGTTCAGTCGAATAAAACGCCAGCTCCTCAAGTGCAAGGGCTACGTTGGGTTCTTCTGGGTGTCCTTCAATATCTGCGTAAAACATGGAGGCGAAAAACTGACCTTCAAGCTGATAGGATTCCAGCTTCGTCATGTTGACGTTGTTGGTCGCAAAACCGCCTAACCCTTTGTAAAGAGCAGCAGAAACGTTTCGAACGCGGAAAATGAAGGTCGTGATGATCGGTTGGCCAGTGTTCGCAGTCTGCTTTTTCTCGCGAGAGAGGATCACGAAACGGGTCGTGTTATGGGCAGCGTCTTCACAATCACGTGCGAGGATATCCAGACCATAAACATCAGCCGCAAGCTCTGGAGCAAAGGCCCCGATTGTTTTGTCGCCACCTTCAACAACCTGGCGTGCGGATCCAGCTGTGTCAGCGCCAATAATCGGCTTAAGGTTATGATCGCGAATGAAGTTTCGGCATTGTCCAAGCCCCATGATATGGCTTTGAACACTCTTCAGCTCTTCCAGCTTGGTGCCTTTGATGCCCATCAGCTGAAACCGAATCGGCATGAAGTATTCGCCGATAATGTGCAGATTGCTGCGAGGAAGCAGGTGGTGAATGTCTGCAACGCGTCCCGCAACCGAATTTTCGATCGGGATCATGCCAAGTTCTGCTTCTCCGGTCTCGATCGCGTGGAAGCAGTCTTCAAAAGTCGCGCAAGGGATAGCTTGGTACTCTGGGTAAACGGCGTTGCACGCCATATGGGAGTTAGCTCCCACTTCTCCTTGAAACACGACTTTGCGCTGATCTGACATCACTATACTCACGGCAATTTAGAAACCTGATACATTTGAGGCTTCGCCAACAGTCGCGAAACAGCCCCTCGCACAAATTGCCCTAGATGTGAGGGATTGCAAACCTTAATAATACTCAGAGGCGAAACTTAAGGTGAAAAGACCTCAAGAATGAACGCGTTTACGGTCCTGTTGAGTGCTCTGCAATGAAATCCCCAGATCTAAAAGCGCTCTGGTGTGATATTTTGTCGCATTCTCTTGAGTTCAGGTAAATTGGTTGCGCTGCGCCTTCACTGCAATCTGAATTGGCCTGAGCGGGATATCCTCGAATAAATCAGTAGTTTATAGCCATTTTAAACTGCTGACCGGCGAGAGTTGTTGTGTTCCTTGGTTTTTTGAGCTCTCAAACATCAACCTGTGGTCCACATCACTGCAAAAGACCTAGGAAAAACACTAATTAAATTATGGACAAGTGCCCGAAAATAACTGTAGTTTCCCAGCAAAATACACATATCGAGTTAGGTGCCGTGCCTGCTGCATGAAGGCTAGCCTAACCAAATATTCGGAGCGTGTGAGCTATGAATTCGTTTGAACTGAACAAAATTGCCGGCGCAATTCTGTTCGCCTTGGTTGTATTCATGGGCCTGAATGTTTTGACGGAAGTCATCTTTGCGCCTCATGGAAACGAGAAACGCGGTTTTGAGATTGAAGTCGCTGGTGCCGACAACGGCGCAGGTGATGAAGCTGCGGAAGAAGTCAAGGTCGTCTCAATTGAAGAGCTGCTCACCACTGCTTCTGCGGATGCTGGTGCGAAACAAGCTAAAAAATGTGCAGCTTGTCACACCTTCGATCAGGGTGGAAAAAATAAAGTTGGCCCGGGCCTCTGGGGTGTTGTAGGTCGCGCACCTGCATCTCATGATGGCTTCTCTTATTCCTCAGCGATGCAGGAATTTGCGGCAAACAATCCTGAGTGGTCCTTTGAGCAGCTCAACGAGTTCATCAAAGCACCTAAGAAACATGTTTCTGGTACATCCATGGGCTACGCTGGTCTGAAGAAAGACAAGCCACGCGCTGACCTGATCGCTTACCTGCGTTCACTTTCAGACAACCCAGTACCGATCAATTAATATTGAATTGATATCCCTCCCACATATGTGAGGGTAGAATTGTTAAAGAGCCGGGATTTGATCCCGGCTTTTTTATTGTCTGAATTTGCGTGAATGCTAACCTTTTCCTCGTTTCTTCCAGTTAAATTTTTGTCATCTTGGCAAAAGACGTTGTAGCGGAAGTGTTTTCAGCCGTAATCTTAGTTTAAGTTTGGCTGAAAGCTGCAAGAAAAGTTCAATTTTCAGCGCGTGGTGTTTTTTCTACGCTAGAACTACTGATTGTATTTATGGAGGAATGCTGTGCGTACCAGACTATATAGCTCACTGACAGGTTTGGCGCTTGCCATTGCAAGTCTGACATCCTCCGCAGCAATTGCTGAAACCAGTGAGCCTGAATGGCGGTATGCAGACTCCCTCATCAGTGCTCCTCAGATGCCGGAAGGTTTCGCGCACTTCCCCTATGTCAATCCGGACGCTCCCAAAGGGGGCAGGGTGCGGCTCTCGGCAACGGGCACCTTTGACAGTTTGAACCTTGTGGCATCAAAGGGCATTCGTGCAGGTGGACTGGGCCTCATCTACGATACCCTGATGACCCCATCAATGAGCGAGTCCTCGACTGAATATGGCTTGATCGCTGATGCGATGAAATATCCCGAAGACTTTGCGTGGGTGGTCTATCGCTTGCGCCCTGATGCACGCTGGCACGATGGCAAACCAATCACCACAGAAGATGTGGGATGGTCATTCGATCAATGGACCACGCAAGATCCTTCCCGAAAATACTATTATCGTCATGTTACGGGCTATGACATTTTGAGCCCGACAGAGATACGCTTCAACTTCGATAAACCGGGTAACAGAGAAGCCCCGCAAATCCTTGGTTCGCTCTACATCATGCCAAAGCATTGGTGGAATGAGAAAGATGCCTCTGGAAATGTGCGTGACATTTCCAGAAGCACTTTGGAAGTGCCTCTCGGCTCTGGTCCATACCGCATTGGAGAAGTCGTACCTGGGCGTTCAATCTCATTTGAGCGCGTTGACGACTATTGGGGGCAAAATCTGAATGTGAATGTTGGTTCCAACAACTTCGACACAATCGCCTACGATTACTACCGCGACGAAACCGTGCAGCTTGAAGCCTTTAAGGCTGACCGTTTTGACTGGCGCACGGAAACCACGGCAAAGAACTGGGCAACCGCCTACGATATTCCTGCTGTTAAAGCCAACCATGTGGTGCTGGAAAAGTTCCCGCAGACGTATCGTGGTAGTGGCTTGATGCTGGGCTTTATTCTCAACACCCGCAAAGAGAAGTTTCAGGATCGCCGCGTGCGCCGGGCACTGAACTATGCCTTGAATTTTCAGGAAATGAACCGCACGATCTTCTTTGATCAATACAGCCGTTTCACCAGCTACTTCGACGGAACAAAGCTCGCATCTGCAGGCTTGCCAGAAGGGCGCGAGCTGGAAGTTCTGAAGTCATTGAAATCACCAGTGCCAGAAGCCGTCTTTACAGAGCCCTACGAGAATCCGGTATCCGAAGATTCCCGTCAGGAGCGTGTCAACCTGAGAAAGGCAATCGGCCTTCTTAAAGACGCTGGCTACGTGCAAAAGCAAGGTAAGCTCGTCAACAAAGAGACTGGCGAACCATTTACAATCGAATATCTGATGAATGGCGGCCGCTTTGAGCGTGTAGCTCTTCGTTATCAGGCCTCGCTGAAGAAGCTTGGTATTGACCTGCAGCTGCGCGTCGTCGACAGCTCACAATATGTCAACCGCGTCCGCAGCCGTGATTTCGGTATGATTTACACCGGCTGGGCGCAGTCTCTCTCTCCGGGCAACGAGCAGAGAGAGTATTGGGGCTCAAATGCAGCAGACAGCGAAGCCTCTCAAAACTATGCGGGTATCAAAAACCCTGCCATCGACGAGCTGATTGATATCATCATCAACTCTGATGATCGTGACGAGCTGGTTGCAGCAACCAAGGCTTTGGACCGTATCCTGATGTGGGAGCAATACGTTGTTCCTGGTTGGACATCTCCATTCAGCCGCGTTGCGCGGTGGGATCGTTTCGCACACCCAAAACAGCTTCCTGAATTCTCCATAGGTTTCCCAACCGTTTGGTGGTGGGATGAAGAAAAAGCCAAGAAGATAGAGGAGGCCAATTGATGACGCTTAGCCAAATCAGTAGACGTAGCTTCCTGCACTTCAGCGCGGCCACTGCAGCAGCCTTTCTGGTGCCCGGTGGAGCCCTGCCGGTTCAGGCGGGAACCTTAAGCCACGGCCTCTCTGTCTTTGGTGATCTGAAGTACCCAAAGGATTTCACGGCGTTTGACTACGTCAATCCGGAAGCTCCGGTTGGTGGCAAAATCGCCATGACTGCGCCGAGCTGGGGCTACAATCAGAACCCGCAGACCTTCAACACGTTCAACACCTTCATCCTCAAAGGAGATGCCCCACCGCGTATGGAGCTCTGTTTTGATAGCCTGATGGTGCGTGCCTATGACGAACCGGATGCCGTATATGGTCTGGTGGCCGAGAGCGCTCTGGTCTCGGAAGACGGCAACTTCGTCACCTTCAAAATTAGGCCGGAAGCCCGGTTCCATGACGGATCAATGCTCAATGCAGAAGATGTTGCTTTCAGCCTGAACCTTCTGAAGGAAAAAGGGCACCCGATTATCAGCCAGTCCATCAAGGAAATGGTCTCCGCGACCGCACCTGATGAACACACTGTCACGGTCGCTTTTTCAGGCAATCACAGCAGGCAACTTCCCTTATTGATAGCAACTCTCCCTATCCTCTCAAAAGCGTACTACACCCGCTACAACTTCGAGGCGTCAACACTGACACCGCCGTTGTCCTCGGGGCCATATATGGTCGGACGCTATGAGATTGGCCGGTATATTGAGTACAAAAAGGTAGCGAATTACTGGGCAAAAGACCTGCCAGTAACCAATGGCCACCACAATTTCGAGATCATTCGTCTCGACTTCTTCCGCGATCGACAAGCAACATTTGAAGCCTTCAAGAAAGGCCGTTTAACGTTCCATGAGGAATTTTCCTCCAAGACTTGGGCGACGGAATACAACTTCCCTGCATTGACAGAGGGACGTGTTGCCAAGAAGGAATTTGCCATCCGCCTCCCATCAGGAGCGCAAGGCTGGTTCCTCAACACGCGAAAAGAAAAGTTCTCCAATCCCAAGGTCCGTGAAGCGCTCGGCTATGCCTTCGATTTTGAGTGGTCAAATTCTGCGCTGTTTTATGATCTGTACACCCGAACCCAGTCGTTCTTCGAAAACTCGGAGATGAAGGCTGTTGGTCTGCCAAGCGATGCCGAACTGGCCCTGCTTGAGCCCTACAAGAAAGACCTGCCAGAAGGGGTCTTTGGCGAAGCGATCACACAACCGGTTTCCAATGGCTCTGGTCAGGATCGCAAACTCCTCAGAGAAGCCTCGCTTCTGCTAAAGGAGGCAGGCTACTACAGACGCGGCGAGCAATTGATCGGGCCTGACGGAAAGCAGCTGCAAATGGAATTCCTTTCCAACTCGCCTGCTTTCGAACGAATTGTGCTGCCATATGTCAAGAATCTCAGACTGTTAGGCATTGAAGCAAGCTTCCGTGTCGTTGATCCGGCACAGTTCCAGAAGCGTGTAGATGATTTCGATTATGACATTGTCGGGCATCGTTTTTCTCTGACACCAACACTTGGGCCGAGCATCCGTAACTTCTGGACATCGGCCTCTGCTGAAACCTTCGGATCTTACAATCTCTCGGGCATCAAGGTGCCTGCTGTCGACGATTTGGTGGATAAGGCGCTGAATGCATCCTCGCGTGAGGAAATGATAACCGCTGCCAGAGCATTGGATAGAGTTCTGCGCGCAGGCTATTACTGGGTGCCGCAGTGGTTCAAAGCCTTCCACACAGTAGCTGTCTGGGACATGTTCGGCATTCCGAATGATATGCCGGCATATGCCTTCCCCGTAGAAGCGACGTGGTGGGTGGATTCAGAAAAAGCCGCTCGCATCGGCAAGGAAAATTAGGGACAAAAGAAGCCCATGGGCGCCTATATTCTGCGTAGATTGCTTTTGATGATCCCGACCCTTATCGGCATCATGGCAATCAACTTTGTCATTATTCAGTTCGCACCAGGCGGACCGATTGAGCAAGTTATCGCTCAATTGCAAGGGGATAGTGTATCCGCAACCAGCCGCATTTCGGGTGGTGGAAGTGATTTTGGAAGTTCTGCCGCAGCCAATCAGGGCGGCGGAGACAGTGCAGGATCGAAATATCGAGGAGCACAGGGCCTTGATCCGGAGTTCATCAAGGAACTCGAGGTCCAGTTTGGCTTCGATAAACCTCCTCTGGAGCGTTTCGGGCGCTTGATCTTGGACTACGCGACCTTCAATTTCGGCGAAAGCTATTTCCGTGACATTGCTGTTGTTGATCTGATCGTCGAAAAGCTGCCGGTATCTATCTCGCTAGGCCTATGGATGACGCTCATCTCCTATGGCATCTCGATCCCCCTTGGTATTCGCAAAGCAGTAAAAGATGGCACCTCGTTCGATGTCTGGACCTCCAGCATCATCATTGTTGGCTATGCAATCCCGGGCTTCCTGTTTGCAATCATGCTGATTGTTCTCTTTGCCGGGGGCTCCTTCTGGGACTTCTTCCCGCTCCGAGGTCTCACCTCAGAGGGCTGGAGCGATATGTCATGGCCACAACGGATCCTCGACTATTTCTGGCATCTGGTTCTGCCGCTGACTGCAATGGCACTCTCCGCGTTTGCAACAACAACGCTTTTGACGAAGAACTCTTTCCTCGATGAGATCCGAAAGCAGTACGTTCAGACTGCCCGCGCCAAAGGCCTGACAGAGCGTCAGGTGCTTTACGGTCACGTCTTCCGCAATGCGATGCTTATCGTTGTCGCTGGCTTTCCGGGTGCGTTCATCTCGGCGTTCTTTGCAGGCTCACTCCTCATTGAGACGATCTTCTCGCTTGATGGCCTTGGCTTGCTAGGTTTCGAGTCAGCGCTCAACCGCGACTATGCAGTTATGTTCGCCACGCTTTATATCTTCTCGTTGATGGGTTTGATTGTGAATCTGGTTTCAGACCTCACCTACACCTGGATTGATCCCCGGATCGATTTCGAAAGCCGGGAGGTGTAACGAGCAATGGACACACAACTCGAAAAACGCCTTCAGGATCAGGGCTACGAAACAATCAATCCGCTGCCAGAGCAGACGCAACCGCCAGAAAAGCGGCAAAAGCTGTCACCGCTTAACCAGCGCCGCCTGCAAAACTTCAAAGCCAACAAGCGTGGATACTGGTCCCTTTGGATATTCCTCGTCCTGTTTGTGCTCGCACTGGGCGCAGAATTCATCACCAACGACCGCCCAATCCTGGTTTCCTATAAGGGCGAGCTGCTCATGCCGGTCTTTACGGATTACCCGGAGGAAAAGTTTGGCGGTTTCCTTGCAACGACGGACTATCGTGATCCATTCATTCAGGAAGAGATCGACGCCAACGGCTGGATACTCTGGCCTCCGATCCGTTATTCCTACCAGACGGTAAACAACGAAATCCCGGTCCCCGCACCAGCTCCTCCAAGCTGGATGATGGATAAGGAACTGCGCTGCGAGCGTTATGCAGAGGGTGTGAACGATCCCAATTGTACAATCGGCAACTGGAACTGGCTCGGCACTGACGATCAAGGCCGTGATGTCCTCGCTCGTCTTGTCTACGGTTTCCGCATCTCGGTGCTCTTCGGTCTGGCGCTAACACTGGCATCCTCCGTCATCGGCATTGGTGCCGGCGCCGTACAGGGCTTCTACGGTGGTTGGGTTGACCTTGGCTTACAGCGCTTCATTGAAATCTGGACGGCAATGCCGACGCTCTACCTCATCTTGATTATCTCGTCGGTGCTGACGCCGGGATTCTGGATCCTGTTCTCAATCCTGCTCGCCTTCTCGTGGGTGGCCTTGGTTGGCGTAGTCCGGGCGGAGTTCCTGAGAGGCAGGAACTTTGAGTACATCTCTGCCGCGCGAGCGTTGGGCGTGTCCAATGGTACGATCATGCGCCGTCACCTGCTGCCAAACGCAATGGTCGCAACGCTTACATTCATGCCGTTTATCCTGAATGGGTCCATCTCCACGCTGACAGCGCTGGACTTCCTCGGCTTCGGCTTGCCTCCGGGCTCCGCTTCGCTGGGTGAGCTGCTCAAGCAGGGCAAGAACAACCTTCAAGCGCCATGGCTTGGCATGACAGGCTTCTTCGTCCTGTCGATTATGCTCAGCCTGTTGATCTTCATCGGTGAAGCGGTTCGCGATGCCTTTGATCCACGTAAAACGATGAACTGAAGAAGGGAGGATCGCATATGACTGATAATCAAACGCTCCTCTCTGTTGAGGACCTTTCCATCGCCTTCCAGCAAGGCGAAAAGGAAAATCTCGCCGTTGACCAGATCTCTTTCGACATCAAGGAAGGCGAGACCGTCGCACTTGTGGGCGAAAGTGGCTCAGGCAAATCTGTTTCAGCACTGTCCGTGCTCAAGCTTTTGCCCTATCCGGCTGCAAGTCATCCAACTGGCAAGATCGTCTATCAGGGCGAAGACCTGATAGCTGCGACCGAAGGTGAAATGCGCCGTGTGCGTGGCAACAAGATCTCTATGATCTTTCAGGAGCCTATGAGCTCACTGAACCCGCTACACACCATCGAACAGCAGATCGCGGAGATTCTGAAGATCCACCGTGGCCTCGGTGAGACGAATGCCCGAAAGCGGGTACTGGAACTTTTGGATCAGGTCGGTATTCCAAATCCGGAAGAACGCCTGAAGTCCTATCCGCACCAGCTCTCCGGTGGTCAGCGTCAACGTGTCATGATCGCCATGGCATTGGCAAACGAGCCGGACTTGTTGATTGCGGATGAACCGACAACAGCACTCGATGTCACGGTTCAGGCGCAAATCCTGCAGCTGCTGAAAGACCTGCAGAAGAGCACAGGCATGGCCATGCTCTTCATCACGCACGATCTCGGCATTGTTCGCCGGATCTCTGATCGTGTTTGTGTGATGACACAAGGCAAAATTGTCGAACACGGCGATACCGAAGATATTTTCGAAAGCCCTCAGCACGAATACACCCAGCATCTGCTGGCAGCAGAACCTAAAGGGCATCCACCTGCCGGCGATACCAGTCAGCCAATTGTCATGGAAGCCAAAGACCTCAAGGTCTGGTTTCCCGTCAAACGCGGCTTCCTGCGTAAAACAGTCAGCCACATCAAAGCAGTTGATGGCATTGATGTGACCGTTCGCGCTGGGCAGACACTGGGCATTGTGGGCGAAAGTGGGTCAGGCAAGACCACGCTGGGCCTTGCGATCCTGCGTATGATCTCCTCAAACGGTCAGATCAGCTTCAATGGCTCTGATATTCAGGAACACTCCTGGAAACAGATGCGTCCGCTGCGCCGGGATATGCAAATCGTGTTTCAGGATCCATTCGGCTCCCTGTCGCCGCGTATGTCAGTCTCGGAGATTGTTGGCGAAGGCCTCAAGATCCACATGCCCAACCTCACGGCCAAAGAACGGGAAGCCAAGGTTGCAGGTGCGCTGGAAGAAGTGGGACTGGATGCAGCTACAAGGTTCCGTTATCCGCATGAATTCTCAGGCGGGCAGCGTCAGCGTATCTCTATTGCACGGGCAATGGTGCTTGAGCCAAAGTTTGTGATGCTGGATGAACCAACGTCAGCATTGGATATGAGCGTTCAGGCACAGGTGGTCGACCTGCTTCGCGAT
The DNA here is from genome assembly GCF_001623095.1 of Pseudovibrio sp. Ad5. Taxonomy (NCBI): domain Bacteria; kingdom Pseudomonadati; phylum Pseudomonadota; class Alphaproteobacteria; order Hyphomicrobiales; family Stappiaceae; genus Pseudovibrio; species Pseudovibrio sp. Ad5. Next base: position 344,560 of record NZ_LMCH01000066.1, on the reverse strand, counting down.
CTGCAAAAGGCTCATGGCTTGGCGTATCTGTTCATCTCGCACGACCTCAAGGTCGTCCGTGCACTCGCCAATGATGTGGTCGTTATGCAGCATGGCAAGGTGATGGAAGCGGGGACGTCAGATGAAGTCTTTGACAATCCGCAGACCGAGTACACCAAGGCCCTGATGGCTGCTGCATTCCGTCTGGAAGCAATTGAGGGCGTCATCAGCTCTTGATGTGCTGCTGCTCTGCTCAATGAGCAATAAGAACTTACCCATGGCCGAACATTCGGCCATGGTCATAGCAAATCTACGGTGGAAGTAAGGAACTAGGTTCCGACAACAACATCCTTGCCGACTTTTAGCGTAACCTTACCACTCGCTTCCATCAGCTGGATTGGCGTCCGCTTTGCAGCTTCCTTCAGTGCTTTTGTGAAGCCACCGTCCCCTTTTAAAGATTCAGCCTTGAAGTTCTTAATTTTGGAATCGTTGTTCACTTCATCCAAAAATTTGCCTTCCGCGCGTTTCTTCTTTTGGTTCAGCTCTTTCATGAAAGCATCCTCGGTCTTTTCGTCAACCTTGGCTTTCTTCAGGCTTGCTTTGATTTTGCTGGTTTCTTTGTAAACCTGATCGATATCATCAAACTTCATAAGCACGGCCATCAGGATCTCCCTTTTGTTGTTTCTTTTGGATCAACGACCAGTATCACGCTAGGGACACTACTTGTGCATTCTTACCATAGGGTAACAAAAGGAAGTGGAGGTTGAAGCATTCAAGGCAAAGCGCTTGTGCATCGTGCGGAGAACTTACATCCAGCGCCGGACGCGTGCTTTGTAGGCAAGGTACTCTTGACCAAAATTCTCTTCCAGAAGGTCTTCTTCAGGTTTGATCTGGAACAGGGTGATATAGACAGCAAAACCCAGAGCAACTGGAATAGCAAACAGGTTTCCCTGAAAGATGGCCCATCCCAACAGGATGAACTGCAAACCCAGATACATCGGATTACGTGTTTTGGAGTAAATTCCGTCAGAAACAATAGCACTCGCATTTTCAGGGTGTGTAGGGCTTGTTGTTGTCCGCGCTCTGCGGAACTCAGAGAGCCCGGTCACTCCAAAATAACTGCCAGCTCCGATGCCAATCACAAGAAATGCTGTCTCTGCACCATGCAGATTGATATCTCCGGGAAGCAGTGTTGCAACCATCCAGATGATAATTGCAAAGCTAAAGAAGACAGCCACAGGCGGGAACCTGAGTTTTAAATTTTCCATTGTGTTCCAGTAGTTTGTTGTTCCAGAAATGCAGGAAGCCTATCAGTTCTCTGAGAGTGCCAGCTTAACACCAAGCGCACCAAACGTAGCTGCAAAACCTCGTTTGAGCCAAGCCATAACTTTTGGGCGGTTGATCACATAATCGCGGGCCAGCGACGCCATTGCGCCGTACCCGATGAAAACAACAAATGTAAGTGCCATAAAAACAAAGGCATGGAAGAGTAGAGCAGATGTTGCATTTTCACTGTCAGGAGAAACGAACTGAGGGAGGAAAGCGAGGAAAAACAGAGACAGCTTTGGGTTCAGCACATTAAGCAGAATACCGTCGAGTGCAGTGCGATAAAGAGTTCTCTCGCGCTTCTCTCCACTCACTTCCAGCGCACCACCACTGCGCAGGATGCTCCATGACATGTAAAGCAGATAAGCAACACCAAGATACTTCAGGATCTGATAAGCGAGGGCGCTGCTATGAAAGATCGCTGCCACCCCAATAATGCTTGCCAAAGCTGCTGGAACAATCCCGAGCGTACAACCAAACGCAGCAGCAACACTTGGCTTAAGCCCTTTCCCAAGCCCGATAGCAATCGTGTAAAGCACACCTGGTCCGGGCAGCAGGACAACAATGAAGGACGTTAGAAGATACTCAAGTGTCATGGAAGAGCTCACAAATTGATGGCAGGACGATAGAAGCTCTAGTCTATCTGATCACTCAGGCGTGTCCAATGAACATAATCGAGCTATGTGTGAGTTGGAATTTAAATGTAACTTGCATTTAAGAAATCTAGAGTTGCATATAATAACGATGATGAGATTTTATCTGGTGTGAGCTTTTATGCGTCTTCTGAAAAATAAACTTGCATTAATGGTTTCAGCTCTTCTGTGGGGCGGAAACTTTGCTTTGCCACAGCAGGCTTTAGCGGAAGCTACAGTTGTTAATCAACAGTCATGCTCGCTAGAGTGCATGAAATCAGTACTCTTTAGTTTTGATGTAGATATGCGAGCTGCACGGACCTTAGATATTACTGGGTTTTATGGCAATGCAAATAAGTCTTTCGAAAAAATCGTTCATGAGGCAGGGCCAAACGGGCACCCTATTGCAGCAGCCCGAATTTCGTATAGCTATATAAAGGCTCTAGGCCGTCCAGCAAATATTGCAAATGCTGAGACTTATGCGCGAATTGCTTTTGAGAGCGGGCTCAATATGCTTGCTGAAGCGGGTGTTGCTGAAGCTCTCTACTATCGCGGTTTGCTGAGACAGCATGGTGTTGGGGGACATCAGGAGCTCGATTTAGCATTAGCTGACTTTAAGAGGTCACTTGCAGCTGGAGAGCCACTTGCAAGCATCGCAATGGTAGATCACCCGGCCCTTGACAAGGATATACGCCAACAGTTTCAAATTTTGGAGAGAAGTGCTGCGGATGGCTTCTTACCAGGCGTCGCGCGATACACTGCGCTCGTACTGGAAATTGATGCGAATTTAAGACTTGCAGAAGATCCTGATAATGAAGTTGTTTTTTTCAAAACAAAGCAAGGTATCAAATCGATTGTAGGAGATAAGCGGCCTCCAGTAGTTTGGAAGAATGAGCAGTTTTCTTCACTAATGGGCGATTGGGATAGACGTTATGAAACGGTTCTCGAACAAACACGTGTGACTGCTCTTGATTTCTATCCTAGCTTGGCACTACTGCACTTCTTTGCTCTCGCTGGTGAAGAAATCGACATCACAGATGAAAAATATTATGAAAAGCTTGAAGAAGTACAATTGGATGGTTTCAATGTTGCAGAGTTTGTAAAGCTGTCCGTTGCGGCACAAATCATGCTGGAAACTGGCAATGAAACATATGGGCAAAAGATTTTCGAGTACCTTTTAGATCAGGAGAGTATCTCTCACCCGCGAGCCTTAATTGTACAAGGAGAATTTCTCACTAAATTGGGGCAATATGATAGAGCGTTGCAAAATTTTGAGACGGCTGCATCTTACGGTTACGTTGATGCTCTCTATTATTTAGGGCTGTTGTTCAAAGAGAATTGGCACGGCATGCGAATCCGAGATGATAGAGGATACAAGAAGCTCACTAAATCTGAGCAGATGGAAGTGTTTTATCGAAATCAGAGTGAAGGAGCAATGAAAGCTATCTCTAACTTTGAGAAAGCAGCAAATGCAGGAGACCCACGTTCTGCCCTTCAATTAGTTTTCATTTACACAAGTCGCGAGTACGATATTAGAGACAAAGAAAAAGCACGATATTGGGCAGAAAAGCTGAACGAGCTAGACTATTATAAAACCTATTCATCGATGGCCTTGAGCGTGGCTCGCTAAGTTTCTTTGCTTGATATGGGTTGTTTCTTAGAGGATTATACTCCTCTAAGAAACATGAGTTGCGTCAGTCCAGCTCGTGGTCTTTGCCAGCAATGGCTGCTGCAAAGTCTTTTGCTGAGAATGGCTCAAGGTCTTCTACGCCTTCACCAACGCCGATGAAGTGCACTGGCAGGCCGTATTTACGGGCAATCGCCACCAGAATACCGCCACGTGCTGTGCCGTCCAGCTTGGTCATTACAAGACCAGTTACACCAGCAACCTTGCTGAAAATCTCCACCTGAGAAAGAGCATTCTGGCCTGTGGTCGCATCAAGGGTTAGCAAAGTGGTATGCGGTGCATCAGGAACACGCTTTCGGATCACACGAATGATCTTCTCAAGCTCATCCATCAGCTCAGCTTTGTTCTGCAAGCGGCCAGCGGTATCAATCAACAGCACATCTGTGTCATTGCTGAGAGCGGCATCAACGGCATCGTAAGCTAAGCCAGCAGCATCCGCGCCGGTATCGCGCGCCACAACTTCAGCACCAGTGCGCTCACCCCAAATTTTCAGCTGCTCGACAGCAGCAGCACGGAACGTGTCACCCGCTGCGAGCATCACTTTCTTACCCTGCTCATGCAGCAGAGAAGACAGCTTGCCGATTGTGGTGGTTTTGCCTGTACCGTTTACGCCAACCATCAAGACGATGTGTGGTTTATGGCCGCTTTCAAGGTCCAGCGGTTTAGCAACAGGTTCAAGGACGCTTTCAATTTCTTCAGCAAGGATGCTGCGGACTTCCTCGCCTGAAATTTCCTTATCATAGCGACCATCAGATACACGGTCGGTAATCGCAATCGCTGTATCAATGCCAAGGTCTGCTTGAATCAGAATATCTTCCAGCTCTTCAAGAGTATCTGCATCCAGCTTGCGCTTGGTGAAGATCGAGCTGATGCCCTCGGATAGGGCATTGGAAGAACGGGAGAGGCCAGCTTTAAGACGCTGGAACCAGCTCGTTTTTACTGGAACATCTTCTCCAGTTTCCGCAATTCCCGGAGTTTCTCCAGCTTCTTCAGCCTCTCGGCTCTCTTCGACCGCTCCAGTTTCCTCGTCTCCTCCGGATCCTCCGCTTTCCCGAACACTTTCAGAGCTTCCTGCTTCTTCAGGTCCTTCCGCTGTTCCTGATGCTTCAGTGATCTCATCTGTGAGAACGGGTTGTCCATCGGCAGTATCCTCAGCAACGGGCGCAGCATCATCGCTGACCTTTGGGGAAAGTATATCTTGCTCAGGCTCAACGTCTGCTGAATTTTCTTCATGCAGATCGTCATTGTCCAGGTAGGCGGTCTCTTCTAGGGCTTTGGTTTCTGCCTCATCCAAATCATGAGGCTTATCAGAAACTTTCTCTTCGGTCGCAGGCTCCAACTCAGGTGTGAGCTCTGGATTTTCCAGATCAAGAGTTTCATCTGCGATTGCTTCAGCCGTTTCTTCAAGGCCTTTAACAGGGTCAAGCGGAACGGATTGAACGCCTTCTAAAGACTCACGCAGCTCTGCACTGTCAGGAGCTTTTTCCTCCTGAAGGCTCTGTGTTTCTTCTGAGGAACCGCCAAACAGGCGACTGAAAAAACCGCGCTTCTTTTCGCTCATGCTGGAAAGATACCTTTGAAATGTAAAAGCTTAAGCTGCTTTGCCAAGTGGCTCTGCAATTAGATGTCTTTCGGTATGCCCTGTAATGCGTGCGGAGACAAGGCTTCCGGCAACATCCGCATCCAGTTCAACCTGAGTAAATTGCTCGGTGCGACCAAGTCCCTCACGCTCAATCAGGATCTCACGCTTCTTGCCCACTTCGGCACGAAGGTGAGCCAGCAAAGCTTCCTGGCCTTTTTCACGAAGGCGTGCAGCGCGCTCTTTAATGATCTTGCGATCGAGCTGCGGCATACGGGCCGCTGGAGTACCTGGACGTGGAGAAAACGGGAACACATGCAGATGTGTCAGCCCACACTCATCAACGATGCGCAGAGTGTTCTCGAACATCTCATCGGTCTCAGTTGGGAAACCGGCAATAATGTCAGCGCCAAAGACAACATCCGGACGCATTTTGCGCACGTCTTCGCAGAACTGGATCGTGTCTTCGCGGGAATGACGACGCTTCATGCGCTTCAGGATCATATTGTCGCCAGCCTGCAGGGAAAGGTGCAGATGCGACATCAGGCGATGATCATGCGCGATTACGTCCATCAGCTCATCATCAGCTTCAATGCTGTCGATGGAGGACAGACGCAGGCGCTTAAGATCAGGCACCATCTTCAAAATCTTGGAGCAAAGCGTGCCAAGCTTAGGCGTTCCCGGCAGATCGGCACCGTAGGACGTAATATCAACACCAGTTAGAACAATCTCGCCATATCCGTTGTCGACAAGGCGTTTGATCTGGTCAATGACCACACCCATCGGCACAGAGCGTGAGTTACCACGGCCATAAGGGATGATGCAGAAGGTGCAGCGATGGTCACAGCCGTTCTGAACCTGAACAAACGCACGAGAGCGTCCTTCCAGTCCATCAATCAGGTGACCTGCAGTCTCGCGCACGCTCATAATGTCGTTGACGCGCACCTTCTCGGTTTCTTCAATGCCAAACTGAGCGACACGGCCATAAGAGGCGCGCTCCAGCTTTTCAGAGTTACCAAGAACCAGATCCACTTCGCCCATCTCGGCAAAGGTTTCAGATTCTGTCTGGGCCGCACAGCCAGTCACGATAATACGCGCATCCGGATTTTCGCGGCGGGTTTTGCGAATGGTCTGTCGTGCTTGACGGACAGCTTCGTTGGTCACGGCACATGTGTTGATCAGCACGGCACCCTTAAGGCCCGCGGCCTCTGCTTCGCGCTTCATCACTTCCGACTCATAAGCGTTCAGTCGGCAGCCAAATGTCACAACATCAATGCTCACTGCGTAGGCTCCATTGCCGCGTCCCCCGAAGCGGTCTTTGTGTAGGTGAGGGTGTCGAGATTGAGCTCGCCCTCGAATTCAATTGCGGTTTCACCGGTCATCATGATGTGGTCGTTGTCCTCACGCCACTCAATACCCAGCGGTCCTCCCGGCAGATGGACAGTGCACTTACGTCCTGTCCGTCCAGTTCTGGCAGCAGAAACACCCACTGCGCAGGCCCCGGTGCCACAAGCTTTTGTCAAGCCAGCACCGCGTTCCCAGACTTTCATGCGGATCTCGTTTTCGCCAATGATCTGGGCCAGAGAGATATTCGCCTTTTCAGGGAATATTGGGTGACACTCAAGCAGTGGCCCAAAGCGCCCAAGGTCGTAGGCTTCAATATCATCCACCCAGAAAATGGCGTGCGGATTGCCAACATTCACAACACTGGGTGAATGCAGAACCGGTGCATCAATTGGCCCGATCTGAAGCTCAATGGCACGCGTGTCCGCAAACTCTTCCGCAAGCGGGATCTGGTCCCACTCAAAACGCGGAACACCCATATCAACGCTCACCAAAGTCTGACTGTTAGATGCATGCGCAATCAGCAAACCAGCGTTGGTCTGAATAGGAACGCTTGGAGTGCCTGCTTCACCCATTAGCAGACGGCCAATGCAGCGTGTTGCGTTACCGCAAGCATCTACTTCGCTGCCATCGCGATTGTGAATGCGCATAAAGGCATAAGCATCAGAACTTGCAGGCTCGACCGTAATCATCTGGTCAAAACCAATACCCTTTTCGCGGTCTCCGATAGCTGCAATTTGCGCCGGAGTTAAGACAACCTTCTTTGCGCGGCCATCAAACACCACGAAATCATTGCCTAAACCGTTCATTTTCAAAAAGGGAACCAGCGTATCCGCCATGAGCTTGCTTCCATTCATGCGTAATCCGTCAAGAAGGCACTATATGGATTAAATTACTTTAGATTACTAGGGAAAATGCAGGGAAAAACCTTGTCTGAGACGATTGTGAGGCCAGCTTTAAAGCCTCCCTAATCGAATTCTCTGGTTTTGCACTAATCCGCACAGACTTCCAGCATGTCACCGGGCGCCATTTCCTTCAGGATTTCACGCATCACTTCTGGATAAACCGCAACGCATCCCTCTGTCGGTAAAAAGCCTTCTCGTGCCACGTGAAAGAAGATTGCGCTGCCTTCGCCTTTGACCGCCGGATACATATTGCAATCCAGCACGACAACAATGTCGTAAAGCCGGTCATCTCGCCACATCTTCTCATGGCTGGGCTCAAACGGCAGATCAACGGGGCGGTTATAAAGAGTATCCTGAGGAGAATCACACCACCCGTCGCTTTGAGACAGGGGTGAAACTGGCAAATATGTGACTGGACAAGAGCTGCGATCCGAGCGGTAATACACATTCAGCAGTTCAAAACGCCCAATCGGAGTTGCGCCGTCTCCTTCGCGCTTTGTGTGCGTCAAACCAGATCGTCCAAGTGCACACGCAAATGTTACTGCGCCTAGTGTCAGTGTTCCTGAGTGAGGCTCATCACCTGTATGCCGCACAAATAGGGTCTTCTGGGTCTTCTTAAGTAGCTTTGCGGGGGGAGTGGGTACTGCGAGAGGAAGCATCTATGAACCTGTTGTCCTGCGGAAAACACCGGGAGAAACACTCCCAAATAAAGCGGGGGTCACTTACGCGTGAAGTAGATTTTACGAAAAACTTTGAGATTTACCACGTTTTTGCTCGCCTTTTTTTCGGCAACCCTTCATGTATTTATGTGAGATAAGTTTTAGGGCTAGCACCAAAGATTGGTGATTGGGTGAGAATATGACTGCACGTAAAATTCTGCTTGTAGATGACGATAACGATCTGCGCGAAGCGCTCGTTGAGCAGCTGTCGCTTTATGATGAATTTGAAACCACTCAAGCTGACAGTGCTGCGACTGGCATCAAAAAAGCAAAAGAAGATCACTTCGACCTGGTTCTGATGGACGTTGGTCTGCCGGACATTGATGGCCGTGAAGCTGTGAAGTTGCTGCGTAAAGCAGGCTTTGGCGCTCCAGTCATCATGCTCACCGGTCATGATACAGACAGTGACACAATCCTTGGTTTGGAAGCTGGCGCAAACGACTACGTCACCAAGCCATTCAAGTTCGCTGTTCTGCTTGCTCGCATTCGTGCGCATCTGCGTCAGCATGAACAGAGCGAAGATGCTGTGTTCACCATTGGCCGTTACTCCTTCCAGCCTGCTGCAAAGTCCATGCAGGACGATAATGGTGGGAAGGTTCGTCTGACCGAAAAAGAAACTTCTATCCTGAAGTTCCTCTACCGTGCAGGTGAAAAGCCAGTGACACGCGACGTGCTGCTGCATGAGGTTTGGGGCTACAACTCCGGCGTTACAACACACACGCTGGAAACTCATATTTACCGTCTGCGTCAGAAAATTGAGCGTGATCCGTCCAATGCGGAGCTGCTCGTGACAGAAGCTGGTGGATATAAGCTTGTGCCTTGAGGCATAAGCAGCTAATCCAAGAACTATGAGTCTAGCCCGCGACATCGAAATCTTAAGACGCGTTCCTCTCCTCTCGCAATTTTCAGAGGACCAGCTGCGCCTGCTCGCATTCAGTGCGGAAACCATGCAGGTGTCTAAAGGTGGAACAATTTTTAATGAGGGTGAGCGGGCAGACGGTGGCATCGTGCTGACAATCGGCAAGGTGCAGCTGGAAACCGGTATGGGGCGCGACGCGCGTCCCAGAGGCACCTACGGCCCCGGTACTCTGTTCGGCGAAAACGCGCTGATGGCTGAGGGCAAACGTCCGGCCCGCGCTGTCGCACTTGAAAATTGCGAATTGATCCGCGTCCGCCGCGCACTCTTCTCCCGCATGCTGCAGGAATTCCCAGAAACTGCGCAAAAGCTTTATGTCGATAAGGCTAACCAGTTTACGACAGCTGCCGCCGCTTTGGCGCGCGTTGGTCGCAAGCTGGACGAAGTGGACGCTCTTAATGAGCGCCATAAACAAGAAGTTGCTGCTAAGCGCAGTTAAGCCAGCAGCCCTTTAAAGTGGCTTCTGCACGCGGCTCTCTTTAAAATCATAGATAATCGAGCTTTCGATCTTGGTGATGTAGGCCCGCTTTGTGAACTTCTCAAAGGCAAGGCTTTTCAGGTGATCGATATCGCGAACACGCAGATGGGCGACGATATCGTATGCTCCACTGATGAGCGTGACGGATTTTACTTCCGGTAGCCCAACAACCTCCTGCATGAATTCCTCCACCAGAAGTGCTTCGTGTCTGTCCAGCTGAATGAAGAACATTGCCTCAAAGCTCACTCCATAGGCTTTCGGGTCCACGACGGCATGGCTACTCTGTAAAATACCACTGTCTTTCAAACGCTTAATACGCTCATGGCAAGCCGATGGGCTCAGGTTAACCTCTGCAGCCACCTGTTTATTGGGAAGCAGTGCATTGTTCTGCAAAATTTCCAATATAACGAAGTCTGTTCGGTCGAGATGGTGAGAAGTGGTCATTTTTCGGAATCAATTCGATATTCGGAGGGTATGCGCCGCAGTATATTCGGAGAAAATTTGGAATAAAACCTCTCATAAGAAAATACTCTCAATGGCAGCGAATACCCTTCTCTTTTTGATCACCATCCTAAGTCTGATTATCGTGCCCGGCCCGGATATGCTGTATGTCACCAGCAGGGCACTTGCGAGCGGAAAACCCGCTGCCCTCAAAGCATCTCTCGGAATTTCAGCTGGCTATCTCGTGTTCACCGTTTTGGTTGCTGCGGGCTTTCAGTCTCTCTTCCTGGCGGAACCAAGGCTGTTTCAGGCAATCCGCTGGGTAGGTCTGGCCTACCTTATGTACCTGGCCTATCGCCTCTTCTTCGCAAGCGGCATGTGGACTTCAGAAGATGAGCAACAAGCACCAGCAGATACCAATGATCTGAAGTTCGGCTTCCTCACCAGTTTGCTGAACCCAAAGGGAATGCTCTTCTATTTCTCCCTGCTGCCGCAGTTCTATGTGCCGGAGGTTATGCCTTTCTGGCTCTACGCGCTGGTTTTCGGCATGGTGGCAAGCTTGCTCTGTCTGATTGTCTATTACGGCGTTGGCAGCCTCGTTTCTGGTCCTGCCCGCGTGTGGCTGGCAAACAGCAACAACGGCAAACGCGTCTCCATGCTCGCCAGCCTTTGTGTTTTTGCTGTCGGCATCTCTATGGTCGTTGCCGATATAGCGTAAACACATCTGCACGATCTTTTGAAAAGCGCATTGTAAATCAAGCCGTCAGCTTGTGATATGACTGCATGTCGCCTTCATGCAGTCATAGTTTGCCGCTTTGACTGAGCCAACCAACGTCTCACTCAAAGAGGAAATTGCTTCCATGCTAAACACCGTCAGTAAAGTACTCGCAGGAGCCGTCGTGGCTACACTGCTCACTCTGGGTGGGCCAAATTCTTCTGCGCTTGCTCAAAATTATTCAGAGCAAGACGTTTTTGCTGCAGTAGAGGCGAATGACATGAAGGCATTAGACCAAATCGCAAAGGCCGGAGCGTCACTGGATGCCCGTGACAGCTCTGGTGATACAGCGGTCATCGTTGCAGCCAGACGTGGAGACCTTGAGCTGGTCGAACACTTGGTCAAACTCGGTGCCAACATCAATCTGATGGATGCCAAAAAGCGTGATGTGCTGAACATCGCGATCACCACGAGTAACCCTGAACTGGCACGGTTGGCTCTGGACTTAGGGATCGACCCTTCCATGGTGACATCTGTCTATGAAGGCTCTGCACTCATCTACGGCAGCCATCAGGGGGCTGTCGAGATTGTTTCCATGCTGATTGATGCTGGCGCACCGCTTGATCATGTCAACAATCTGGGCTGGACTGCCCTTCTTGAGGCCACCATTCTTGGCGACGGCAGCGAACCTTATCAGACGATCGTCAAGAAACTCGTTGATGCCGGAGCTGACAAAACCATCGCCGACCGCAACGGTGCCCTCCCAATCGACCACGCCCGCAACAAAGGCCACACAGCAATCGTACAGCTCTTGGAAGACTAGGCTGCTTAAGCTGACAGAGATTGGTGAGGAAACAAGGCTCTTTAGCTTTAAGCCTCTTTAAGCAGCTTTTCCCAGTTGGACCAAGCTTTGGAAGCTGGGTCCTCACTAATCAACCGCAAGATCAGCCCTTCAAATCGCTTTCTGCTAGAATACCCAAGAGTTGAAAGAGGGGATCGAGTGAGCTTTTGGCCTGTGCGCTTATGGAAGAATTCCAGAAAGTTGTCATTAGCTTCAATGCGCTGAGCCAACTCAGGCAATGGAATGCCGGTAGCCTTCTCTATCGCGAGCCTAAAGTCCTCAATTGCTTCTTGCGAATGATCGAGGTGACTAAGTGCAATGCCGCGTTCTAAGTACAACATCGCAAGTTTCTTTTCTTCAGATGCGATGAGGGTGTTCAAGAAACCTGTTGTGATGGAAATGCTGCAGGCGCGGACTTTTCTCTCTTCATCAATACCAGGCTTCTGACAAGTTCCGGCAAAAATGCTGGCAGTGAAACCTAGAATCCAGATTGGAAGGAATAAGGCTGCGAAACTCCAAATAAATGTCGCCTTGAACGAGAAGCTCTTGCCAGCGTCTTTATTCATTCAGATCTCCAAGGATTGCACCGTGCGGAGTCCATATAACAAGGGCGCCACAAGGGCGCCCTGAAAAATTTGCTTTATACCAACTTGGTTAGTGCCAAGGATGGCTCAGTCCTAGTTTGTCTTCGTAGCTGTCGATGTGGTCGGTCTTTTGAAAAGTCTGACCAATGTCGTCAAGGCCATTCAGCAGGCAATGCTTGCGGTGTGGGTCCAGATCAAACTTGATTGAGCCACCATCCGGGCCGCGCACTTCCTGTTCTTCCAGATCAACAGTCAGTGTCGCGTTTGCACCGCGGGACGCATCATCCATAAGCTTGTCGAGATCTTCCTGGCTCACCACGATCGGCAGAATACCGTTTTTAAAGCAGTTGTTGTAGAAGATGTCAGCAAAGCTGGTGGAGATCACACAGCGAATGCCGTAATCCAGCAGAGCCCAGGGCGCGTGCTCACGGGAAGAGCCGCAGCCGAAGTTGTCACCAGCAACAAGGATCTGAGCATTCTCGTAGCTTGGCTTGTTCAGCACAAACTCTTCGTTCCTGGAACCGTCGTCGTTGGTCCGCATCTCATGGAAAAGTGCAGTGCCAAGGCCTGAACGCTTGATGGTTTTCAGAAACTGCTTCGGGATGATCATATCGGTGTCGATGTTGACCAGTGGCAGCGGCGCAGCAACGCCTGTCAGTGTACTAAACTTTTCCATGGACGACTCTCCTCGGATCTCTGGAATTCTCTAATTTTTATTAGGCTACAGCGAGATCAATGCTCTCGTTCAGGCCCATCATAATATTCAGGTTTTGGACGGCTGCGCCGGAAGCGCCCTTGCCAAGGTTGTCATAGATTGCGACCAGCAGAGCTTGGTGCCGGTCATCATTGGCAAAAACGTGCAGCTGCATTTTGTTTGTACCGTTGAAGATTTCCGGGCTCAGGTCCTCAATTGCGTTGACGCTTTCAAACCCTGCGACTTCCACATCGCCAGCAATGCTGGAGAAATGGTCATCAAGCACAGCGTGCAGGTCTTTGCCTGTCGGTGCGTTACGCAGTTGTCCCAGCTGCAACGGAACAAATGTCATCATACCCTGCGCATAGTTGCCAACCGCTGGCTGGAACAAAGGTGCATGGGCAAGGTCAGCATACAGCTGCATTTCCGGCAGATGTTTGTGTCCAAACTGCAAACCGTAAGGCCAGTAAGAAGACGGCTTGTCGCTGGCTTCATACTTTTCAATCATCTGACGGCCACCGCCAGTATAACCGGAAACTGCGTTCACAGTGAGTGCGTGGGTGGACGGAATAACCCCAGCTTCCAGCAGTGGACGCACAGTCGCGATCACGCCTTGCGGGTAACAACCCGGATTGGAAACGAAACGCGCGTTGGAAATGATCTCCGCCTGATCCTTCGTCATCTCAGGAAAGCCGTAGGCCCAATCTGGATTAACACGGTGCGCAGAAGATGCATCAATAACGCGGGTGCTGTCGTTCTTGATGAGCGACACGCTTTCCAGTGCAGCTGCATCGGGTAGGCACAGGATCGCAACATCAGCAGAATTCAAAAGCTCGGCACGAGCTGCCAGCTCCTTGCGGCGCTCCGGAGCGATGCTGAGGATCTCAATGTCACGGCGCCCGGCCAGACGCTCGCGGATCTGTAGACCCGTCGTTCCGGCTTCTCCATCAATGAACACGCGCACTGACATTTTCGACTCCTTGGAGCTTGTAGTTGGAATTAGGTTCAGGGGTTGTACAACGTCCATCACCCATTGTCACAGAATAGGGCGCGTTTTTTTAGGCCTCTGTCCTCAATTGGCAGTTGAGGGGGGCTCAAGCAACTTCAGGTTCACAGGAAAGGCTTTTCGAATATTACAAGAATTCCCGTATGTCGCTCACATCCGAACACATTCTACTGAAAACGATGTTTTTGCGGGATTCTTGTCGCGTTTCGCATTGAAATATTGAGTAAATGCACCTTAATAGGTTTCAAAGGCATAGGCCGCGTCCATGTGGCATGTTCGCGCAGCCTGTGCCGACTATAATGTTGGATGAGGAACGCCTGAATGTCTGTAACGACAGCCGAGGCTAAAGCTGGGCTTATTGCCGATACCTGTGCACTGCTAATTGACGATAACGAAGACGAAGCAAGGTTTGCTGAAGACCTCTTCTCTCACGCCGATGCAGAAGATCTCCTGAACTATACCCCATCAGAGCTTGCGGTCGTATCGCAGGAAGCCTGGGCTGATTTCGCAAATCACCCGCTGGGGACCCATCGTATTCGTGTGTTCAACCCGCAGCCAAACGCTGACGGCAAGCAGCTCGAAGACATTACCATCGTTGAAATCGTCAACGATAACATGGCCTTCCTCGTTTCCTCCGCGATGGGGGCAATCCAGACAGCCGGCTACGAAGTACGCCTCGTACTGCACCCGCTCTTCATCGTAGAGCGTGATGATGATGGCGGCCTGCAAAAGTTCCACGGCACTGTTGGTCTTGGAGGACCATCTGTTCGCCGCGAAAGTCTCATCCACATCCACCTTACACGTTTGAATTCTGATGAGGACATCAAGAAACTCGAAGAGACTCTTGACCTTGTTCTCAATGACGTCCGTCAGGCCGTGCAAGACTGGCGCCCAATGCGCGATAGAATCCAGCTGGCGGTTGAAGAATACCAGCAGGTTCGCGCAAAGGCAGACAACAAGCAGTTTGACGAAGCAATCGCCTTCCTTGAGTGGATGGCGGCTGATAATTTCACCCTCTTGGGGATTCGCGAATTCATTTTTGATGACACCAGCGAAAACAGCGAACTCTCTCTGATCGAAGGCTCAGGTCTCGGCATTCTGACCGATCCGAAGGTCCGGGTGCTCCGCAAGGGCTCTGAATTCGTTGTTATGACGCCGGAAATCAGAGAGTTCCTGCTGAAGCCGGAACCACTGATCATCGGTAAAGCCAACATCCGCAGCCGCGTCCACCGTCATGTTCACATGGACTATGTTGGCGTGAAGCTGTTTGATGATGAAGGCAAGCTTCGTGGTGAACTGCGCGTTGTCGGTCTCTTCACCGCAACAGCGTACACCCGCTCAACCAGCTCCATTCCTTATATTCGCCATAAGACCGCGAAAGTAATGAAGAAGCACGGCTTTGATCCGGAAAGCCACAGCGGTCGTGCACTTCGCAACATCTTGGAAGGTTATCCGCGTGATGATCTGTTCCAGATTGATGTTGAAACGCTCTCCAACTTTGCTGATGCGATTCTTCAGCTCAACGAGCGCCCACGTGTCCGTGTTCTGTCCAGAACCGACAAGTTCGATCGTTTCGTATCGATCATCACCTACATCCCGCGTGATCATTTCACCACGAGCATTCGTGAGCGGGTTGGTAAGTATCTGGCAAATGTCTACGAAGGCCGTCTGTCAGCTTGGTACGCAACGTTCCCTGAAGGGCCTCTCGTCCGCGTCCACTACATCGTTGGCCGTTATATCGGCGATACGCCTCAACCGACTCAGGCAGAGCTGGAAGCTTCCATTCAGGTCATTGTCCGTACCTGGACAGACAGCCTGCGAGAAGCGCTCCGCTCAGTCTATGGCAACGCCATCTCTGGCGCACTGTTGAAGCGGTATGGCTCTGCGTTTGATGGTGAATACACCTCCGCGACACCAGCGGTGACCGCGACCAAGGATATTCGCCGCGTTGAACAGCTGGGTGAGAAGCGCCCGCTTGTCATCAGCTTCTACAAGCGCGAGCGTGAAGGCAAGGGCCAGATTTCTCTGCGCGCCTACCACCTCAACAAACCGATTCCGCTATCTGCTCGTGTGCCGATGCTCGAAAATCTCGGGTTCCGCGTCATCAATGAGAGAACCTACCGGATTACACCGTCGGATCGCGAACTCAGCTACCTGCACGACACCACGCTGCATCTGGATGAAAACCGCTTCCGCAACTTCACAGAAGCAGACATCGAGCGCCTTGGTGCATTGTTCCTCGCAGTCTGGAACAAACAGGCTGAAAACGATGGTTATAACGCCCTCGCACTGACAGCAGGATTGGCATGGCGCGACATTGCTATGATCCGTGCGCTCTCCCGCTACTTGCGTCAGGCTGGAATCCTCTATTCTGAAGATTATATGTGGGGAACTCTTAACCGCTATCCACAGATCGCTCAGCAGCTGGTGCACCTGTTCCATACACGCTTCGATCCTACACTCGGAACGTTTGAACGTTCGGGTAAGGAGGGGCGTCTGATTGATGAGATTTCCGCAAGCCTTGATGAAGTAACGAGCCTGGATGATGACCGTATTCTCCGTCGTTTCCAGAATTTGATCCTGGCGACACTGCGCACCAACTTCTTCCAGTTGGATGATGCTGGCCAGCCAAAACCAACCTTTGCATTCAAACTTGACCCACATAAAGTGGAAGGTCTGCCAAAGCCGCTGCCGTACCGCGAGATCTTTGTGTACAGCCCACGCGTTGAAGGCGTGCACATGCGCTTTGGTCCGGCTGCTCGTGGTGGCCTGCGTTGGTCCGACCGCGCTCAGGATTACCGCACAGAAGTGCTGGGCCTTGTGAAAGCACAGCAGGTCAAAAACGCTGTGATCGTTCCTGTTGGCTCAAAAGGTGGTTTCCTGCCGAAACAGCTTCCAAAAACAGGCAGCCGTGACGAGTGGATCGCAGAAGGAACTGAAGCCTACAAGATCTTCATCTCCTCCCTGCTGGATCTGACAGATAATCTGGACGCTGACCTCATCCTGCCACCAGAGCTGGTTGTTCGTCACGATCAGGACGATCCATACCTCGTTGTGGCAGCTGATAAAGGCACCGCGACCTTCTCAGACACCGCAAACGCGATCTCAGAAAGCAAAGGCTTCTGGCTGGGCGATGCATTCGCGTCCGGCGGCTCCGCTGGGTATGACCATAAGAAGATGGGCATCACCGCACGCGGCGGTTGGGAAGCTGTGAAACGTCACTTCCGCGAAATGGACCGTGACATCCAGAAAGAACCATTCACCGCATGTGGTGTTGGTGACATGTCTGGAGACGTGTTCGGCAATGGTATGCTGCTTTCAAAGGCAACCAAACTCGTTGCTGCCTTCGATCACCGCGACATCTTCCTTGACCCGAACCCGGATCCAGCTGTGACCTGGGAAGAACGCAAGCGTATGTTCGATCTGGGGCGTTCGTCCTGGCAGGACTACAACAAGGAACTGATCTCAGAAGGCGGCGGCATCTACCCACGTTCTTCCAAGTCTATTCCTCTGACCATTCAGGTTCAGAAGATGCTCGGCCTCAACAAGTCGAAAGCATCTCCTCAGGAAGTCATGACCGCTATCCTGAAGATGCAGGCAGACCTGCTGTGGTTCGGTGGTATCGGCACATACATCCGCGCTTCTGATGAAAACAACAGCGATGTGGGCGACCGCGGCAACGACGCAATCCGTATCACAGCAGCTGAAGTCGGTTCGAAAGTCATCGGCGAAGGTGCAAACCTCGGCATCACTCAGAAAGCTCGTATCGAGTTCTCTCGTGCCGGTGGTCGCTGTAACTCCGATGCGATTGACAACTCCGCTGGTGTGAACTCCTCCGATATGGAAGTGAACATCAAGATTGCGCTGGGCGCTGCAGTTAAGAAGGGTACGCTGACCACTCCGGACCGCAACGTTCTGCTGGCAGATATGACAGACGAAGTTGCTCAGCTGGTGCTGCGTAACAACTACCTGCAAACTCTGGCAATCTCCCTTTGTGATCGTCGTGGTCTTGAAGATTTGGGCTATCAGGTCCGCATGATGCGTCAGCTCGAATCTCAGGATCTGCTGGATCGTGTTGTTGAAGATCTGCCAGATGATGTGACCATTGAAGAACGTGAAAAAGCAGGTCAGCACCTGTCTCGTCCAGAACTGGGCGTGCTGCTGGCATATGCTAAACTCACGCTCCATGATGAGTTGCTGAACAGCTCCGTTCCTGATGATGCCTACCTCGCGAAAGAGCTGTACCGCTACTTCCCGAAACAGATGGCAGAGACCTACACTCAGGAAATCGAAGGACACCGTCTGCGTCGCGAAATCATCGCAACAATGCTGGCGAACTCCATCATCAACCGGGGTGGCCCTGCATTCCTGACCCGCATCATCGATCAGACCGGCGCGTCTGTCGCTGATGTAGCACGTGCCTTCGCCGTAGTGCGTGATGCCTTTGGGCTGACCCAGCTGAACGAAGAGATCGACCGTCTCGACAATACCATCTCCGGTGATCTGCAGCTAGAACTCTACACTCTGGTTCAGGATTTGGTGCTGGGTATGGTGATCTGGTTCCTGCGCAACGTCTCCTTCGAAGACGGTTTGGAAGCAGCGATCAACCGCTTCCGCGATACCGTCAAGCGTCTGTCTCCACGTCTGGAAACATTCCTTTCCGAAGAACGGGCAGCGACGCTCAAAGCGGAAACTGATCGTCTGGTGGAAGCTGGTGTTCCAATCATGATCGCGGCTCGCATCGCCCGTCTCATCGGCGAAATGGTGATCCCGGATATCGTTCTGGTCTCTGAAAAAGCCAACCGTGACGTGGATGAAGTTGCAGCCTCCTACTTCCGCGTGGCCGAGCACTTCAAGTTCGGTGCGATTGAAGAGCTGGCTCGTGAGTTTGTCATTCGTGATTACTACGACGGATTGGCACTCGACCGTTCCCGCTCCATCCTGGCAAATGCTCTGCGTGATCTGGCTGCTCAAGCCCTTGCGGACGAAAAAGGCTTTGATGGCTGGCTGGAACGCAATGGCGGTAAAGCTGAAAGAACACAGCAGGCAACCAACGAGATTCTGGAGAAGAACCTGTCGGTTTCCAAGTTCTCTGTGGCAGCTGGCATGCTGGCAGAGCTTGCAAACTAAGCTCTGCGAACAATACAAAAAACAAAACCCCGGTGCAGCACCCTGCACCGGGGTTTTTCTTTGCCTGAGATCAGAATTATCTGTTCTTGGCGTTCTTCTCTTTTTCCATCGCCAGCCGCATTTCAAGGTCGGAGATATGCTTCATTGCGGCCTTTTTGTCCTCATCGCCGGTAGCAGCGCGGTACTTCTCACGCGCTGCGGCAATATCATGGGTCAGCTGCACTTCGCGAGGGGCGGCAGCACGATCAAGCACACTCTTGTCTACGCCTTCGATGCGCTCTTCTTCGACCTTGGTTCCTGACTTTGAACGGAGCGCTTCCAACTGCGCTTTGAGTTCCTGTTGGGCGGCGGCGTTCTTATTGTTTTTATTGAGGTCGAACATGCTGGTTCCTTCTCACGTGTCAAAACATATCGTCCCCATAGATATGAATTTAAACCAGCGTCTCTGTCTATTACGTCCTGAAAGGTGTGCTGAACCTGAGCTTAATGCTGTGGGCCTCTATCTATTCAAATCCGACCATTCTGTGCGCGACCTCATTTATAGACCAGCTTGGCGGTCACAATCGCACCAACCGCGATAATGGAGATGATATTGCCAACAACAAGCGGCCAGGCCTCCATCATGATGCCATAGACAAACCAGAGCACTACAGTGCTCAGCACAAGAAGGTTTGCAGCAAGGGAGAGGTCTTTTGTCTCGCGAGACCGCCACGTTTTCACGGTCTGAGGAAGCCAGCATAAGGTGCCAATAATGGCAGCGAGATAGCCGATGTAATCTGCATAAACGAGCATAGTGATAATCGCATTTGTAATGTGAGATAAGAAAAGCTTGGGTAGGTGAAAACAGAGTAGCACAACATGAAATCTAGCGTAATAGGTGCGTGTGCGGCAGGTCTTCGCACAAAAAAGCCTCGGGCGCACCGAGGCTTCATCATCATTAGATCGGCTAAGAGGTCGTTAAAAGACTCGGACCTCTTCTCGTGCAACCAGTTCGGACAGCGTTTTGATGCGCGCGCCGTTTTCTTTGAAATTCGCAGGCGAAAGCCATTTTTCAAAGGAGGCACGCAAAACGGGCCATTCGCTATCAAGCACTGAGAACCAGGCCGTATCCAGGTTCTTGCCTTTGACAACGGATGCCTGACGCAATGTTCCCTCGTAGCTGAAGCCAAGGCGTACAGCTGCTTTGCGAGACACTTTGTTCAAGGCATTACACCGCCATTCATAACGACGGTAGCCCCATTTATCGAACACTCGCTGCATCATCAGGAACATCGCTTCCGTACCACCGCACTTGCGTTGCAGCAGGGGGGAGAAGTGGATGTGCCCAACTTCAATGCTGCCAGTTTCAGGCACAATGTTCATATAACTCGCAACACCAAGAGCTTTCCCGCCTTCTTGTTCAATGATAGCAAATGAAAACGGGTCGTTCCCGGCAGCCAACTCCTTGATGTATTGCTCAAAGCTTTCAAAGTCTGGAAAAGGGCCTTCATCCAGATAGGTCCAGTTGCGGCCTTCTGTATCAACGCTGAACGCCTCATACAGGTCTTGCGCATGCTTTTCGGGATCCAATCGCTCCAGTCTGCAAAAGTGACCGACCATCGTCTCGTCTGTCGGCAGCTGAGCCGGAGCCCAATCCAACATATCTTCGCCCACGACCTGCCCCAGTTCATTCTGGTTTTGAGAGGGATCCTTTTCGGATTTCTCTGCGGATTTCAGTGCAGCTAGATATGCAAGCATTTTAGGCCTCCTCGGAATGTCCCGATCTGGAAAGTTTAAAGCACCAAAATGACAAAACCCCGACCTTTCAGTCAGGGTGTCATCATCAGGTATTAAAGGCGTTCAGAAGGATCGTTCTTTCTTACAAGAGCAGAACTTCCGCGTTCATTGTCGTCCTCTTCTTTCCTCGAAGACGTAAACGCCCAGAAACTCCGCTTAATGTCACCTTTGGCAAAACAGTCGTAAAAGTCGCGACGTCCATACATGGAGTTCTTGCTACAGCCGTAGCCGTACCAGTAGCAGGTATCGCTTTTCTTCACTTCAATGTGGCCGTGGCGATTGCGTTTGTCGCGGTTATAAACGCAGATCGAGCCATCTGGCGCACGATCAGGGCTGCTCACGCGCAAGCGTTTGAAGCCATATTTCGGGAGAGACTTGATCGCCATGTAAGCCGAGCCACCCGGAATGTAGGTGTCTACCAGACCTTCAGAAATCAGATGCTTCTTCACATAGCGGTAGCAGTAGGTCATGCCGCGGCGGCGACGAGCAGAGCGAACACGGCCAGAGCTTGCAGCCAGCACTGCGCCAGCATAGCCAATATAGCTGTCTTCTTCGCTACCGGCGATCTTGTCTGCTTCGTCACGGCTGAGTTTGGCAACTTCAGTCAGCGTGTAAGTAGAAAAATCTGCTTTGGAAACGTAAATGTCAGAGGTGATGCTGCCGTCTTCATCTGGCTGGTCAACACCCAGACGAACCAGCTCGCCTTTGGTTGGGTCAGTCGCCCAGTCCAATACGCTCAGCTGTGCACCAACAGGTAGGATTTGTTGAAGAGAGGAGCCTGCCTTGCCGTCTTCAGCTGTCACCCAGCCCTTAGCAAGAATTGGCTTGGCAACATTATAGTTGCCGGAGGTGGTCATCTTGTTTTGCGGAAGAGTATCTTTGCCGGAGAGCAGAGAAATTGGTTCCTCAGACAAGGAAAGATCACCAAAAGAAGCGTTTGGCCCTGCAGCAACTGCTGTAGTGAGAACCAGAAAACTAAACCCTGCATACGCGGATACTTTTGCAAGCTGTAGCATAATTCCTCCGAAAGCCCTTTTTAGGCACAGCGGCACCGGTTCCCGCGCGCGTTGCATGCGAGATTGCTGGAACTTGGCAATAAGAAACGGTCGAGGCGCTCACACGCTTCGTGGTTCATGCCAGTCTGATGATGGTGCGCAGCTGTCGTTTTACTGACGCAAGCTCCTGCTCGGGGGCATCTTGCACGCCGGCAGGCAAAACTTTCCAGCAAGCTTTCCGGGGAAGGCCTGCAGGCACTCAACGCTCAAACACATGCAATACAGGCTGGCGCCTGCCTCTCGGTGCCAGTCTGTCAGTCAGCAATGTAAGAGCGCGTTTGCTCGTTTAGATCTTGCGCAGCGCCACGGTTTCGATGCTGTGGTCTGTTCCCTTTGTCAGGATCAGATCAGCGCGTGGTCGCGTTGGCAAGATGTTCTGGCGAAGGTTCTCCAGATTGATGTTTTGCCAAAGGTCCTTCGCGATCTCTTGCGCCTTATCATTCGAAATTGTGGAAAATTTATGGAAATATGAACCGGGATCTCGGAATGCCGTCTCACGCAGACGCATGAAACGCTCCAGATACCAGCGTTGCAGCACTTGCTCTTCCGCATCAATGTAGATGGAAAAGTCAAAGAAATCAGAGACAAAGGGCACTGCCTTTGCCGCTTTTGGCTGATGTGAAGTCTGCAAAACGTTCAGCCCTTCGACGATCAAAATATCTGGCTGTTCGACTGTGACATGCTGTCCCGGCATCACATCATAGAAGAAATGAGAGTAAATCGGGGCACGAACTTTGCGCTCTCCGCCCTTGATGTCTGTCAGGAATTTGAGCAGTGCAGAGCGGTCATAACTCTCAGGAAAGCCCTTCCGACGCATCAATCCTTCTGTTTCCAGAACAGAGTTGGGATACAAAAAACCATCAGTGGTGATCAGGTCAACTTTCGGACTGGCAGGCCAGCGTGAAAGCAGTGCCTGTAACAGGCGGGCCGTCGTTGACTTGCCGACAGAGACCGAACCCGCAATACCAATGATGAACGGCGTTCGGGTCAGCTGCATGCCCAAAAAGCGCTTCGTTGCAAACTGAAGGCTTTGGGAAGCTTCCACGTAATAGGCAAGCAGACGAGACAGAGGCAGGTAAATATTCTTCACCTGCTCCTGAGACACAAAGTCATTGAGCGATTGCAGGTCTTCAATTTCCTGCATGCTCAACGTCATTGGTGTGCCTGCGCGTAAAGACGCCCATTCAGTCTCTGTAAAGACAGAGTAGGGGGACAGGTCCAGCTCTTGCACTGGAGCGATTTCTTTATGCATAGCGTTAGCGCTCAAGGCCCCTCGTGCCTCCCACTTCGCGTGACAGGAAGAAAACTAGTCGTCCGTACGAGACGCTTTTTCTTCCAGTCCGGTTTGGCCGGTGCGTGCTGCAAGCTTAGCTAGAACTTCATCCAGTGACACATCGGAAACCTTCATAACAACAAGTAGATGATACAGCAGGTCAGCTGCTTCAGAAGCAACACCGTCTCTATCACCTTCTACGGCTGCAATCGCAGTTTCAACGGCTTCCTCTCCAAGCTTCTGTGCACACTTGGAAACGCCCTTTGAAATGAGTTTGCGGGTATATGACATTTCATCGTCACTGTTCGCACGTGCAGCAACAATAGCCTCTAGGTCCGAAAGGGTAAAATTGGTCATTTGGCTAGCCTTGTTGAGGCCGCTTCAGGATTACTCTGAATACCTGAGCGAAATTTACTTATCCAGACGCATAGGAATTCCAGCATCTGCCATGTGTTGCTTGGCTTCTTCAATGCTGTAAGTCCCAAAATGGAAGATTGAAGCAGCAAGCACAGCAGTCGCGTGTCCATCACGAACACCCTCAACCAGATGATCCAGAGTTCCAACCCCACCGGAAGCGATCACAGGTACATGTACAGCATCCGCAATTGCACGGGTAAGCGGCAAATTGTAGCCCTCTTGCGTGCCGTCACGGTCCATAGATGTAACAAGCAACTCTCCAGCGCCAAGGTCCACTGCCTTACGCGCAAATTCAACAGCATCAATGCCAGTTGGCGTACGGCCACCATGGGTAAAAATCTCAAAGCGCTCTTCTTCGCCTTCAGCAGAAACACGCTTGGCATCAATGCTGACAACAATGCACTGACTACCGAATTTCTGAGCTGCTTCCCGAATAAATTCAGGATTTTTCACCGCTGCGGTGTTGATTGAAACTTTGTCAGCCCCGGCGATCAGCAGCTTGCGGATGTCTTCAACAGTGCGCACACCGCCACCAACAGTCACTGGCATAAAGCAAGCTTCAGCAGTGCGTTGCACAACATCATAGATCGTGTCGCGATTGTCGCTGGAGGCTGTGATGTCAAGGAACGTCAGCTCATCTGCACCAGCTGCGTCATAAGCTTTGGCTGCCTCAACGGGGTCACCAGCATCGATCAGGTCAACAAAGTTGACGCCTTTCACGACACGGCCATCCTTCACATCAAGGCATGGAATAATGCGAGCCTTCAGGGTCATGCGAGGCCCTCACGGCTTTTCTTGATCAGGTCAAGCGCTTCAGCAGGGTCAAGACGACCATCATACAACGCACGACCAGAGATCGCGCCCTCAAGAATATCGCAATCTGTTTGCACCAGACGCTCAATGTCTTTGATATCTGCCAAGCCACCGGAAGCAATAATCGGAATGCTCACTGCATTCGCCAGCTCCAGTGTGCTCTCAATGTTCAGGCCCTTAAGAACGCCATCACGGTCAATGTCGGTGTAGATGATCGCTGCAACGCCAGCATCTTCGAACTGCTTCGCCAGCTCAATCACAGTCAACTCAGAGGTCTCTGCCCAACCTTCAACTGCAACCTTGCCACCTTTTGCGTCGATACCAACGGCAATGCGGTCAGGGTACTTCTTGCAAGCTTCCTTCACCAGCTCAGGGTCACGGAGAGCCACGGTACCAAGAATGACGCGTGCAACGCCTTTCGCCAGCCAGTTGTCGATGTGTTCCATGGTGCGGATACCGCCGCCCAGTTGAACCGGGTTAGTGGTGTTGGCAAGGATCGCATCAACAGCTTCGCCGTTTTTGGTCTCACCGGCAAACGCACCATCAAGGTCAACAACGTGCAGCCATTCAAAGCCCTGGTCCTGAAACGCCTTCGCCTGCGCACCTGGGTCATCGTTAAACACGGTTGCCTGATCCATGTCGCCCAGTTTCAAACGAACGCACTGGCCGCCTTTAAGGTCAATCGCTGGAAAAATAATCATAATTCTGTCCTTGGACTTGTCTGTGTCACTGAAAGCGGGCAGCCGTTACGGCGCCCAGCTCAGGAAATTGGAAATCAAAGAGAGACCGAGCTTCTGGCTCTTTTCCGGGTGAAACTGCGTGCCAACCATGTTGTCTCGTCCCACCATCGCAGTGAACTCACCCGCATAGTCAAAGCTCGCCAAACGGTGTTCAGGGTTCTCGGTCGCAAAGTGATAGGAGTGCACGAAGTAAGCGTGCAGGCCATTACCGCCGGTTTTGATGCCTTCAAGCACCGGATGTTCATCACCAGTGACGTTGATGGTGTTCCAACCCATGTGAGGAATTTTCAGCTCAGGATTAGCTGGTTTCATCGCGGTGACATCACCGCTGATCCAGTCCAGCCCTTCCGCCTTCTCAAATTCAAGCCCACGAGTCGCCAACAACTGCATGCCCACGCAAATCCCCATGAAGGGTTTACCGTTGATGAGCACAGCTTCCGCCAATGCCTCTTCCATGCCATCCAGCGCCAACAGGCCACGGCGACAATCCGCAAATGCGCCAACACCGGGCAGAACGATACGGTCAGCCTTGGCAACAACTGAAGGATCAGAAGTCACCGTAACCTCATGAGTATGATGATGGTTATGGGCTGCATGCTCAAACGCTTTTGCCGCGGAGCGCAAGTTGCCAGAACCATAATCAATAATTGCCACACTCATGAAGAAACTCCTGTTATCGCTTGAGTGTCATTCCAACGACGTCAGTGTCGCTGGTGTGTGGGGCCACTGGCCCCTGTGGAAGCCGCACTTCACTTTTGGTTTTGGAAACGCGGTCGAAGAAACGAATTTCTGCCTCATCCAGATTGGCAGCAGAGATAAACCCGACAGTCTGCCAGTTTTTGCGGCGCAGGCTCCAGCTTTTCAGAAACCCGGCTTCCATCGCAAAAAACAAAGTGGCGAGCACGGTGATAAAGCCGCCAGTGGTAGACCCAAAGGCTTCAGCAACAAACACCAGTGCAATGATAGCTGCCAGATACCCGAGGAAGACCAGCCACATCCGGTTGTACAAAGACCAGAGCAGCGGGAAGAGCATCGCCCACCACGAGAAACCGTCTTTCACGAACTTGATGTTTCGTGCGTCCTCGTCCTTCAGGTGGTCAAGTGAAACCCCTGGTTCGGTCATGACATAATAGACAGCCAATTGCATTCTCCCTGAACAAGCAGAGCTGCGGGCCGAAAAGGTTAGCCGCCAAGCTGACCTTTTGTAGTTGGCACGCGTCCACTCTGACGTGGATCTGGTTCGATAGCTGTGCGTACAGTACGCGCAACTGCTTTAAAGCATGTTTCCGCAATATGATGGCAATTGGTGCCATAAAGGTTTGCAATGTGCAGAGTAAAACCTGCATTCATGGCAAACGCACGGAAGAACTCCTCAAAAAGCTCAGTATCAAACGTGCCAACCTTGTCCCGTGGGAAATCTACCTGCCAGACAAGGAAAGGACGACCGGAGACATCCAGAGCCACACGAGTCAGAGCTTCATCCATCGCAAGGTGCGTGTCTGCATAGCGGGTGATGCCACTCATGTCGCCAAGCGCTTCTTTAAACGCTTGGCCCAGAGCAATGCCCACATCCTCGGTGGTGTGGTGGTCGTCAATATGGGTGTCACCATCTGCGCGGATCGTCATGTCCACGAGCGAATGTCGGGAAAGCTGTTCCAACATATGATCAAAGAAACCAACACCGGTTTTGATGTCGTACTTGCCTGTGCCATCCAGATTGATGGAAACAGAGATCGTCGTTTCTTTTGTGCCGCGGGCAATAGTGGCCTGACGCATGGGATGTCCCTTGATAAGTTTATAGTCCTTATACTCATGCAAAACCCCTGCACAAGCATTTAAAGACGCGCCGTTTTAACAGGCTAAGGGATCGCTGAAAATACCCAAAGATGAAAAAGCTAGGATCTGCTACTCCCTCTGGTATTTCTCGGCACAAACTGTTAGGAACTGAGCCGTTTATCTAGCAGATATTTGGAGCCTCGCATGTCTTATCGCCCAGCAAGTGCAGTCGATCGCCTGATCCTCCCTCTGGATGTTCCAACAGTTGATGAGGCCCGCCAGCTCGTCAAACAAACACAAGGACTTGTCGGCACTTACAAAATTGGCATGCAACTCCAGTTCGCAGGTGGTCTTCAGTTTGCTGAAGAGATGGCGAAGGAAGGGCATTCCATCTTTCTCGATGTGAAGCTTCTGGATATCGACAACACCATCACCAGCGCAGTGAAAAACGTTGCAAAAATGGGCATGAAGTTCATGACCGTGCACGCTTACCCGAAAAATATGCGCGCAGCCGTAAAGGCACTGGAAGAAGTCGGCAACAAAGACCTCTGCCTGCTGGGTGTCACCGTGCTCACTTCAATGGATGAGCAAGACCTCAAAGATGCGGGCTACGTCGGCCCTACAGCAACCTTGGTGGATCAGCGTGCGCTTGATGCGGTAACTGCTGGCGTCGGTGGCATCGTCTGCTCGCCAATGGAATCCGCCGCCATGCGTGCCAAAGTTGGCGACAAGCTCTGCATCGTGACACCAGGCGTACGCCCTAAAGGCGCAGATGCAGGCGATCAGCGCCGTGTGATGACACCTTACGACGCCATCAAAGCTGGTTCCGACTACCTCGTCATCGGCCGCCCAATCTACCGCGCCGAAGACCCCCGCGCCGCAGCTGAAGCTGTTGTCGCTGAGATCGAGAGCGCTCTGTAAGGCCTAAACTGCACAAACTCGGGAGCCTCTGTCATGCAGAGGCTCTTTTTGCTTCATCTGTCTTTGTCTCTTGAACAAAGGCTTAAGCTGCTCTGGGTACCATTTGCGCGATCTGAACGAGAGGGAGCGCATTTTATGGAAACCATTCTCATCACAGGCTTTGGCGCCTATGCCAATACGCCCACCAATCCGGCAGAAAAGCTTGCGCTGGCACTGGATGGTGAAGAGATCGCTGGTGCTAAAATCGTCTCCCGCATCGTCTCTGGTAGCTATTTTCACTGCATAGAAGAAACCGTGGCCGCCATGGAAGAGCTGAAACCCAGCTCTGTCCTTATGCTGGGCGAATATGGTGGTCGCTCCATGATCACTCTGGAGCGCCTCGCACAAAACCTCAACGACTGCGCCCGCTATGGCGTAACCGATACTGCAGGCGTCACACTTCAGGGTGAGCTGACCGTGCCAGATGGGCCGGTTGGCTACTACGCAACAGTTCCTCTTCGGGCAATGACGCAAGCCATGCGTGATGCCGGGGTGCCAACTGATATCTCGGATTCAGCTGCCACGTTCTGCTGCAATCATCTGATGTACGGCGTCCTGCACCACATCGCGAAACACAATCTCCCGGTTCGGGCCGGTTGGGTGCATCTGCCTCATTTGCCGGAGGTTGCTGCTATGATCCAGAACCTCGGCGCTCCAAGCATGTCTGTCGATACTCTGGTCAAAGGCATGCGTGCCGGCATTGAGGCGTTGCAGGCAAATCATCAGGACCAGAACATCAACATCATCTCCAAGATGTTGATCTGAAAAGGACACACCCGAGCACCAAAAAAACGGCACATCGGGCATAAAAGCGTCTCTCAACACTTATCCATACCCTCTGACGCCGAGTTCAGCAGATGTGATCAGGTTGGGTTGTGTTTTGTAAATATCACAACTCATATGACTGCCTTCGCAGTTTTGCGGGTCAGCCCAGATCACAGCAGCGTTATTTAGGTGGTAAGACTGACGATTTCTGCACGCACATCACGGCTTTGTGTCTCATAGAAGACAGTTTCTGCCCTTATTCCAATTCATAGTGGCGACTGGAACTTCCTGCCTCAAAAACGGGGAGCTCTTAGGAGAAAATTCGATATTTTCTGCCACTATAGAAACAAATGGATTGGATGGTCTGTCTTGCAGAATATGACACCGCAAACACTTATGAATAAGGTTGCATCGGATGGCGGCATGGAAGCACCTGTCTTTAATACAGACGGTGAGTGTACGCTGAATGCCGATGATATTGAGATCCACATGCGGGCCTGTGACAAGCGCCTGAAGATGATGGCCTACCTCTCAGAGGATGCCGATGTACCGCAGCATGTCATGGTTCAGATGCTGCACGAGAACCATACCGCAAAGAACCGCTTTACCTTCATTCGTGTTGCCCTTGGCCAGCCTGCCGTTGTTTCCTGCATCGCTCTTGAAGAGCTTGATGCCGCAGAACTCAAACTTTTCCTTGCAGAATTTAAAGAAGTTGTCCGTGCGTGGAAGCCAAAGTTCACCCCTGCCTCCCAACGTCAGTGCGAGCGCAAGATGAAGCGCGATGGTGTCTGTCACTCGCAGGATAGCGCCAAGGCAAAGTTGGAACTGCATTAATAAGCAGCCAAGCTGACAATCCATCCCCCGCCATAAAAGAAAAGGGCAGAAAACTGCCCTTCGATGGATCAATCCAGCTGCGCCAACCATCCCTTAATGTCGGTGATGACCTGCTCGACCATGCTTTCCCCTCCAGCTCCTTCAAAGGAGTGGGTCATGTCTGGGTAGGATTTGTAAGTAATATTGGTCTTACTCAGCTCCGTGAGTTTCGCAATCTGTTGATCAACAGCTTCAGGTGAAACGCTTTGGTCTTGCCCGCCTTGCACAATCAATAAAGGGTTCTCAACCTGAGCCAGAATCTCTAACTGATCTAGTTTCAGCATAGCGTTCCACCAGCTATAGCCGTGCCCACTCATGTTGACGTCAAACGGTTTGCTTGTGGTGATCTCCTGCGCAAAGCCTTTGAACCCTGCAGAGGCTTCTTTAAACGCCTCATTAGGCATGCCGCTGGACTTCATGTTGTGCAGGATATCATCAATAAAGTGACGCCCTCCACCATTCAGAGCAACACTGGCCGTCACAAAATCAGTTTTTGCAGCAATCATATTGGCAACCACAGCGCCTTCACTTCCGCCAACTAAGAACACGCGCTCGTAAGTCCCGCCTTCTTTCAGCTCACTGATAGTCTTGATGTAATCTGCTGTTCGACGTTCCGGTGAGTCGTTCTCGATGTAATCCGCTGGGCAATCAGGGTGAACATCGCTGCTGGGATCCCACGAGAGGTCCGATGTGATCCCGTATTTCTCAACGGTCAGAACATCCGCTTCGGGCAAAACCTGAGAAAACTGCTCATTGATCAGAGTATTGTGAGCAACGCTGTTGCAGTCAGAGCCCTGAATGAGAACAAGGAGGTCTGTCGCGTCCTTCTGACTTTGGGATTTCAGATAGATTGTGATCTCACTGCCGTCTTCACGCACAAGATAAAGGCCTGATGCAATAGCGGCCTGAGCAGTGAAGAGAACGGAACACCCAATAGCAACACGAAGCAAACTAGATTGCATAAATTCCCCCATGAGCAGACACAACAAGCGCACAGAGCCATACAGAAAAGCCTGTCTTGCTGTACCTCACACTCAACGTGATCTGCCCGTAATATAAAAATAGAAACACCGAACTGGTGCAAGGAAAAGTGTGCTGCAATCATAAGGCGAGAGTGTGGCGCCTAAGATATATAATTATAGTTTCAGGCAAGTCGCGTAACAGGATCTAATCCGTTGTCTATAAAAGTACTTTAGATTATTCTAAAGAGAAGGTCACATTAGTTTTGGCTACATTGAAGGAGCATCAGAAATGCCGGAAATCTCATCCCTCCCGGTCCCTCAATTGGTTGCTCCACGCGAAGAGCTTAACTTCTATCACGTCAATTCTCTGAAGATAAACGCACAACCAACCGCATTTGAAGTCTACCGTGCGTTGTTCAGCAAACGCTCCGCTTGGCTCAGTGCTGCGTTTTGGGTGAGAGACCAAATCTCCGCATTAGCAGGCGTCACAAAGATAAAAGGATTTGGAGACGAACGTGCCGCCACACCGCCAGATGTGGGAGATCATCTAGACTTCTTTTTGGTGGAACAGATCGAGGATCGCGAGTTAGTGCTCACCTCAAGAGACAAGCACCTCTCAGTCATGACCACCCTTAGTGTCGATGCCGCTAATGAAGGGGCGCTGGTCCGCATCACGTCCTCAGTCATCACCCACAACTGGTTCGGCAACCTCTACATGCTGCCCGTTGGTCCGGCCCACAAGTTCATTTCCTGGCGCATGCTACGTAACGTAAGTCGTGCATTTTTCTCAGCTAAGTAAAACGCTTAATCAGAATGTATTAATCTCTTGAATGAGACGTTTTATTTCGAATCTCTGCTCTGATTTAAGTTTGTCTGCGAGTAATTGTTGATCTGATTAATCAGTTTACTGATATATCTAATGTTTGTTTTTAAAGAATATACGAAATAACTAATGTTTTTTATCTGATTAACAAAAGGACTTGATTTCCAGAAAAAGAATTTCTGAACAAGGCTCTATCAAAAATGCAGCTTTCACACGATTCCAAATGCTACTCGCATGCATGAAATCGGCCCTGTATCGTTAACTGGCCGTAAATAAACAAGGGAAAATGCTTAGCTAGATTTCAGCGGACCCATATTATCATGTTTGCATATTTAGCTAAGCTCAGAATTGTTCATACCATTACACTGCTCTCAATTATTCCAAGTATTGCAGCTCTCGTTTTTCTCTATCAGCTCATCAAGGTGGATACTGAGGATGAGCAGAAGCTGGCAGCACTGTCTCAGCTCACGCGCCTATCGGTCAAAATCGGCAGTCTGGTGCATGAGCAGCAAAAGGAGCGCGGAGCCACTGCCTTGTTCCTCGCCAGCAAAGGCCAGCAGTTTGCAGTTGACCTGAAAGAGCAACGCCGAGCAACCGATACAGCGCGCATCGACTACCTGCAGTTCCTAAAAGCCTTTGACCTGACCATCTATCAGCCAGAATTTGCAGCAGACCTGGAAGGCATCAACGCGCAACTGCAAAAGACACCAGCCATGCGTTCTAAAGTAGATGACCTCAACGCGCAGATTGGAGAGGCTGTCAGTTTCTACACCCAACTAAACTCCGAGAAGCTGGATATCATCGGTTCCATGAGCGAGCTCAGTCCCAACGCGGAAATTGTAGATCGCATTGTGAGTTATCATGCCTTCCTTCTGGCAAAGGAGCGGGCAGGGTTGGAGCGGGCGGTTGGTGCTGCTGGCTTCGCAAGCAACGCGTTCCCACCTGCAGCTATGAAGAAGTTTCAAAAGCTGATCGTGGAACAAGAGGCCTTTACCCATATCTTCCAGACCTATGCCACACGTGAAATCTTTGCAGACTTCACAAAGGTGCAGGAAGGGGCTGCCAACACGAAGCTGAACACCTACCGCAGCATCGCGCTGGATGATGCAAACTCCACAACTGACCTGGAAGCAATAAGCGGTCCGGAGTGGTTTCAAACAGCTTCCCAGAAGATCAATCAGCTCAAGACACTGGAAAACACCATCGCCGCAAGCCTGATCACAGATACGGAGCACCTTCAGGCCAATGCCAACGGACGTCTGACACTGCACATGAGCATCGCAGCAGCTGCCTTCCTACTGGTGTTCCTGATGTCTTTCATCCTTATCAAATCCATCCAGCGCTCCTTCGCAGGTATCATTGAGGCCATGGAGAAACTTGCGAGTGGCAATCTGAACATCAAGCTGCCGGAGCCTGCTAAAAACGAAGTGGGCCAGATGATCAAGGCGGTATCCGTATTCCAGGAAAACATGATCCTGGCGCGTGATCTGAAGCACGAGCAAGACACTCAGCACGCGGTTCAGCTTGAGCGTGGCGAGTTTCTGGAAGGGCGTATCGCCGATTTTGAGCAGGCCGTCTCATACGTGCTGGAGACCATGGGCCGCAACTCGCAGACCATGCAGCTCTCCTCTCAGGAAATGTCGAATATCTCCGAGCTCACAAGCTCCCAATCCAAAGCCGTGGCGTCGGCAGCTGAAGAAGCGTCCCGCAGCGTCCAGTCCGTCGCCTCAGCAACGGAGGAACTCGACAGTTCTGTCGCTGAAATCGGTAACCAGATGCACCATTGCCGAAAAGCAGCCTCAGAGGCCGTAGAGCAAGTGCACAGCGCCAATTCCGACGCAGCAGAACTGCGCAAGGCTGCGCAAAGTGTGGGGGATGTGGTCAGCATCATCACAGATATTGCCGAGCAAACCAATCTGCTTGCGCTCAACGCCACAATAGAGGCCGCGCGGGCAGGGGTGGCAGGCAAGGGCTTTGCTGTGGTGGCAAGCGAGGTGAAGTCGCTGGCAGAGCAGACATCTCAGGCCACCGAACAGATCCGCAACGAGATTGCAGATATCCAGCGCGCAACAGAGGGCTCTCTCACGGCAATGGAAGACATCGACAAGATCATTCGTGAGATCGACGAACGTGCCAGTGCTGTCTCCAGCGCAATCAGTGAGCAAAAGTTCGCCACGCAGGAAATTGCAACCAACGTCAGCGAAGTTGCAGGTGGAACGGCGGAGGTCACGGAAAACATCTCCAAGGTCAACGAGGCTGCCATTCAAACCGGCGTAACCTCCAAGCAAGTCCTCATCGCTTCCGAAGAACTCCGCACAGAAGCTGACCACCTCCGCACGGAAATCGACCAGTTCCTTGGTGACATAAAAGCGGCTTAGGGAGACTGAAACAACAAACCAAAGGCAGTTTGCACATCAGTGTAGGCTGCCTTTTCCGCTGCCCAACACATCATGAAAACCGCCTGCACAGAAACTGCACAAATCTGCACGCGATCTCATGTGTTTTGCCCAACTCCCTGCAATCGAGGTCTCTAGATCTCCCCCAACTTCATTCTTTCAAGTGATTTTGGGGCAAAATCAATGTTATCGACCTTTCGCAAACAACTGCCATGGATGCCTGTCCTTGGCATTCAGGCGCGTCTTATCCTCGGCCTGGGGCTCTGTCTGCTCGCAGATTTCTTATTCTTTGGCCACCGCGCAGAAATTGGCTTCAGCATCTTCATCGTGGCCGTTGCCTTTGCAATTATGCTGGCGGGTGCGGGCAGGGTAAGTGCTCACCGTGCATGGATCGCAGGACTGACAGTGATGGCTGGCGTTGCTCCAAGCGTGCTCCAGTGGGATTTCCTCAGCGGCCTTATTGCGATCCTATCATTAGCCATAAGCGCACTGATCATGAACTTGCGCATAAACGCCTTCGACCTGAAGTTACTAAGAGTGCTGCTCATTTTCCTGCGCCGCTGGCCGCTGGGCTTTGTAAAGGACATGATCACCCTAAGTCGTGTGAAGCGTCGCAAGCGGCCATTCTCCAACTACGCAAAACTGGCGTTCACCTGGTTCTTGCCGCTAACGCTGTTCCCGGTCTTCCTCTACCTGTTCAGCTCATCAAACCCGGTCATTGAGCAGTGGTTGCTCAACATCAATCCTGGAAAGTTCTTCGAAAAACTGAACATGGCACGCATCGTGTTCTGGTCTATTGCCTTTGCTCTGGTCTGGCCGTTTCTGCGGGTCAAGTTCAGAAAAAAGCTGAAGAAAGAGAAAACTACTGTGCCGAGTGTCAAAACACCGGAGCAGGAAGTCGTCCAGGCCTATCAATCAGTGATGGATGATCTCTTTGGCTACAAGGCAGTGGTTCGCTCACTGGTCCTTTTCAACGGTCTCTTCGCCCTGCAAACGGTGTTGGATGCTGTCTACCTGTGGGGGTCTCAAGAACTTCCTGCTGGAACCACATACGCCAATTACGCACACTCAGGCGTTTATACGCTCATCATCGCCTGCAATCTTCGTGTTGTTTGCCAGCCGTTCAGGGGCTGCGACCGCAAAATCCAAGCTCGTGCAGGTGCTGCTGCTCGCATGGACAGTTCAAACCACTCTGCTTGTGGTCTCCTGTCTTGCGCGCCTTGGCAATTACGTCAGCGAGTATTCAATGACTTACCTGCGCTTTTACGCGTTGATCTGGGTGATGCTGGTGCTTATCGGGGTGCTTAGCATTGTTGTGAAGCTCGCGCTGAAGCGTGACAACAGCTGGCTTGTTCGGGTGAACATGCTTGTGGTCGCGGTGATCCTGTATTCCCTCAGCCTCACAAACACTGCCGCTTTGATCGCAAACTACAATGTGACCTACGCCGAGGGCACCAAGTTTGACCATTGGTATCTGATCAAGCTTGGTCCGCAGGCAATCCCCGCAATTGATGCTAAGATCAGAAGCGAGTTGGACCGCGAAAGTGAAGGCAAAAGTAAGTATCTGATAAAGTTGCAGTCCTCCCGGCGTTATATGGCTCTCCACGTGCGGCTCGATGCAAGGGATTAGCGCCTTTGGAGCCTTAGAAATCAGTTGCTGCTCGATTATCTGCAAGAGAATGAGGTCCCAGTCGAATTGCAAACCCCGACCGAGTTGCAAACGGCACCAAGCGACAGTAAAACTCGATATCGTGACGGTCCGGGCCTCTGAAAATGCAAAATATTCTGGTAGTTGATGATGACGCTCATATTCGCGACGTCATCACCTTCGCAATCGAAAAAGCCAATTACAAAGCAAGCGTTGCTCAAGATGGGTTTGAAGCTGTCGCCCGTTTCAGGAACGAGCCGGTAGATCTGATCGTCCTCGATATCGGCATGCCTGAAATGGATGGTTTTGAGGTTTGCCGGGAAATCCGCAAGCACTCAGAAGTGCCAATCCTGTTCCTGTCAGCGCGCGATGAAGAAATTGACCGGATCCTCGGTTTGGAGATGGGCGGTGATGACTACGTCACCAAGCCATTCAGCCCAAGAGAACTGGTCGCGCGGATTGGTGCGATCCTGAAAAGAACGAAAGGCCCCAAGCTCGCAGAACCGGCAAGCTCTGCTCAACGAGAAGCCGGAGGCGTGCAACTGGATGCCGCGTTTCGATCTGTGACGTATCGTGAGCAACCTGTGGAGCTGACATCTATCGAGTTTGAGATCCTGAAACTGTTTCTTGACCGTCCAAGAATGACGTTTTCGCGCGACAAAATTATAGATCTTGCATACCCGCCAAACATCCATGTCTCCGACCGCACCATCGACAGCCACATCCGCAATCTGCGCTCGAAGCTGACAAATGCGGGGGCTCCCAATCTCATCGAAACCGTTCATGCTGTCGGGTTTCGGTTAGCAGCCATGTCTGCTGCAACATGAAGGCTGCCACAACCCGAAAAAAGTGGCGCCCGACCCTGAGCATGGTTGTCGTTGCTGTGTTGCTAAGCGTGCTTCTGCTGCCATTCGCCATCATCTTGTTCTTCCGCATCTTCGAGCATCAGATTTTCCAGCAAACAGAAAATGCACTGATTGCCCAAAGCGCCGTCTTGTCTGCTGTCATGTCACGCATGGTGGCCGAGCAAGAGGAGATAGAGCTCGGTGAGTTTGCAGCCGTTGAACAAACCATCTCCATTGAGAATGGTCCATACAAGCCCATCGCCCCCCGCACCTATCTGTTTTCTGCAAAAACATACCCACGCCGGGCAAAAGCGCGTCCTTCAGGTGATCCATCGAGCGACATTATGCAAGAGATCGGGAGCCGCTTGTCTCCCTTGCTCATAGAAACCCAAAAGGTCACTTTGGCCGGTTTTCGGGTACTGGACCACAAAGGAAACGTCATCGCCGGGCGCAGCGAACTGGGGCTCTCACTAAGCCACATTGAAGAGGTTCAGGCAGCTCTTTCGGGTGAATATAAAAGCGTTTTACGCGAACGCATTTCAGATGAACCAGCTCCAGCTTTCTCATCCTTAAGCCGCGGAACGGCAACGCGTATTTTCTCCGCAATGCCAGTCATCTTGTACAACAAGGTTGTCGGCGTGATTTATGCGTCCAGAACCCCAAGCAACACAATGCGACAGCTCTTCAAGCAATGGGAAATTGTTGCCATAGCAAGCGCATTCACATTGCTTGTGACAGCGCTGATTGGCTTTGTTTTTCTGCGGGTAATCACGAAGCCAATCCACGAGCTCATAGAGCGCACGCAGCGGATCAGTACGGGTGATGCAAACGCAATCGCCCCGCTCAAACACAACGGCACACGTGAGTTTGCCTCGTTGGCCGATAGCTTCCTGTCCATGGCGCGCAAGATATCTGAGAGAGCAGATTACATCTCAACATTTGCCTCACACGCCGCGCATGAACTGAAGTCTCCGATCACAGCAACCAAGGGCGCGGTAGAGCTGCTCATGGAGTCTGGTGAGGACATGTCGAAGGAACAGCGAAACCGCTTTCTGAATAACATACTCAAAGACTCCGACAGGGTGACGGCTCTGCTGGATCGCTTGCGTCATCTGGCGCGTGCAGACAACCCGAAATCAACGGGTCAGCTGGATCTGGAAAGCCTGCTCAACCATTTGCAAAACCAATACGCTAGTCTTGAAGTGAACTGTAAGAGCCAATCTTCGGTCCAAGTGCCGATCACGCTTGAAAATGCAGAAATCATTTTCTTCAACCTGGTGGACAATGCGATCAACCACGCGGCCACAAAAGTTACTATCCAAATCGAAGAAACGCCGACAACACTGCGATTCTACATTTGCGACAATGGAAGCGGTATTTCTGAGGGGAATGCAGGGAAAATTTTTGATCTGTTCTTCACAACCCGCCGCTCAGAAGGTGGGACCGGAATGGGCCTTGGCATCGTGCAGTCGATGGTGAAGTCTCACTACGGCTCTCTCACCTTTTTGGCGGATCGTGCAGAAACAACCTTCTGTGTTGAGCTGCCCAAAGTCCTGCCACAGGACGCAT
Source organism: Pseudovibrio sp. Ad5 (assembly GCF_001623095.1). Lineage (NCBI taxonomy): Bacteria > Pseudomonadati > Pseudomonadota > Alphaproteobacteria > Hyphomicrobiales > Stappiaceae > Pseudovibrio > Pseudovibrio sp. Ad5. Next base: position 306,893 of record NZ_LMCH01000066.1, on the reverse strand, counting down.
AATCCCGAATCTGTGTGCGACTTCCCCCTGCTTCGCGGGGAGCGTCTAGCCTAAAAAAAATTCTTGCGCTGTTCTTTATAGGACAGCTTGTTTCATGGATCCGCGCGACACTCATCTAAAGCAGCTGCAAAAACAAGGCTGCCACACCGAATACGGTATTGCAGCACTGCATTCGGTTAAAAAATAGGTGAGCGTCACCACTTCGGTCAGACAGCAAATTTACCGAGTGGATAAGCCTCCCGAGGTCTTTGAAGTTGCCTCAACACAACAACACTTCAAAGACATCTGGCCGACCTGCGGAAACTGCCAAATTCGTGGGTCGGCTCCCCCTTGGAGATGCTGAAAACCGCAGGAAACCGCCCTAATGCACTCCCGCAAACTTACATCCACGGGAGTGCATGTCATGAGTGTTAGGCGTCGCCTTTCATATGTCGGTTACCGCTTTGCACGCGTTTGATCATTTTTGAGAAGTTTTTTGAACGGGACCGGGACTGCGCAACAGTCTCACTGTTGTATTGCTCTTCCCGCACCAGCTTCTGCCAGCGTTTCAACCGGGCAGCATCCAGCTCACCCGACTCAATCGCAGCCTGAATGGCACACCCAGGCTCTGCATCATGGCTGCAATCACCAAACCGGCAGTCCTCAGCAAGATTAACCAGATCCTGAAACACCGCCGAAACGCCTTCGGAAACCTCATAGAGCCTCAAGGCACGCATACCCGGCGTGTCCATAAGCCAGCGTCCTTCACCAATCGGGTAAAGGCAGCGTGCCGTTGTCGTATGCCGGCCTTTGGCATCATCTTCACGAATGCCAGAGGTTTTGGCGGAAGACCCGCTCAAGCTGTTGAGAATAGTAGACTTACCAACACCAGACGACCCGACCAAGGCTGCCGTCTGTCCGGCTCTCCACCAGTCAAAGAGCGGCGTGATTTGAGAGGCATCGCGGGTATCCAGCGCGATGACCGGCAACAAAGGATCAATCTTTTGCACCTGCACTTCAAAGTCCCGCGTGTCCTCCACCAAATCGGCTTTTGTCAGCAGCACAACAGGTTGAATGCCGGCTTGCTGGGCAACAGCCAGATACCGCTCAAGGCGCGCAATGTTGAAGTCTTTGTTGCAGGAGGTGGTTATGAACAAAACATCCAGATTAGCCGCAATCAGCTGCGTGCGTGCATCTTCCCCCGCGGCCCGTCGTTCCACGACAGTAAGGCGGTCAAGAACACGCGTAACCTGAAACTGAGAATCATAGATGACCCAGTCACCAACGGCATAAGAGCCGGTAGAACCATGGCCTGGGACGCTCAAAGAAAACTCTCCCTCACTGCTGATAGCGACCATCTGGTTCCTATGAACCTGAGTAATGCGCGCAACAGAAAGGGTTTGCAGCTCGTCATCGCGAAGCTGCATCATAAAATGAGCCGACCAACCCAGCTCAATCAATTTATGGGACATTTATCTGCCTGAAATAGAACAGCACCATAGGGTCGCCGTAGCTATCGCATACGGACCCCAAAGTGGGTCAGGCAGGTAAGGCGTGTTGCCTATTTAAACGAACCTGCCTGAGGCACCTTTATTACAATCATCAAACACCTCCTTTGGTTACGTTTCGGGCATCACACTCTTGTGCAACATCTATGAGCTTATAGAGCTACCGGGTGTTTGGCAAGCAGGATTCCCGTGCGGCATAATGGCCAAAGCGCGTTGTGTCTGATTGGCTTCAGTCAAACTACAAGAAGTCGCTGCACTAAAGATTTTGGAGCGCGATGTGCTCTAAGAGTTCGACCTGGCTTCGAGCGCCAGATGGATCATTTTCGCCACGTCCAGCACGTCATCATTCAGCGCTTGCTCAACCAAGCTGATGTCCACCGTCATGTCATAGAGCTCGCCAAAATCGTCTGTAAACAGACTGTTCTTGTATGTGTGGCTGACAACAAATGCACACGGGGAGCTGACCTTCAGCTCACACGTCTTCTTTTTCTTCTTCAAGCTGATGAAGAAGCCATGCCCCCAGTCATTGGTAAAGGGAAACACGATTTGCCCCCGCAGCTTGGTATTGAGATAAAGCTGGGCCGGGATCGTTGTTGTGCCATAGCAAAGATAGACACGATCTAACGGTGCGCCTTTGTAATCTGCATGAACGTTCGCAATGGACGCCAGATTCTCGCGACACGGATCATGCAGTTTGTCATGCGGCTCATCGAAGTAGACAGAACCTTCAGCGCCAACCACATGAGCGATGATGGCAGTGAAATAACCAAGGCCAGAACCTGACTCAAAAACTGCCATACCCGGCTTGAGGTCTGACCAGTTGAAGATCTGCGCCCATAAAGACGGCTGACCAGTATTGATATTGGCCTCGTGCACAAGCTCTACCAGCATGTCCTGATAAAGGTCCTCTGGATCCTCCAGAACCGCCCTGCGGCCATACCCTTGCGTTGTGATAGCGACACGCCATGGAGGAGGAAAGAGGAAACCTTCTTTGCGAACAGTGGCAAACGCATCCATCAGCAATGCCCGGTTCCCACCGCGCAAATTGTAACAAACTTCTTGCGCGTATGAGTTTTCAGACATCGCAGAAAAACCGCCGCCTCAAGAGAAGAGAGAAAGTATGACCCATGCGGCCGGATTCAATCAAACCGCATCGGTCTATTCAAATCAAATATTAGAGCGCAGCACGTGAGTGCCACAAACTCCAGGACAGACTAACTTTTCCCAAGAGCAATTGAAGACCAGTTGAAATAAGGGTCCAAACTTTAACGGAGCCCTATTGCGCGGAGCTGGTCCCAAGGCTTGCAAGCTTCTTCGCAGAGGGAGCCCGCCAAACTTGGTAAAGGCCATATCCAATCAATGGGATATAAATAGAGTTTTCAACGAAAGGAGAATTGAGAAGCCAGTTTATTACCTGATCTTTTTCCAAAAGAAATGTAAGCGTAAGCGGATAGTACAATGAAAAGAGTAAGCCGTAAAAACCGATGGCAAATGTAATTCCAAAATAAATAAAGACAAATATTATAAGACTTATTTTCTTTGGTGCAGAAATAAATCCTAGAAAAGAAAATATAATTACACAGGAGAGGAGGATTTTTTTAATAAGTAGATCGAATATTTCTGTCTCAGTAACGATTGAGATGACGTATTCATGTAGTAAAGCTAGCAGGGCCTTTGAGGAAAAGACAATAAAAGCATAGCATAGGTATGTGCGGATCAGTTCAGCACGGCTGACACTGAACATTGCGATGTCAGGACGAGACTGTCCTGCTGGTTCTTCTGGTGTTTTCATAAATCAATATTTCAGTCTGATAAATGCAAATTGACCGATGAGACGGTCCGTGAAATTGCGGACCATCTTATGTTCTATACATGCATATGCAACCTAAAGTGCAAAATCTAAGACTTATGGTAGTAATAGGAAGCGCAGAACCCGGCTCGCCTGATCAGAGGCTCCGTATTTTGCACAGTGCTTACTCAGGTACAATGTGAAGTTTTATCCAGGCATTTCATAGCTGTAAGAAGCGCAGAAATTGGATTGGCTTTCCATGCTTTCTACCGTCATAGGCGGCATATCACCGTCAAAAACATCGATTGCCAGCATGTTCTTGCTTGGGTAGCTGAGAACGAGATAGCCATCTGTCGTGTCTGGCAAACAGAGATTATTGTTACGGATCAGCATGAGCATATCAGCGCCCGTAAAGCGGTAGAGATTGGGAACTTCGCTGGTTACAGGCTTAATATGCAACACACTTCCTGTTGCCATCGTGATGGAGGTCATCCCCACGACGATATCACCGGTAATACTGGTCGCAGTGGTGCTGGAGGCGCCCCATTTTTTATCAGGAGCCTCGCCAGCATAAGCAAGCGGAATGGAAGCGAGAGACAAGCCCAGAAAGACAGAAGTAATCTTGATTTTCATTTGGAACTACCTTGATTGAAACAGTCAGGGCGTAGGTTGCCCTACGACTTATTGTAGGTAAACGAGCCGCAGAACCCGGCTTGCTGATCAACGCTCTTGCCAGCTTCAGGCGGCACATCACCTCCGAAGACATCAATCACGAGAAAATCTGGCTGCGACCGGTCGATGATCATGAAACCTTTATCGACGTCTTTCTCGCAGAAAACTTTGCCCTCTGGCAGGTCGAGAGACGTTGCACCAGTGAAGGAGAAGAGGTTGGGGGTATACCCTTCAACGCCCGTGATTGTCAGAATTCCAGATTTGCCCATCTCGATCGTCCCGGGAGCCAGAATAATGTCTCCGGTGATCTGCTCAGCTGAAAAGCTGTAGGCGTGCCAGTCTTCAGGGCCGGCAATTTCCGGCTCGTCCTGAGCAAGGGAACCAACAGGTGTCATCATGAGGGCAACAATGCCCAGAGCACCAGCGATACTTCGTAAGTTTGGATGCCGCATCTTAAGTCTCTTGAGGCCTCTCTCCGTTTATCGCGGAGATCCTAGGCGGCGAACATAAATATCTTCCTAGATCGAAATATCGAATTGCAGGCAAAACAAAAGCCACGCTGGAAACCAACGTGGCTTTGTCAAAGTACCGACGGAATGCCGGAAACTTAAAATTCTTAGTTTGGCTTCGCTTCGCCGTTTTCGCCTGCAGCAGGTGCCTGCTGAGCAGCAGCAGCCTGAGCGAGGTTCTGACGGTACAGAGCTGCAAAGTCGATTGGATCGAGCAGCAGTGGTGGGAAGCCGCCATTGCGTGTGGTGTCTGCAAGGATGTTGCGAGCAAACGGGAACAGCATGCGTGGGCACTCGATCAGGATGAACGGGTGCATATGCTCTTGAGGAACACCGGTGATCTGGAATACGCCACCGTAAACGAGTTCAACAGCAAACAGAACCTGCTCAGGAGTGTTCGCTTTTGCGTTCAGAGTAATAATAACTTCGAACTGGTCTTCGCCAATTGGGTTCGCACCAACGTTTACGTTGATGTCCAGCTTTGGCTGTTCACCTGGCTGAAGAGACTTTGGAGAATTTGGGTTTTCAAAAGAAAGGTCTTTAATGTACTGAGCCAGGATGTTCATGCCTGGTGCAGCTGCTTCACCCTGTTCACCAGCAGTATTAGCTTCACTCATATCGTTTTTCCCGTGTCGCAATAACAATCACTGGTACAACACACTGTCACTCTTAAGTGTTTGTTTGCCGTACCTGCGCAACTAGATGGTGGCTAGCATGCCCCAGAGGCGGATACAAGGCTATGCTAACATTTCAGCGGCAAAACAAGATAGTTCTGCCACATAACCCATTGGCAAGTGGATCACCTGTGATTTATGAAGGGCATCTGTGACATATTGGAGCAAGATTAAATGATGAGCACACCGGAAGGGCAGTCGCGACTGTTAGACCCGCAGATCAAGCTGGATACGCTTGTGCGCCTGCGTTGGTTGGCAGTGGCAGGACAAACTGTCTCTTTGCTTGTGGTGCACTATCTGCTCAACTTCCCGCTGCCCATCGGTTACAGCTACGTTTTGGTGGCCGCATCCGCATGGCTCAATGTCATTCTCAAAATTCGCTGGCCATCAAGCACGCGCATTTCCAAAAATGCAGCAGCAGCTCAGCTGGCCTACGATATCATTCAGCTCGGTGGCCTGTTCTACCTCACTGGTGGTCTGGGCAACCCGTTCTGTTTCCTCATTCTTGCACCTGTTGTCGTCTCTGCAACCGCGCTCTCTTCCCGCAACACCATCATTCTCGGCGCGCTGGCCGGAGCAGTCGTCACGCTGCTCACCGCATTCCATATGCCGCTGCCATGGTATGATGGCACGCAGATTGATCTGCCGCCGCTCTACCTTGTCGGCGTCTGGTTCTCGCTCATGTGCTCCATGTTCTTCATGGCAACATACTCTTTGCGGGTTGCTGAAGAAGCACGCCAGCTCTCCAATGCATTGGCAGCCAGTGACATGGTCCTGGCGCACCAGAAGCACCTGTCCGCGCTGGACGGCCTTGCAACAGCTGCCGCGCACGAACTCGGCACACCGCTGGGCACCATCTATCTGACGGCCAAAGAGCTCTCCACCGAGTTTGAGAAGGGCGACCCACTGCGTGAAGATGCTGAGCTGGTTTATTCTCAGGCCGCGCGTTGTCGTGAAATTCTGAAGAAGCTCACAAGCCTGTCCAGTGATGCCGATCAGGTGTTCCAGCGCATGCCGATTTCGCTGTTGCTGGCAGATGTATCTGAGCCGCACCGAGGTCTCGGCATTGAAATCAATATCAAGGCTGAAGGCGTCGGACCAGAACCCGTCGGCGTCCGTGACGCTGCCATCAGCTATGGCCTCGGCAACCTACTCGAAAACGCCGTAGACTTCGCAGAAACCACCGTTCTTTTCGAAGCGAAGTGGGATGATAAGCACGTGGAAATCTTCATTCTGGATGACGGCCCAGGCTTTGCGCCGGACGTGCTTGCCAGAATGGGCGAACCCTATGTTTCCAAACGCTCTGCACCTGCAATTTCAGAGGATGGTGAAGAAGAATTTGACGACGAAGCAGAACGCCAATCAGGCGGTGGCTTGGGTCTTGGCTTCTTCATTGCCAAAACATTGCTGGAGCGCTCTGGTGGAAGAGTGAATTTTCATAATCGAAAAGATCCTGACCGCGGAGCTTTGGTTCATATACGCTGGCTACGTGAAACTATGGATCAGGGAGCGCAAACTCCAGAATCCTGAGAGTAAATCTCTAGGTATCCTAGTAAAAATACTTTAGCGAAATCTGGCTATAAAAGCCCATGGGAACTTCCCTTAACTGAAAAATATACTAAAGTGTCCTGTGAATACCGTAGATTAATCGGACCTGCAAAATGACAGAACCAGAAGTTGCACCTCTTGGACGCCTTCTAATCGTTGATGACGATCGTGCTTTCCAGCAGCGCTTGGAACGTGCGATGCAGAAACGAGGGTTTCACACGGAAACCGCTGACGGCGTAAGAGAAGCGCTGAGTAAAGTTGCAGCACAGGCACCTGATTATGCTGTCGTAGACATGCGCCTCGAAGATGGCAGCGGTCTGGACGTGGTTGAAGCCATCCGCATGAAAAAGCCGGACGCGCGCGCAATCATCCTGACCGGCTATGGCAACATCGCAACTGCTGTAACAGCAGTAAAGCTTGGTGCCATTGACTATCTCGCAAAGCCAGCTGATGCTGATGATATTCTGGCAGCGCTGACCCGCCGTCCAAACGATAAAGCCCCACCACCAGACAATCCAATGTCTGCTGACCGGGTTCGTTGGGAGCATATCCAGCGCGTTTATGAGCTGTGTGACCGCAACGTTTCAGAGACAGCCCGTCGCCTGAACATGCACCGCAGAACGCTCCAGCGCATCCTGGCAAAGCGCGCACCGCGCTAATCCAGAGCTTAGACTACAGAAATACAAAAGCGCGGCTCAAACCGCGCTTTAATTTTGTCTGTACTTGGGAAAGTGAGAGAGCTTTAGCTCTTCTCTTCGCTCTCTAAGCTGTGCTTTTGGATCAGCGGAAGCTGCATCATGGTGAAGACCATGGTGATTGGCATGAAACCAAAGACCTTAAAGTCCACCCAGAAGTCCGTTGAGAAGTTGCGCCAGACAAACTCATTGATCAGCGCCAGCACAAAGAAGAACAGACCCCAGCGCATAGTCAGCTTGCGCCAGCCTTCCGCATCCAGCTTGAAGGCGCTGTCAAACACATATCCCAGCAGAGATTTACCGAAGAACAGCCCACCCAGCAGGATGGAACCAAACAGGGTGTTCACGATGGTTGGCTTGAGTTTGATGAACAGATCGTCCTGCAAATACAGCGTCAGTGCGCCAAACACGAGCACCACAACACCAGACACCACCGGCATCACCGGTAGATGACGGGTGAGGATGTAAGATACGGTGAGGGAGATGGTGATTGCCACCATAAAGGCAGCTGTTGCAATAAAGATCGGCTGACCAAGAGCACCCAATGCAGGAAACATCTCGGCAAGCTGTGCGCCTCTGGAGTTGGCGATGAAGAAAACGCCCAATGGACCGAGCTCAAGGGTCAGTTTCAAAAGTGGCGAAACGTCTTGGCGCTCAGTTGTCTGCGTAGAGCGTTCTGAATTCATCTGCAAAGGCTTCCTTTTGTTGCTTTTCTCCCGACCTGAGAGATTTAAGCAGCAATTTTGCTATTAAAAGGGCAATTAAGAGCGAAATTGCAAAATCGTCAAGTTTTATGGCACCGATATAGCCGTTTTGAGGGGCTATAGCCTTAATTATGCGTTCATCTTGCAAAACGCGAGGTGTTACAGCCAACTAGGAAGTAGCAGTTTGTTTGCTAGTTAGTGCTGAAATTTAGATTGCATTAGATATTCTAAGCAATTTATGAGTGTTTTGTAACCACATTTGATGTGTCTATTTGATTTTACTCATGAATTACAAATGGCAAAAAGCAAAATTTATCAATTAGTTCGCGATGAGTTTTCGTCGACAGAGTGTTTTGAATCTCATATTTATTAAAATGCTGCACATGTTGATGTGTAGTGACGATATATCCAAATTCATCTGGAACTAAATATTATGAAAACCACTCTCAAATGCCTCGCAGCTGCACTTCTGCTTAGTGCTTCTACACAGTCTGCCTTTGCTGGCCCTATTAAAGATGCAATGATCAAGCACGCCACCATCGCGAGCTTCATTGGAGCAGAAAAAAGCTGCGGACTCATTATTCCTGATGCAAGGGGCAAAGCACTGCTCGACGAAATCAAGAGTGAAGATGAAGGGTTTGTTATGAGTGTAGTCATGATGTCTATGGTGCATGAGCAAGTTGTTCAGAAAATCGAAGATCCTGCCGCTCGTGAAAAATATTGCTCTGAGCTCATCGCCGAAGCGCGCGAGCAGGGCGTGATTGACTAAGTCAACATTTAAGCGCTTGCTCACCAGATCATATGTTTGAGGCTGGGAGCACTTGCAAGTCAGTCGTGATTGAGCATTCTAAGGCGGCGCTTGGATTAATCCTCAGCTCCGCCTTTGCTGTTTCTGATGACATGTTCAGAGTTGCAGAGCAGCCTATCTGATTTCAAATGCAAACCTGGAAGAGATGCGAACAGATTGTGTCGCACTCTAAACACTAGAATTTCATTTCGCCCGCAACCTCTGAATGAGTTATGCTTTGTGCAAGTGGGAAATCCGGGAACGATGATATTCAAAGGTCTTTCTAAAATGGCTGTTATTGCAATTCTTCTGGTCGCGCTTGTGGTTGGCGTCACTGTAAAACTTATTTGGCAAAACTCTAGAGTGCCGGATTATGTTGGCGTGCATGATGGTCAGTTTGCAGCCCTGCCCAACTCCCCCAATGCCGTCTCTTCTCAAACAGAAGATACAGCCCGCCGTGTAGAGCCTCTGTCCATGCTCTCCTCCTTTGAGATCACACAGGCAGCTCTCACCAACACCTTACAGGAGATGGGCAAGAACAAGATCAGCAAGGTAGAAGGATCATACCTCCACGCCGTCTTCACGAGCTCAAGCATGGGTTACAACGACGATGTAGAGCTCTGGATCGATGAAGAAGCAGGCGTCGTGCACTACCGCTCTCAATCCCGCGTTGGCTACAGCGATATGGGCGCCAACAAGGCTCGCTACGAGCGTTTCAGAAGCATTTATTCCACATTCACTGACACTGAGAATTGACTCAGAGGCAACTAACACACCTGTGAGTTTCGCAGAGTCAATATCTCCTTGAAATGACTCATGAATCTACCCGACTGCATACAGCGCACTGACTCTGCAGGAGATAAACCGCAGAAACATTGAGACTCACAAAACTGTAAGTAGCCAGTGAGTCTGAAGCGAGTCAGGAGGGCGGCCTACTTGCTGCAGTGGCTCTGGCATTTGAAAAAGATGAAGCTCGGATTCTTCTGCAGCTTCTCATAGTGGATTGGAGATTTTTCCTTCATCTCGGCAGCTGGCATCCCTTCGCGCAGGTCCACAACACACATTCCGGCAGCTGAGAGCCACCCAAACAGCATGGAGAGTGGGCGGCGATAAAAACTCACCTTCACCGGCATACCAATGGTGTTCCATTCCTCCGTCACATGTTCCTGACGCAGATAACTACCGCTTGGAGAGCACTGTGCATCCACCAGCGGATGATGGGTTGAGAACACGAAGTAACCACCCGGCTTCAACACGTTCCCGATGTCTCTGAAAAGCTTGTTCAGGTCTTCGACGTAATGGATCATCAACGGACAGATCACGATATCAAACGTGCCTTCCAGTTTCTCCGGCAACCCATTAGACAGGTCAGAGGTGTAGCACTTTACGTTGTCGTCCAGCTTCTCTTTCACCAGCTTCAGCATCTGCTCGGATTCATCAATGCAGGTTACATCAGCTCCGTGATCATAGAGAAACTGCGCATACACGCCGGGGCCGCACCCAAGGTCCAGCACCTTCAGCCCTTGCAGCGGCGGCAGCATGCCAAGCAGGGTGGGGCGCTCTAAAAGAGCGTTGTAGATGTTCTCCTGAATGGCCTCATCATACTGCTCGGCAAAATCGCTATACAACCGAGATGTCATTCACGTACTCCGCATCAAACACATGTTCCCGAACAAGACCTCTGATCAACGCCTAGGAATATGCGACAAAACCATAATTAAAAGCAGCCGAAACCAACTGGAATAAAGGTAAATACCTTTCAAAATCCGTGTTTCTGCCATGCTGCCAGATGGGCCTTGTATGAGTCTAACGCGAAAAAACTGTGTCGTGATGACGGCAAGCTCAAGCTCATATCGCAGCGACAACGAGGTGTCAGAACCCCTGAAAAACGGCAGAGCTACCGCTTTTCCCGTAAGAGCCAGATAAAGAAAATCCCGCCAATAAGCCCGGTAATGATGCCAATCGGCATGTCTTCCGGCTTCATCAGCGTCCGTGCAGCAGCATCTGCAAGCAATAGGAAGATCGCCCCAAACAGCGCTGAAACAGGGATCAGGCGTCGATAATCGCCGCCAACAAACAGCCGCACAATATGAGGCACCATAAGCCCCACAAACCCGATCATGCCGGAAAACGCGACCATAACACCCGTAATCAGCGCACCAATCACAAAGGTTTCCAGCCGGAAGGCACCAACGGATATGCCAAGTGTTGTCGCCGTCTCATCGCCAATTGTCATCGCGTTGAAATGCCCTGCGCGAAACCACAGCCAGAGCCCGCACAAAGCAAGCACCACCAACGGGTAGGCGAGATGTGCCCACTGCGCCAGCCCCAATCCGCCCAGCATCCAGTAAACCACAGTATGCGTCGCCCGTGGGTCTGCCAAAAAGATGAGGATATTGGCGCCTGCCATCAGCACAAAGCTCACAGCTACACCCGTCAGCACCAGACGGTCGGCACTGGTAGCGCTTGTAAACTTCGCCACCCCAATCACCAGCAGCGTTGCCCCAAGAGCACCCAGAAACGCCAGCAAAGGTACGGTGAGCATCCCCAAAAACAGCCCCGTATGCAGCAGAGCCAACACCGCCCCAAACGCGCCACCAGCTGAAATGCCGATCAAATGCGGGTCAGCTAGCGGGTTGCGGGTGACGGATTGAAGGCAAGCTCCCACGATGGAAAGCCCGGCCCCCACCATGATCGCCAGCAGCGCACGGGGCAGGCGGATCTCCCAGAGAATGCTCTCCCGCCCCAGCGACCAGCTCGGCTCAACCGTGCCCGGCACCAGTTTGTTGGCAAGAACACCCCATACAGTCTCCATGGAAATGGAAACCGCCCCAACGGAGACCGCAAGGCAGACAGAAAGAACCAGCGCAGCCAATCCCACGCAGCAAATCTGCAGCAAATGATGAGAAGAGCCCTCTTTGGGGGCTACAACAACGCCGGTTCCTTCGCTCATTGTTAGTTACCCCAGAATGCGGTTGCGAGTTTCTTGATCGCCTTGATGTTCCGTGGTCCCGGAGTTGCTTCAGCATATTCCAGCGTCACGAACCGGTCATTCTTCACCGCATCCATATCCGCAAAGGCGGGGTTGTTGAGCATGAACTCACGCTTCTGCGCAGCAGTCACTTCGCCGTAGTTGATAATCACGATCACTTCCGGGTTGGTCTCAACCACAGCCTCCCAGTTCACGCGCACCCAGCTCTTATCCAATGTATCCGTCACGTTGGTGCCGCCAGCAGCCTCAATCAGCGCGGTTGGCATCCCATAACGACCAGCAGTGAACGGAGAATCTTCACCTCCGTCATAAACAAACACACGCAGAGGTGTGTCAGCAGCCTTCAAGCCAGCTTTGAACTGCGCAAGGTCTTCGCGATAAGCCTGCACCAACGCTTCCGCCCGCTCTTCAACATCAAAGATGCGGCCAAGGTTCAAAAGATCATTGTACATGTCATCCATGGAAACCTTTGGCTTCTCGCCAATATGGATGCAGCTCTCGGTCAGCTCGTACACCTTGATACCGAACGGCTCCAGCGTCTCCGGTGTGAGCTCGCCACCAACCCTCATACCATAATTCCAACCTGCAAAAAAGAAATCCGCGTCAGCACCAATTAGGATTTCTTTGTTCGGATACTTTGGGGCAAGCTCCGGCAGCACAGCCACTTGATCCGTGAGCTCTTCATCCAGCGTCTTCCACCCAGAAATACCGGTGTAGCCCACCATGTTGTCCTGCAACTCCAGTGCCAGCATCATTTCTGTGAGGTTGGAGTCATGCGATACCGCCCGCTGCGGCACGCCATCAAATTCGACAGTGCGGTTACAGCTCTTGACGGAAACCTCTGCCAGCGCAGCGGAAGAGGAAAGCAGCGCCGCAGCCAGCGCCAAACCAAGTTTTTTCATGAAAAAGTACCCTTAAGAATGCAGATCAAATGTCAGAAGAGAGTGTTGTCGGTCCACCAGCTGTTCGCGCGTTGTGCGCACCTGAAAAGCCTTGGAAACCAAAGCGGGAGAGAGGATCTGCTCCGGCACCCCAAATCCAAGCATTTGCCCGTGGTCCAGCAACAGGATCTGGTCACACACCTCAGCTGCCATGTTCAGGTCATGCAGGCTGGTGATGATCGTCAGATCCAGCTCTTCAATGAGCTTCAGAATTTCTAGCTGATGGCGAATGTCGAGATGGTTGGTCGGCTCATCCAAAATGAGCAGCTCTGGCTCCTGCGCCAACGCCCGCGCCACCATAACCCGCTGCCGCTCTCCGCCAGAAAGCGTGCCAAACAACCGTCCGGCCAAGGCATCCAGCTGCAAAGCGCGGATCGCACGGTCCACCACCTGCCGGTCTCGTTCTCCGGAAGCTGCTAACCCACTGCGATACGGCGTGCGTCCCAGCTCCACAATCTCACGCACCCTCAGCGCAAAATCCGTCGGCTGCTCTTGCAATACCGCTGCCACCCGCTGTGCCGTGATCTTGGCGGAGAGGGACCAGATGTCATCACCGCCAACGCAAATCTGCCCGCTCATCGGCTTGTTGAACCGATAGAGCAGCCGCAACAACGTAGACTTGCCAGCCCCGTTCGCGCCAACCACGCCAAGCACTTGCCCCGCAGCCAACTCAAAACTCAGTGGCTGTAACACCAACGAACTCTTCCGATCAGGCGCCCACGAAACATCGCACACAGAAACAAAAACCGCGCTCATGCCAAAGCACCCGTGCGCAGCTCAGCCCCAATCGGGCAGCCAACGGTGCCCAAATGATGAGAAACAAGATCAAGCATCGTACCAACCCACCCGAGTGAAACGCTACACATCATCAATGTAACGTTATAACGTTACATTGATTGTCGAATCCTGAGGCAAAAGTCAAGCACACACGCGCGTCGACCATCAGCGGTTCGCAAAACGATCCGGGATAAAGTTTAAGTCTTGAGGAAACAGGTAACATAACGCCCTCCGCGCAACGGCAGGGGCAAACAGAAACCGGATATGTGAGAGGCTTGCGCCAATGCAACCATTATGGCCTCCTCCGGGACGCCCCGCCCGGGTTGAAGTGAAACATAATGGCAGGTCTCCTGACTCGCGGGTCTGTGCTCAGCCAGCCTTCCCGGATCTCTCCAGTGGCATGCTTGGCGTCGCTCGCCGCTTACAGTTGCGGGGGCAGTCACGGAATTAGCGCCTGTTGGCTACACTTCACCGTGTTCCCTTTTAATCCCGAGGCCTTTCGCACCTCAGAAACCATAGGCCCGCATACTGAATTTTGCAGACCTCAATTGCAAGCGCTTTCGAGAATAGACCTGAGGTGCTGTTGATAGCAATTGCCAGCAACTCACTTGAAACACTCAAATACTTTCGCAAAACCATCCCAAGTTTTCCATGAGTTTCACTTGTGACAACGCCTTGCTAGGCTCTTGGCAATGACCAAACAGAGATTGCTTGAATTCACCAACTTTGACCATCCGGATAGCAATAAGTGAAAAGAGATGAAAACAGTCATTAAAAAGACTTCGATAATCTTGAGTGTCTTCGCTGTCTGTTTTGCAGTTTCGGGATGTTTATTGATTGGACCTCTCCTGCCGACACCTGGACATACGGAGATTGTGAAAATCGATTCATCAATGACGAACCAGGAGCTTTCTCGCAAGTTGCTTGCTATCTTTAGAAATCACGGTATAGCCCCCTGCACAATGTCAAGCCCCGCATACCATAGCAAAGTCCGTCACTCAGTTGATGAAAGGCCGCCGAATGGCTGTATTTGGGGAGGCTTTCGTCATCCAAGTCAGCCACAAGTAAATGCTGATGATGCAACTATAATCATCGGAAGTTTCCCAGAGTACAATAATAATGGGATAGGCCAATCAGCGAGATTTCGAAGACTCAGTAACAACGAGTTGGAGGTTACGGTAAAAGGACAAGGTGCGTACTATAGGAAGCTCCCAAACAAAAAAATCGCTCAAAAATTTGCCCGGATTATCAAAGAAAACCTGCAATAACAGCACACCCCACCGTCTTCCCGGACAAGCGCAGCGCAGATCCGAGATCCAGAGCCAAATGCTCAGGTGCTCCTAGCTCCTTCGCAACCCGTTCTTGGTAATCTCACCATGCATCCAGTGGGTGTCACTCTGTACGTGATCTGCGCGCACATACTTGGCCATATGTGTTGCCATGTCAGCCTCTTGGAAAGCCTCAGTGGTTCGCACGACAAAGCCCTCCTGCTTGCTCAGGTTGAGCCCGTTCAGCACTCTGTCAACGCTTGCTTGAGTGAAAACGCCCCTGTGCAACACCGGAACAGGAGCAATGCCCAGCTCTGAGAAACGGTCCAGCGTCGCATCCCAACTCTGTGTGACGCCGCCAACAATCCATGCAAAACCTAGAAAGTAAGTAGGCAACCTGTCATAAGCGACGGAATGACGGGCAAACAGATACTCACCGACGATCCGCTCATCCTCAGCAAGACACGGCGAAACACCTGCCGCAAAAGCTTTCATCCAATCACGGGATGGATGATACCCACTGTCAGGGCTACGCGCATGGCATCCACTCTGCAGGATAGTCGTATTCTCGCCGTCCATCTTCTCGGTAAAGACGACCTCTGCTGCGCTTTCCAGAACCGCCAAATCCCGCAGGATCTTGTCATCGCTCATTACACCGGGAGAGCTGGGTAAGTGATAGGTGCGGCCATACTTCTTCATCGATCCCGCAGCTCCTTATCTTCAAAGCTAATAAGGGAACTCCGATTTTAATTCCTATGCTCATTGAGCCAGGACACCGCCCCTTCTTCTTATCGGGAGGTGATTACAAGCTTTAACGAGCAACCACAACCACCCTCCGTCTTCCCGGACAAGCGCAGCGCAGATCCGGGATCCAGAACAACACGCTTAGGCATAAGCCACGACACAAACACCTTGCTAACCCCCGCCATCCATGTCCCTGTCAAAACTACCAGTTTGACAGGGTAATTACTTCATCCCATCCTCATGCATGAAGCGCACAAGCCCTTTGTTATGGGCGGGAGGGTGGTGAATAAAATACTCTTTCGAGGGGAATAAACTCGCCTGTCTGTTTGCAGGTTTCTAGCCTCCCGCCCGCCAAAGGGTTCTCACTCCACCCTCGTCTTCCCGGACAAGCACAGCGCAGATCCGGGATCCAGAGCGACATGCTCAGGCATAAGCCACGACACAAACACCTCGCAAACCACGTCATCCACAACCTTGTAAAAACTGTCAGTTTGACAACCGCTGGTTTTCATTACACATTCATCTTTGAGGCGTCGAAACCTTTCCAAACAGCGGAAGCCGCTCCCGTTAACTAGCGGATTTTTTGTGCCTTTTTTCTAAGGGCGCAGACCCTTTGCTATGAGCGGGAGGGCGGTGAATACAATACCTCTTTCGGGAGGGAATAAACTCGCCTGTCTGTTTGCAGGTTTCGAACCTCCCGCTCGCCAGCGGGCCGTCGAAAGCCTTGTTGTCGTGCGGTTGTTCAACACCCTACTTACAGAGGGATTGAGAATGATCGACTCCGCATGCGCCTGTGGCGCCACAAATACTTTCCAAAATGAAATTGACGAAGTCATCGTCGTTGTCTCGGATTTGCAAAACCTCTCGTATATTCAGCACCTCGTGCTGACAGAGAGAATGCAGCACTCCAGTGAGCGCGATGCCCTGTTCACTCTGCATCACGCCTTCCGCGATCGCCTCGAAGCGCTCAAAAAAAGCTGCGGAATGTTAGAGCGAGTCGCTCATCCGCAGCCAATAAACACAAAAACTCCGCTTCCTGATTAAGCCGTGCAGCTCTTTGCTTGCTGGCACCCTCCCGAAAGCCCCATCGGTTTTCAATCAGGGAGATGCATAGGAGCAAAGAAAAAAGCCAGCCTCATAAAAAGGACTGGCTTAGAAAATGGCTTGATTGTGCAGCGCGCTCTACGTGATCGGTACCCCTGACCACGCAGAGCTCGTTCAACAGCACTGTGATGGGTAAATGGCACAAACCCGTGCCACTTGCCTCCGGTACCAATGGCGAAACGCAAATACACCCCGCATCCTCGCCAAACGGTGCCCTGCTGGTCTGCGGCTATACCACCCGCCGCAGGTCAGCGCCTCCTTAAAAATACCAGTGCCAACAGCAGCGCGTCTACCCCATGAAAAATCAGGGGTAGTATTCCTTCTACCGCCCCACCCACTGGATCCCGCATCAAGTGCGGGACGACGGCATTGAAGCAACCGCAACAACCTCACCAATACATTATAGTTACATCAGATAATCAAAACGCAGATCTCAACGTCTCTTTTGCTCGGACTGGGTACGTGGGCTCTATGAGGCATTCACAGAGGTAAGGCGTGATTTCGATAAACTGAGCTAAGTAGTAATGGCCAGTTAATTTACTTCCCCAATAACGTGTGATATCCGCCGGTATATTACCTATGGGGAAGTGTTATGAAAAAGCAATTGTTCGCTTTATGCGCTGCTTCTATGTTGATTGCTGGCTGTTCTAGCAGTGGAAGTAATAGTGTAGAAGTCCGCGCTCGAAAGGCTGCCAACCTTTCTATCTGGAAAACCCGTCAGGAGGTTCGCTTTGCAGGGAAGTCATTTGAGGTGGCCGTTGCAAAAGATAAAGCCTTTTCATTTGTTGCTCCCAAAGGCTCAGGATTTCCTTATTCGCCTGCTGAGGTTGAAGGCGTTGCACGCGCTGTAACTGGATGTAAAGCAGAATTTGGGGCAGGAATACTGGCTTTTGTTGGTGGCTTCTCAAAGAAGTCGGATCTGCGAGAGATTCAATCTAAATATTCAGGCTTTGATTATTGGCGTGTGGATCTCAAATGTTAAAAATATTGAAAGCGGTGAGCCTAACTGTTCCATTTATTATGATTGCAGGACTAGTTGGGTGTTCTAATCAATCTCGACCAGCCTTTGAAGATGTGGTGAACCGCGAGATAGTATTTCCTGAATACCCGAGTAGTGGTTGGACTTATTTAAGTTTCTCTCAGGCTCATGGATATCAGGTCAACTATCTTGGCAAAAATGGTCGTGCTTGGTTATGGTATCCGGGGAACTCAGTGGTAGTCCCGGAGGAATGGAAGCGTGATACTGTTGCAGGACAAAAAGCTGTTTGTTGGCGGCATCCAGCGAAGAGCTATAACCCAGTAACGAAGCGATATGGTGGGTCTTTTGCATGCCAGTCGCTGGCATTGTCGCAACGAAGAATCATCGCAAGACTAAAGGGTGATCCTTTCGCGCTTTCTTCTGACAAAATTCCTTATCGGCTCTCGAAGTGTTCCGCACCTAAAGAGTTTGACTTCAATCGTGACCAGTTTCGATGCTGATTAGCGATTGAGCTCTGTGTTTCTGGTTGCAGGTTGGTTTAGGTAAGCGCAAATAATCCAGCACAACCTGTTGCCAACTCACCCCAAATCAAACCGCTTACAAATCCGGTCTACCGGTGTCCCATCAGAGAGCGGCACGGCTTCCAGCACTTTGTAGTCTTTGAAGCCGCGGGAGGTGTAGTAGGCGAGGCCGCCGGTGTTGTCGGCGCGGATGGTGGCGTTGATGGTGGTGAGGCTTTTGCCTTCCAGATTGGCAAGTGTTGTTTTGAACAGCGCACTGCCGATGCCGCTCTTGTGCAGCCCTGGTTTTACGAAGGTGCCGATATCAACCCAGTCAGCGGGGATATCTCCGTAATGGCTGGCGATTTGAAAGCCAAGCGGCTCGCCGCTCTCACGATCAATCGCGCAAACAGTGCTCTCCAGAATATCCGCTTCAAGAAACCACTCGATGAACTCACCTTTGTTCAACGGCTTCTCAAGCGCAGTTGTCCCCCCGGCCTCAATAATCCGGTTGAGCAGAGCGAGCAGTTCGTCCACATCGTTGCGCTGGGTTTTGCGGATGAAAAACTGGGTTGGTTTGGCGGAAGACGTGTCCATTTCTAAAAATCCTGTTCAACGCAATAAATACGCAAATCTTTCAAATCAACGCACATAGCAACGCAAACGACTTATGTGACGGAAATACCCGCATAAGTGCCGAGCAAGAAACCTGCTAAAACTTTGTTCTTGCTCGCAAAGCCTGCGCCAGCGTGCCCTCGTCAAGGTAGTCCAATTCGCCGCCAACCGGCACGCCATGGGCAAGACGGGTCACTTTCACATTCTCAAATCGCGCAAGCTGGTCCGTAATGAAATGTGCAGTGGTCTGTCCTTCAACGGTCGCATTAACAGCGAGGATAACTTCGCTCACCACACCGCCTTCAATCCGCTCAACCAGCTTGGAAATGTTGAGGTCATCCGGCCCAATCCCGTCCAGCGGAGACAGAGTGCCACCGAGGACATGATAATGCGCGCTCACAGCGGATGCCCGCTCTAGCGCCCAAAGGTCAGAGACGTCCTCAACCACCACAATGGTTGCTCCATCCCGGCGCGGATCAGAGCAAATGGTGCAAGGATCACTGGTGTCGACGGTGCCACACTCAGAGCAGATGCCGACCTGATCAACCGCCACGCCCATGGCTTCAGCCAGCGGGATAAGCAGTTGATCTTTCTTCTGAACCAGATGCAAAGCAGCACGTCTGGCCGAGCGCGGGCCGAGGCCGGGCAGCTTGGACAGCAGCTGTATCAGGCGTTCAATTTCGGGACCAGCAACCCTGCGTGTACTCATCTAAAATCTATGCTCTCTGCGAGAAAGAAAAGGCACCCGCAAAGCAGTTTTGCGAGACAATGCCAGATAAACTATGCCCGCCTGAAGAGGCGGGCAAGAGGGAATAAATCCGTTTCAGGTCTACCGCCAAATCTGCGCAGGGCCGCGGTGATTTGGCAACAGATAGCCTTGAAGATATTAAGAGCCGAACGGGAGTTTCATGCCAGCTGGCAGACCCATACCGGACATCATGTCCTGCGTACGCTCCTGCACCAAAGCTTCGCCTTTTCCCTTAGCATCGTTATGCGCAGCGAGGATAAGATCTTCCAGGATCTCAACTTCATCAGCATTGATGAGAGAAGGATCAATCTTCAAACCAGTCATCTCACCTTTACCATTCAGCGTAACGGTGACCATGCCTGCGCCTGAGGTTCCCTCAACGGAAAGGTCGTTTACAGTCTCCTGAAGCTCGCCCATTTTTTCCTGCATCTGCTTGGCTTGCTTCATCATTTTAAGAAAGTCCATCGACTCGCTCCTTAAACGTCTCTTGAGCGCACATCAGCGCTCTATCAATTCGGTTCATAAGGTTTCATAGCACAGAAGCCTTAGAAATCTTGGGTGAAATCCATAGAGTCCATGCCTTCTATGTCGACAGACTCGGACGCCGCTTCAAGGGGGAGATCTTCCTCCTGCTTCAATATGCGCACGTCAACAACCTTAGCCCCGGGAAAGGCAGAAATAAGTTTCACCACTTCCGGATCAGAATGCGCGTCAGAAACCAACTGTCTTTGGTTAGCTTCTTTCTCTTCATGCAAAGTCGGTCGGCCCTGGTCACGACTAACCGCAACAATCCAGCGACGACCCGTCCATTCTGTCAGTTTTCGGCCCAGTTCTCCAGCTGCATCAGCTGTCGCAATCTCAGTCGGCTGCACTTCAATACGGCCCGGCTGGAAGTTGACAAGACGCAGTGCGCGCTCAACCGAAACCTTGACTGGAATGTCCTTCATGCGGGCCGCAAGTTGAGCAACCTCAGCCCAGGAGCGGATCGCAATCTTCTCTTTAAGTTCCTCAGCCTGTCGCATCTGAGGGGCTGATTGCGGTGCAGCGCCAATAGCTTGCGTCATCGGCTGGCCGCCAGCTACAGCACGTAACTGGGGGGCTGAGCCGCCACCGGATGGAACAGCGCTGGCGCTTGATCCGCCACCGCCCTGTGGCGCGTTACCCGCAGGCGCATTGCCACCAGCAGGGGAGAACTTACCAGATTTCAGCAGCTTCAGTGCCTCTTCCGGATCAGGTAAATCAGAGGCGTAGCACAAGCGCACCAAAACCATGTCAGCCGCAGCCAGAGGTTTAGGAGCGTTCTGTACTTCATTAATTCCCTTCAGCAATATCTGCCATGTCCGGGAAAGAACGCGCATGGATAGCTTTTCAGCAAAGTCCCGCCCACGTTGCCGCTCACTCTCAGTGACAGAGTTCTCTTCACCCGCCTTCGGCACCGCTTTCAGGCGAGTCACCAAATGGGTAAAGTCTGCAAGGTCAGAGAGGACAACTGCCGGATCAGCGCCCACATCGTACTGGGCTTTGAGCTCATCAAGAGCGCTGGCAATGTCGCCGCGCATCACGTGCTCAAACAAATCTATCACCCGGCTGCGGTCAGCAAGGCCCAGCATCTGGCGCACTTCATTCGGCTCAATGCGACCAGCACCATGCGCAATGGCTTGATCCAGAAGGGATAAACTGTCTCGCGCAGAACCTTCGCCAGCGCGAGCAATCAGAGCCAGCGCCTCATCAGAAATTTCTATGCCCTCTTTACCGGAAATCTCGCGCAGCAGAGAAACAAGCGTAGAGCTCTCAATCCGGCGCAGGTCAAACCGCTGACAACGGGAGAGGACAGTCACAGGAACCTTACGGATTTCTGTAGTCGCAAAAATGAATTTCACATGCTCCGGCGGCTCTTCCAGCGTCTTCAACAACCCGTTGAATGCCGACTTGGAGAGCATATGCACCTCATCGATGATGTACACTTTGTACCGCGCACTCGCCGGACGGTACCGCGCTGCTTCGGTAATCTCGCGAATGTCGTCAATGCCAGTATGAGACGCAGCATCCATCTCGATCACATCGACATGACGGCCTTCCATGATCGCCTGACAGTGAACGCCGGGTTTGTCTAAGTGTATGGTAGGTTTATCAATTTCGCCTGAGATCTCGTAGTTTAGGCCACGGGCCAGAATACGCGCAGTGGTCGTTTTACCGACACCGCGAACCCCGGTCAGCATCCAGGCTTGAGCGATACGTCCAGTCTCAAATGCATTCTGCAGAGTCTGAACCATCGGCTCCTGACCATAAAGATCATCGAACGAACTAGGTCGGTATTTACGGGCGAGAACGCGATATGCACCATCGCTGCTGGAAGAATTATCTTCCGCGCCTGTTGTTGTCTGGTGCTCGTCTTGAAGGTCTATTCCGTCCATATCGCCCAAATCCTCAGCCACTTCAAAGGCAAGGTAAAACTTACTCCCGGCCATTCAAGACGAAGACCGGCCGCTTGTCGAGTATGGGCGCGGGGAAAATTAGGTGGGAGGCTGGCACGATGACCCGTGCCATGGACTCGTTAGGGCTGCTTCCTTCCGGATCTGACCCGGTTGGCGAGTGGCTCGTCCACCACCAACCTCCCGATCGTGTATATGGTCGCTTTACCTGTATTTTGCAAGCCTTCATTGATGTTTACCGCTTGCTACTGTGGACGAGACTGTGAATCTTCAGAGAGTTCTGCCAAATCCGAATTCAGAAAATGTCGCCACAACATTGCATTTCAGTGCTATCTCGGGTTCACTTTACATAAGTTTATAATTTAAGGAATTCGAAATGCTGGCCGAAACAGCTGAGGTGTATGACGCCTCTGCAGCTCTTTGTTATTCTGCCAACTCGCTTAATCGCTGTGGTGAAAAACGTAAGGATACTGAATGGGTTAACTCGCTAAAGACGAGCCCGGATGCCCGCTTTTTAATTCAGGCAAACGACGCTTTCATCTTCAATAAAGAGGTCATGACTGAGCCTTTCATTCATTCCGTTGAGATGCTCAAAACTCTGAATATCACTGATCGGACGACCATCTTTCTTGGCATTGACGAGACTGATGGAGACCGCCCATACTTTGGCGTGCGTTACACAGTGGATGCTGAAACGCTTGAGGAGGAACTGGAAAAACTCGGAGCATTCGCGGCATACGGACTGCGCGGAATAGCGATGAAACGAGCAGCCAGTCAGGAAGTGCTTGGAATGATGGCACAGGCTGCTTCTGTAGGCCGCTGGCATTCCTCCCATAAGATGTGTTCTCAGTGTGGACAGCCAACGGAACTCGCCGAATCTGGTTATCGGCGAGATTGTCCGTCTTGCTCTGCGCAGCACTTCCCAAGAACGGACCCAGCGGTGATAATGTTGATCACCCACGGGGACAAATGCCTGATGGGGCGTCCTTACCATCTGATGGAAAATGTCTACACAACACTCGCCGGGTTTGTGGAACCAGGCGAAACCTTTGAAGACGCCGTCCGCCGAGAAGTTTTTGAAGAAGCAGGCGTTAAAGTCGGCAAAGTGGAATACGTCGCCAGCCAGCCTTGGCCATTCCCATCAAATATTATGATCGGGTTCCACGGTGAAGCGCTGACGACTGACTTGAATATCGACTATGAAGAAATGGAGGATTGTCAGTGGTTTTCTAAAGAGGAGACACTGAAGATGCTCCAAGGCGAAGCAGAGTCGGGATTAATTTGCCCCCCTGACATCTCTATCGCGCATCATTTGATCAAGAAATATATCGAGGAAAAATGACCCATGGACGAGTAGAGCCAGTGGTTATTTAACAGGTGCCTGATGGCACCGGGGAGGTGCCATGACTTACTGTATATATTTGACCCACCCAAATGTTGACATCGACCCGGCAACCCCAGTTCCGCACTGGGATTTGTCGGATAAAGGTCGCGAGCGTTTAGAACAAGGTCTACGCCAACCGTGGCTTTTGGAAATTGACCATGTCATTTCCAGTCGCGAAAAAAAGGCCATCGAAACTGGTCAGATTATCGCGAGCCACCTGGGTATGGAGCTGATCACATCCGCAGGCCTTCACGAAAATGATCGCAGCTCAACCGGTTTTCTTGAGCCAGATGAGTTTGAGCTTGTCGCTGATGAGTTCTTCAGTCGCCCCGCAGTGAGCGTTCGTGGCTGGGAACGGGCGCTGGATGCGCAAAGTCGTGTCGTCACTGCAATTAAACAGGCGCTCACCGCGATTCCAAGTGGCGAACCTGTTCTATTTTCTGGCCATGGAGGCGTGGGAACGCTGCTCAAATGCCACCTCGCCAACAATGCAATCGACCGCGCCTTCGATCAGCCTCCAAATGTTGGAGGTGGTTGCTGGTTCCGGTTTGATCCAGTCGATCTTGAGAAGTGTTCCGCTAGTCTCGAGAGCCTGAAGTGGCAGCTGATCGATGAGATGGAGCTCGCGCAGTAAACTTGGGAACGTTCCGGCGCAAAGAACTGAAGCAGCCTGTTGATCCTGATGGGTGGCAAGCTGCTTTACAAGCGTCAGCTCTTGTTGCGGCTCGGGGAAATGCTTATCTAAGTGCCATCTGTTTTCATAAATTTGGCACAAGAGATGTTATC
Organism: Pseudovibrio sp. Ad5; assembly: GCF_001623095.1. Classification (NCBI taxonomy): domain Bacteria; kingdom Pseudomonadati; phylum Pseudomonadota; class Alphaproteobacteria; order Hyphomicrobiales; family Stappiaceae; genus Pseudovibrio; species Pseudovibrio sp. Ad5. Next base: position 282,758 of record NZ_LMCH01000066.1, on the reverse strand, counting down.
GGCAGCAATAAAATCATTTTCGCAGGTTTTTGAACCGCATTTCAGAAGCATCTTTTTCAAAGCCTTAGGGTTAACATTGCTTCTTCTTCTTGTCGTCTGGATCGCTATTCAAGGCGTAGTCGGGTATTTCATAGACTTACCACAAGACTGGCAGGACACGACGGTCAGTATCGTAACAGGCATCGGCGCATTAATCGGTCTCGGCTATATCCTGGCTCCGGTTTCAGCGATGGTCGTCGCCTTCTATCAAGATCAGATTTCCGAACTTGTTGAAGAGCACTCTTATCCCAATGAAAGGCGAGGCAAAGCGCTGCCGCTTGGCGAGTCTATTGTAACGGCTCTCCGTTTTGTCGGCGTTATCATTGTCGCCAACATTTTCGCTCTGATGCTGTTCTTCATTCCCGGTATCGGCCAAATCGCATTTTTGCTCGTGAATGGCTATCTGTTGGGCCGTGAATATTTTGAGTTTGTGGCAATGCGCTTTATGTCGCCGCAAGAAGCAAAAGCTTTTCGTAAATCGCAAGGCGGAACCGTATTTGCAGCCGGACTGATCGTTGCGTTTGTTCTAGCAATTCCAATCGTGAACCTGATCACTCCACTCTTTGCGACGATCTTTATGGTGCACGTTTTCAAGACATTGCGAACAAAACGCAATCTATCCGTCTAGACTCAATAATAACTACAATTTTAAGAAATAACAGGAAGTAGCTGCGTTGCCTATTCGAAGCTTTATTGCTGACGATCTAACCTGGACGCACGCTCTGAACGAAGAGCATGCTGTCGAATTGTCCTCTATGACACGTGATGGCTTTGCAGAGCTGATCAAGAAAGCAACCTATGTAAGGATTGCTGACAAGGAAGCTGGTCTTCTCATCACATACGATCAGGGCGGCGAGTATTCTTCAGTTAATTTCAAATGGTTCTGCGCAGGCTATGACAACTTTCTCTATGTCGATCGGATTGTAATTTCTAAAGCTGCACGAGGACAAGGCATTGCAGGCAAACTCTACGATGACCTGTTCAACTTCGCGAAGGCAAAGGGATACGAGCGCATTGTATGTGAAGTAAACTCAGATCCTCCCAACCCGGCATCAGACGCATTCCATGCTTCACTAGGCTTTCAAATCGTCGGGGAAGCTAAGCTGGAAGGAAAAGGAAAGACCGTCAGATACATGGAAAAAGCGCTCTGAAGAGTGTTGTTCTATGAGATTTAAGGGAGCGAAGCTTGGCTGTCCTTTGTTACTCAAACATCACATCAACTCTCTTTTCCCCCCATTTGACTGCTCTTCGTTTCGTGCAGGTTGATCCGGAGAGAAATCTGTTTCAGCATGTAATCCGGCAATGAGGAGGACTCTGTCGGTGAACAACTAAGGCAACTCAATTCTGTTGAACAGCACTCCCACAATCAACGTGGGTGGTGTTTGATGCCTGTCTGTTTTTGATGGAGTCTTTATGAGACGCGTTATCTATGACGTCGCCGTTAGTCGCGACGGTTTTATTGCTGGCCCGAATGGCGATGTTTCAATCTTCCCCCATACTGGTGATCATGTAGACGCTTACAAAGAGCGATTAGCGACCTATGATACTGTGATCATGGGACGCCATACCTATGAGTTTGCCTACCAGTATGGTCTTCCCGCAGGCGCTAAAGCTTACCCGCATATGCGGCATCTGATTTTCTCAGAAGGAATTCAGCTGCCTGAAGACACTCAGGTTGAGGCAGTGCGAGCAGACTTCACCACGCACATTTCTGCGCTGAAGAATGAGCAGGGTGGCGATATCTACCTGTGCGGAGGAGGGATGTTTGCAGGTTTGCTGGCTGCGTCTAAACTAATCAATGTCCTACGCCTGAAAGTTGCACCTGTCATATGCGGGGTGGGGACACCGTTATTTGCAAATGTCTCTGAGCTGATCGATCTCAAATGCACCTCTTCAACGCTGTATGATAGCGGCGTTGAGTATTGTGAGTTTGATCTGCAGTAGCTTATTACCAACACGGGGCAGGCCATACCTGCTCCGTCTCTTTTTACCAGTGAATAGAGCACGGGATAGGTGCCTAAACTGGAAATCAAGATCGGCTGCTCTAGATTTGAAGTAGAGGGTCGCGTCAGCTCGCTCACATTAAATAAAGTTTACGTAAACGTAATTTGACTTTAAGTGATTTTCTGAAAAATTTCGCACAATTTCAGTAAATTAAAATATGACTACAAAACTCAAGATAATAAGCTACCAGATTCTTGTTACTTGATCGGGTAGAAACCAACAAAATTTACACCGCAAAATCTAATCATTTCGGCCAATTTTAAGGGCAAACCTAGTAGAAAAAGCATTTAGTCGCATAGGATGCTTTGACGCACCCCGAAACTGAAGGTATTAGAACCTCATACAACGCCTTGTTTTGTTACGTTTACGTAAGCGTAACTGTAACCAGGGACGGGAGAGAGATTTATGGCGAACGCTGACCTCAAGGCCAACCGGCCATTATCGCCCCATCTTCAGATCTATAAGCCGATCGTGACGATGGTGATGTCCATTCTACATCGCATCACCGGGGCGGCGCTTTATTTTGGAACGATTTTGATGGCGTTCTGGCTCATCTGCGCAGCAGCAGGTCCTGAGTCCTATCAATTCGCAATGGACGTTTTCGGTTCCTTCCTGGGCCGTCTGGTCCTCTTCGGCTTCACATGGGCACTTGTGCACCACATGATTGGCGGATTGCGTCACTTCATCTGGGACATGGGGCATGGCTTTGAATTGTCTGCAGCGAACTGGATGGCTCGCGCGACAATCGTAGGCTCTGTTGCTCTTACCGTGATCCTCTGGATCATCGGTTTCATCGTCGCTTAAGGAGAGATCAATGACCGATATGCGCACTCCGCTCGGGAAAGTTCGCGGCCTTGGCTCAGCTAAGGACGGCACGTCGCATTTCTGGCGCCAGCGTTTGACCGCTGTAGCAAATGTGTTCCTTATTTCCTTCTTTGTTATCCTCGTTATCGCGCTGCAAGGCGCTGATTATGCGAGTTTCACTGAAGCACTTCAAAACCCGATCATCTCCACCTTGCTGCTTTTGGTGATCTTGGTCGGCTGCCTGCACATGAAGCTGGGCATGCAAGTCATCATCGAAGATTACTTCCATTCAGAAGGGCTAAAGCTTCTTCTTCTTATGGGAAACATTTTCTTCGCTTCTTTTATCGCACTCGCTTCCGTGGTTGCAGTGCTTAAAATCAGCTTCGGAGGCTGATCTAGATGGTTGAACAGACCGGTGTATCGACAGCGCCAAGCCAGAGCGGCAAGGCCTATGAGTTTGTAGACCACAAGTTTGACGTTGTGGTTGTAGGTGCTGGTGGTGCTGGCCTTCGGGCAACGCTCGGTATGGCTGAGCAGGGATTGAAAACAGCTTGTATCTCCAAGGTGTTTCCAACTCGCTCCCACACTGTTGCAGCACAGGGTGGTATTGCAGCAAGCTTGAAGAACATGACGCCAGACTGCTGGCAGTGGCATATGTATGACACTGTTAAGGGCTCTGACTGGCTCGGTGACACGGATGCGATGGAATACCTCGCGCGTGAAGCACCAAAGGCAGTTTATGAGCTTGAGCACTACGGTGTGCCTTTCTCCCGTACGGAAGAAGGCAAGATCTATCAGCGCCCATTCGGCGGCCACATGCAGAACTACGGTGAAGGTCCCCCAGTACAGCGCACCTGTGCTGCTGCTGACCGGACTGGTCACGCGATCCTACATACGCTGTATGGTCAGTCTCTGCGCCACAACGCTGATTTCTTCATCGAGTACTTCGCACTTGATCTGATCATGTCAGAAGAGGGCGTATGTGAGGGCGTGATCGCCTGGAACCTCGATGACGGCACAATCCACCGCTTCTCTGCGAAGATGGTTGTTCTGGCCACTGGTGGTTACGGACGTTCATTCTTCTCCGCAACATCTGCCCATACCTGTACAGGTGATGGCGGTGGCATGATCGCTCGTGCGGGTCTGCCTCTGCAGGATATGGAGTTCGTTCAGTTCCACCCAACCGGTATCTACGGCTCAGGCTGTTTGATCACGGAAGGTGCGCGTGGTGAAGGTGGCTACCTCGTAAACTCCGAGGGTGAGCGCTTTATGGAGCGTTATGCTCCTTCCGCGAAAGATCTCGCCTCTCGTGATGTTGTTTCCCGTTGTATGACGATGGAAATTCGCGAAGGTCGTGGCGTTGGCAAAAACAAAGACCACATCTTCCTGCACCTGGATCATCTTGATCCTGATCTGCTGGCAGAGCGTCTTCCAGGTATCTCCGAAAGTGCGCGCATCTTTGCAGGTGTTGACGTGACTAAGGAGCCGATCCCGGTTCTGCCAACTGTTCACTACAATATGGGTGGTATTCCAACCAACTATTGGGGTGAAGTGCTGAACCCAACCAAAGAAGATCCAAACGCAATCGCGCCGGGTCTGATGGCTGTTGGTGAAGCTGGGTGTGCGTCCGTTCACGGTGCAAACCGCCTCGGTTCAAACTCGCTGATCGATCTTGTTGTGTTCGGTCGTGCGGCTGCTATCCGCGCTGGTGAAGTTGTTGATCGTGAAGCTCCAATTCCAGAGCCTAACGAAGCTTCCAGTCAGAAAATCATGGCTCGCTTCGATAAGCTGCGCTTTGCAAAAGGGTCTACCCCAACGGCTGAGTTGCGCTCCAAGATGCAGAAGACCATGCAGGAAGATGCGGCTGTGTTCCGTACTCAGGAAAGCCTGGAGCAGGGATGTAAGCGCATCTCCGCTATCTGGGACGAAATGAGCGAACTGCACGTCTCTGACAGCTCCATGATTTGGAACTCTGATCTGGTCGAAACGCTTGAGCTTGAAAACCTTATGGCCAACGCAATCACCACTGTTTACGGCGCTGAAGCGCGTAAAGAGAGCCGTGGTGCACATGCTCGTGAAGACTATAAAGATGGTCCTCTCGGTGGTCGTAACGATGACGAGTGGCGCAAGCACACCATCTCTCACCTCTCTGAGGATGGTAAGGTGACCTTGAGCTATCGTCCGGTTGTTCTCGAGCCGCTGACTACCTACGATCAAGGTGGCATCGACATGAAGAAGATCGCACCGAAAGCCCGCGTCTACTAAGGCGCCGAAATCTGGAGTAACTGTTATGGCTGAATTCAAACTGCCACAAAACTCCCGGATGGGAGAGGGCAAAGTCTGGCCAAAGCCGGAAGGCGCCACTAACACCCGTGAGTACCGCATCTACCGCTGGTCTCCGGATGACGGACGCAAACCACGCATCGACACCTACTACGTTGATGCGGACGATTGTGGCCCAATGGTGCTGGACGCGCTCATCTACATCAAGGATAAGGTCGATCCAACATTGACCTTCCGCCGGTCTTGTCGTGAAGGGATCTGCGGATCCTGTGCTATGAACATCGACGGAACCAACACACTGGCATGTACAAAGGGTGCTGACGAATGCTCTCACGAGATCGTCAAAATCTACCCTCTGCCGCACATGCCTGTTGTGAAGGATCTTGTGCCGGATCTGACTCGTTTTTACGCGCAGCATCGCTCTATCGAGCCATGGTTGAAAACCACGACACCTGAGCCTGAGAAAGAATGGCTGCAGTCCTATGAAGATCGCCAGAAACTGGATGGTCTTTATGAGTGCATTCTGTGTGCTTGCTGCTCCACCTCTTGCCCAAGCTACTGGTGGAATGGTGATCGCTACCTCGGCCCTGCAGTCCTTCTGCAGGCTTACCGTTGGTTGATCGACAGCCGTGATGAGGCAACTGGTGAGCGTCTGGACAATCTTGAAGATCCGTTCCGTCTGTACCGCTGCCACACCATCATGAACTGCTCTCAGGCATGTCCAAAGGGTCTGAACCCTGCAAAGGCAATTGCTGAGATCAAGAAGATGATGGTCGAGCGTCGCGTTTAATCAACGTGTGAGCACGTTGTAAAATCAAGAAAAGCCGCCTCACTGAAATGAGGCGGCTTTTTTCATTTGAGGCTAATAGCCTAAAACTTATAGGAAACACCGATCCGGATAGCGTCGCTGTCAATGTCTTCCTTGAAGCGCGTTCCACCAACGGTAAAGCTACGACCGGGAAAGACAATGCGCTCATAGTCCAGGCGTACAATCACTCGCTCTGTGACGAACATCTCAAGGCCAGCACCGCCAACCCAGCCAAGCATGGTATTGCTGTCGGAGCCAGGACCGAAATTCGGGTTAGAGGCACGGAAGGTGGAAACAGCTGCACCACCAGTCACATACGCCATGAACCAATCGTAGGTGAGGCCGGCCCGGATCTTTGCGGCAGCGAAGTAATCAGAGCGCAAAGACATTTCACCGCGAGAACGCTCACCAAAAGACCAGTAAGCGCCTTCGCCTTCTACGCCGATCAGAATGTTCTGATAGGTGTAGTTGTAGCCGCCGTATAACCCAACGGTCCCGCCGTTATACTGCGTACCACTGTTGTTGAAGCGGTTCGTGCCATGAAGGCGGGCCCAGCCACCCTGCACACCGAGATAGAAGCCATCCCAGTCATATTCAGGTGGGGTGATCAGCCCATCGACAACTTCTTCCTCGTAAACTTCATAGGGCTCTTCCACCTCTACACCAGGTGGGTATTCAACAGCATAGGAATGGCTGCTGAAGCCGAGCAATCCCAATACCGCAAACGCAAATACTCTTAAGCGACTCATTGGTTCCCCCAAAATACGCAAGAGGATGACACGGCTAAATAATCAGACGTGATAGGTAACTTGATACAAATAAGTCTAGAACTGCGATCTTTATAAATGCTTGATTTTAAAAAGGAAAATTTGCGTTAAGGCTAGTTGGAATTGACAGGCATTGATGTGCTGATTTCTCAATTTCAAGGGGGAGATACCTGCAATCCCTACGAAACCGTCAATGAGCTCATGGCGGGTTTACGAAAAAGTCAGCAACTCTCTAGCGTCGCTCAACGCCTCGCAGAACCAGCTTGATAACGCCAATGCATTCTTTGCGCTGTATCTCATAGGGTTCGTGGCTGTGCAGTTGAGGAAAGCGGAACTTCATCGTCGCAGCGTGAATGTGTCTTGCCACCTGACTGACTTCTCGTAGGTCAAATTCCTCAGCAAGGTTGCCGGAATGCAGGATAGTGTGCATTGGTTGTCGCACAAGCCGGAACAGTTCTTCAAAGTCTTCCGGGCGCTTCTGTTCCAGCACCTGCAAGCAGTCTGCCAGACCCTTGTTGAGTGCCAGCAGGCGATAAGTCTCTTCAAATTCCATCATGAGAAACTTGCTCAGACGTGCTGAGGCACTGGCGTTGGGGTCAGTAGCTGTTTCAAGGCGCGCAACCAGCTTCACCACCTCTGCAGCGACAACAGCACAGGCAAGGTCTATCTTGCTTGGGTAGAAGTTATAGATGTGTGCCATTGAGATACCTGAGGCATCTGCAATCTCGCTCACCGAGGTTTTCTTGTACCCTTGGGTGAGGAATGCATCACGGGCGGCAGCGAGCAGGTCAGCAGCACGGCCCTTTGCAGTCAGGATTTCTGCGATGGACATATCAATTTCCGAAAATGAAAAAACGAGAGTTCCTTCAGTAATCATAGCTGAGTAGAGATTGCAATGACGTATGCGTCATATTAACGGACAAATTATGTAAAAACACGAATGATATTAATGCGCTAAGCGCGATTTCTTTGATTTTAGTCATTGTTGGATTTTTGCGAATTATTAGTATTAGAAATATCTAATATAAAAGGAGTCGAAGCATGGCTGTAGAAAAATGGCAAGAATTCCTCACCCAAACGGATGGTCGCATCGCTGAACTGCGCCCGGGTATTCCTGGCGTTATGAAGGGGTTTGGCGAAATCGCGAAAAGCGCGATTGGAACCGGCGCTCTTGAACCGAAGCAAAAAGAGCTCATCGCGATCTCCATTGGTGTTGCTGCACGCTGTGATGCCTGCCTTGGATACCACGCAAAAGCCTGCATCAAATATGGTGTAACACGTGAAGAGCTGATGGAAGCTCTCGGTGTGGCTGTTTACATGGGTGGCGGACCTTCCCTCATGTACGCAGCAGAAGCGCTCAGTGCATTTGATGCTCTGTCTTCAGAAGCAAAGTAAGAAGTGACGTATCTTCACCCAATCTCTCTGTTTTCCTAAAACTTAGAGAGCAAACTGCTTGCGTGCACTTGCCCTGAATTGCGTTCAAGGGTAAGTGCAACGAGGGGAAGCCTCTTAGATTTCAGGTAGGCAAAATTGGTGGGTGCACCTTCACAGGTTGGTTCGGAAAGCTCTTCTGTTTTTATGGAGCTGGAAAAGAACTTTCGTGACTTGGAAAACGAAAGAAATCTGCGTGTTCTGCACGCGGGCGATCTTTCACACCTGTATCTTCATAAAAAATCTGAAGCTCACTACGCCAATTGTCGGTTCATCTACATTCGATCAATTGAGCACTACCTTTCCCTTTTTCCAGTTGATGAGACGGTAGACGTTGATGTGAATGTCCCGGCAAATGTGTCTGGCTGGGACTTAAAAAAAACGCTCATTGCGCTGTTAAAAGGCAATCCTGAGCCGCTTGATTGGGTTCAGTTGAAGGACCCATATGCGGGGCATGACGAGTTTCCGAAGTCGTTGATCTCTTTTGCCCTTGAGCATTGTGACCCGGTTCGTTTCGCGCTTTATCATTACAATCGGATTGAGCGACAGAAGCACCGGTTTGACGGTGTGTCACTCGGCGAGATCGTACCTGAACGCTTGTATGACCTCATCCGCTCATCACTGGTGCTGCGCTGGTACAATCAGAATCGCTATCAGGGTGTTCCGCCTTCTCGCCTCTCAGATATTGCCGAGGCGACCTTTATTCGCCCCGTTCTGCGTGGTGAGATCGAGGAGTTGGTAGAGCGTAGCGAAGCTGGGATGATCAAGGACGTCGTTCGCCCTGCTGGCGCTATCAACGATCTGATCCTGGCTGAATTGGAGGCTGGCCCTGCACTACTTGCCCGCCGACGTCGCCAATTTACTCAGGAAACTGCAGCTCAAGCGGACCGATTCTTCCTGAAATGGGCAGTCGTCCCTAAAAACTAATGGTCTCACAAGGCCTTCTGTTTACTTCTCTCACCTGTAGTCCTGCAGAAACAGCAGAACCGTGCCAGTTTGCGTGAGAAAGATCTTTACCTTTCTCACAATACCTTGAAATCGCGGGGATTATGACCCCCAGCGCTTGCTGTTATGACCACGCCGGAGACGTGAACAGCGCAACAGCGCAAATCAAACCAACGAACCAGACAAGAGAACGCAGGGTGGCGCGGTTAAGCCAATAGCATGCGACGAACAGCACGCGCATTGCGATGAACAAACCGCACAGTCTTTCAATCCAGTCTGGGTCACCGCCATAGGCGAGGGCAACGAGCACAGATACTGCATAAAGAGGGAAAGCTTCGAGGCCGTTGATCTCTGCGGAGCGCGCGCGCAAGCGAAATCCTTCTTTCCAATATTCTGGGTCTCTTGGGTTTGAGTTGTCGAACTTGCGGGAAAATTTGGCAGGAAGAACAGAAAGCCATGGCATCAGACCGGCAATCAGTATGGTCCATAAAGGGAAAGACATTGTGCAGCTCCAAATAAACTCAGAAAAATCGGAGCCTTTATACAGGCATAAAGAAGCAAAGTGAACTGAGTTCACTTAGGTTTGAAGCCTCCATTGCGAATATTTCCGCACTTTGGCTTCGCTCATTCCAATTCTAATCGCAATTATTTTAAGCGCATCGTCTGGTTGTCATCGATCCGAAGAAAAAGGGCACTATGAAGTGCTGGAACCGAGTGACACCGAATGATTGGACATTGTCCGGCGCTCCAGTGGAGACGTGCCTATGACTAAGGCAAATGTACTGTTTGTTTGCGTAGATAATTCATTTCTGAGTCTGGCTGCAGAAGCCTACTTAAACCATACCTCCATGGGAGAGTTGCGTGCCTTCTCTGGTGGCCCCTTGCCACGAGAGGAAATGGTTTCGCTCACCAAGAAAGTTCTTTTCGCCAGCGGTATGGATGAAGGAGGATTGCATCCGAAGCCCTGGACGATTTTTTCGCTGCCCCATGCACCTCAACCTGACTACATAATAAGACTTCAGACAAGTGTGCTTCTTGACAAGCAACCGATGTGGCCCGGTCATCCGGTAAAGTTGAACTGGGATATCTGCCTAGATGAAGATGTTCCTCGGAACATAAAAGAGGCAACAGATGCATTCCGCAAAATTAAAGAATCTATAGATCTTGCAACCTCCTCTAAGGTTTTTTCTAGTGATTCTCTAAATTGGCGTGCTGCTTGTTAAGGTTGGCTGGCCCAATGCTTTATGAGAGTTGTCAGATTTTCCCATGTTTCCCTTAGGAAATAGGGGTTTCAGTGGGAAACTCACATTTTTTTGAGTGGTAAACCTTTCACCTGCCTTGTTTTAGGGGCAGTTTCTTAAGGTCTTTATGGTTAATACGCCTTAATTCACAAGGCTGGGATGACACCACTATGAATCGTAGTTTGACGATTGCATTTGTTTCTGTAATTGCACTTTCCACAATAGCGTGCCAGCGGACGACGTATACCCGTAGCTATGTCTCTCCGTTGCCTGCGTCTCCGATCTCACCAATCGAAGGTCAGACACTGTCGCCGATCACTCCTGGTCAGCCAGGTTCTGAAGGCCAGATCTTGGTTGATGGTCAGGACGCGAACGCTAACTCGCAGGTTGTTTCTGCACCTCCTGCTCCAAACGTAAATGCAACAGGTGGCTCTGTAGGCCGCACTGATTTGCTTGGCGGATGGAGCGTCTCTTCAGGTGGCGACAACTGTAAGCTCTTCATGACGCTGACCAAGTGGAGCGGCGGCTACCGCGCGAATACACGCGGTTGTAGCGATGCGACGCTCTCTCAGATCTCTGCATGGAATCTGAATGGCAGTCAGGTTGTCTTGAAAGACGCTGGCGGCGGAAACGTTGCAACCCTCTCTGGTGCCGGAACTAACTTCTCTGGTCAGACAGCGAACGGCGCTCCGATCAACTTCGCCCGCTAATCATCATCTGATGATCTTATAAGTTTCAAAGCGTTGCGCCGGTATCAGGTGCAGCGTTTTTTGTGTTTGCTTATGTGCGCCGCAGATTTTGATCAGATGTGAGACGTTGGTTTTACGAATAAACCCTATTGTACTTGCGTCTGGGTGGCGCTCTCCTTTATGCCATGGGAAAATATAGCCCATCGGATCGGCGTGATTTGCCCTCTGAAATACAGCTTAAGGAATGTGAGCTCCGTGCTTGAGAATACGTCTAACCTAACAACCGTCCTTGCCCACTACGAAGCGATGGTCGCACGGGGCGACCTGGAGGCCGATCCGGCGCAAATTCAGGTGGCAAAGTCTCTGGATGCTTTAACTGCAGAAATGGCGCAGCGAAAGCCGGAAGAGAAAAAAGGGCTGTTAGGTCGCCTGTTTGGAAAAGGCAAAGAAGAGCCTGACTACATCAAAGGCCTATATGTTTGGGGTTCTGTCGGACGTGGCAAAACCATGCTCATGGATCTGTTCTATGATCTAAGCCCCGAACCTAAAAAGCATCGTTCTCACTTCCATGAGTTCATGGAGGAGATCCACGATCGCATATTCATGGTCCGCAAGCAGATCAGTGCTGGAACGATCAAAGACCGCGATCCGATCATCCCGGTTGCTGAAGAGATTATCAGCACAACGCGGCTCCTATGCTTTGATGAGTTCACTGTAACCGACATCGCCGATGCTATGTTGCTCGGGCGGCTTTTCAGCAAATTGCTCGAGGCTGGTGTTGTCGTTGTGTGTACCTCAAACGTTGTGCCGGATGAGCTCTATAAAGATGGACTGAATAGAAATCACATTCTTCCATTCATCCGTTCTTTGAATGAGCGAATGAGTGTCATTCACTTGGATGCGCCAACCGATTACCGCCTTGAGAAGCTCTCCGGCTCAGATACGTACCTCGAGCCGCTTGGTCCTGAGAGCCTCCAGAAGATGGAGAAACTTTGGGCCAGTATGACCTACGGCCTTCAATGTCATCTTGTTGAGTTAGAAAACAAAGGCCGGAAAATACCAGTAAGCCGCACTTGTAGCGCGATTGCCTGGTTCACATTTCAGGAATTGTGCTGCACCCCGCTAGGGCCATCTGATTACCTGCGTATTGCACATGCTTTCAACACAGTTTTCCTCGAAGGTGTGCCCGTACTGGACAAGGCGCGCAGGAACGAAGCAAAGCGATTCATCAACCTGATTGATACGCTCTACGACAATCACGTACATCTCGTGATTCAGGCAAGCGCAGAGCCGCAGGACCTCTATGTTGCCTCATCTGGAACCGAAGCATTTGAGTTTGATCGAACAACTTCGCGCCTGATCGAAATGCGTTCGGAAGAGTACTTGATGCGTGAGCATAATACCGAAAACTGAAAAAATTTAATTTTATTCAGAAATGACGTATTGAGAGCTTATCCAAACTGCTAAAAAAACGTCATTTTACGGAAAATAACGCGGATGTGTGTTTCATTTGGGTTGCGCACATCCGTCAAAACCGCTACCCACTGCGACAAATAGGCACCATATATCATGGTTCTATGTTACGTAAAGGGGAGCTCCTCATGGCGCGCAACAAGATTGCTTTGATTGGATCCGGTCAGATTGGTGGCACACTTGCACACCTCGCTGGTCTGAAAGAACTGGGTGATATCGTTCTGTTCGACATCGCTGAAGGTATGCCTCAGGGCAAAGCTTTGGACTTGGCAGAATCTTCTCCAGTTGACGGCTTTGACTCTGGTCTGTCTGGCACAAACACCTATGAAGGCATCGCTGGTTCTGATGTCGTCATCGTGACTGCAGGTGTTCCTCGTAAACCTGGCATGAGCCGTGATGATCTGCTTGAAATTAACCTGAAGGTTATGGAGCAGGTTGGCGCTGGTATTAAGAAGTACGCTCCAGACGCATTCGTAATCTGCATCACCAACCCGCTCGACGCGATGGTTTGGGCTCTGCAGAAATTCTCCGGTCTTCCAGCAAACAAAGTTGTTGGCATGGCTGGCGTATTGGATAGCGCTCGCTTCCGTTACTTCCTCGCAGAAGAATTCAAAGTATCCGTAGAAGACGTAACCGCATTCGTTCTTGGCGGTCACGGCGATACAATGGTTCCACTGACACGCTACTCCACTGTTGCTGGCGTTCCACTCACCGATCTGGTGAAAATGGGCTGGCTCACTGCTGAGCGTCTCGAAGAAATCGTTCAGCGCACCCGTGATGGTGGCGCAGAAATCGTTGGTCTTCTGAAAACTGGTTCTGCATTCTACGCACCAGCTGCATCTGCTATCGCAATGGCAGAAAGCTACCTCAAAGACAAAAAGCGCGTTCTTCCATGTGCTGCATACCTTGACGGCCAGTATGGTCAGAAAGACATGTACCTTGGCGTGCCAACTGTTATTGGCGAAAACGGCATCGAACGTATCATTGAAATTGATCTCAATAGCGATGAAAAAGCGATGTTCGACAAATCCGTTTCTTCTGTAAACGGCCTTGTTGACGCTTGTAAGAAAATCCAGCCTGCTCTGGCATAAGCCACGCAAGCTATGATCTGAAAGACTGGCAGCACTAGGCGTTGCCAGTCTAGCTCCCTGCTTCGGCAGGGCCCCTTAGAATGGGAAGGGCAGATGAACATACATGAATACCAGGCCAAACAGGTCCTGAAGGAATACGGCGCACCTGTTGCTGAAGGTGTTGCAATTTTCTCCGCTGATGAAGCTGAAGCCGCTGCAAAAAGCCTTCCAGGCCCGTTGTGGGTTGTGAAGTCTCAGATCCACGCAGGTGGTCGCGGTAAGGGTAAGTTCAAAGAACTCGGCCCAGAAGCAAAAGGCGGCGTTCGTCTTGCATTCAACTTGGATGAAGTAAAGTCCCACGCTGCTGACATGCTCGGCAACACACTGGTGACTGCACAGACCGGTGATGCTGGTAAAGTCGTGAACCGCCTTTACATCGAAGACGGTGCGGATATTGACCGCGAACTGTACCTCTCTCTGCTCGTCGATCGCACATGTGGTCAGGTTGCTTTCGTAGCATCCACTGAAGGCGGCATGGATATTGAGGAAGTTGCGCACAATACGCCAGAGCTTATCCTCACTCTGCCAATCGATCCGCTTCAGGGCGTGACCGAAGACAAAGCATCTGCTCTTTGTGACACCCTCAAGCTTGAAGGTGAAGCACGCGCGGATGGCATGAAGCTGTTCCCAATCCTCTACAAAGCATTTGTAGAAAAGGATATGGCGCTTCTCGAAATCAACCCATTGATCGTTATGGAAAGTGGTCGTCTGCGCGTTCTGGATGCGAAAGTATCCTTCGACGGCAACGCACTGTTCCGCCACGAAGACATTGTTGCCCTGCGCGATAAGACCGAAGAAGACGAAAAAGAGATCGAAGCTTCCAAGCACGACCTCGCTTACGTTGCTCTCGACGGTAACATCGGCTGCATGGTGAACGGTGCTGGTCTGGCAATGGCGACCATGGACATCATCAAGCTGTATGGTGCTGAACCTGCAAACTTCCTTGATGTTGGTGGTGGCGCTACCAAAGAGAAAGTAACCTCTGCGTTCAAGATCATCACGTCCGATCCAAACGTTCAGGGCATTCTGGTCAACATCTTCGGTGGCATCATGCGCTGTGATGTGATTGCAGAAGGCGTTCTGGCTGCTGTTAAAGAAGTTGGTCTTCAGGTTCCTCTCGTTGTGCGCCTCGAAGGCACCAACGTTGAGCTTGGCAAAAAGATCATTAGCGAAAGCGGCATGAATGTTATTCCTGCTGACGATCTCGACGATGCAGCTCAGAAAATCGTGGCTGCTGTGAAGGAGGTCGCATAATGTCTATCCTCGTCGACAAAGACACCAAAGTCATCGTCCAGGGTCTGACCGGTAAAACCGGTACATTCCACACTGAGCAGGCACTGGCATACTTCGGCACCCAAATGGTTGCCGGTGTACACCCTAAAAAAGGCGGCGAAACCTGGTCTTCCGGACTTGAATCTGCTGCTGAACTGCCAATCTTTGCTTCCGTTAAAGAAGCGAAAGACGCAACCGGTGCAAACGCTTCTGTTGTTTACGTCCCACCAGCAGGTGCAGGCGCAGCAATCATCGAAGCTATCGACGCTGGCATTCCTTTCATCGTTTGTATCACTGAGGGTATCCCGGTTGCAGACATGGTGAAGGTTAAAGCTCGCCTCGACGCATCCGACAGCCGTCTTCTCGGTCCAAACTGCCCAGGCGTTCTGACACCTGAACAGTGTAAGATCGGCATTATGCCAGGCTCCATCTTCCAGAAGGGCTCTGTAGGTATTGTTTCCCGTTCAGGTACACTTACTTATGAAGCAGTCTTCCAGACTTCGCAGGAAGGCCTCGGCCAGTCCACTGCAGTCGGCATCGGTGGTGATCCTGTAAAGGGCACTGAGTTCATCGATATGCTGGACTTGTTCCTGGACGATCCAGAAACAGAATCCATCATCATGATCGGTGAGATCGGTGGTTCTGCAGAAGAAGAAGCAGCTGAATGGCTCAAAGAACAGGCTGCAAAAGGCCGTTCTAAGCCAATGGTTGGCTTCATTGCTGGTCGTACAGCGCCTCCAGGCCGTACCATGGGTCACGCAGGTGCTGTGATCTCTGGCGGTAAAGGCGGAGCGGACGACAAGATTGCTGCAATGGAAGACGCGGGCATCCGTGTATCTCCATCCCCAGCTAAGCTTGGCAAGACCCTTGTTGCTCTTCTCGAAGAGTTGAAGCAGGGTGCTTAAAAATTACACCTCCTATACCATTTAGGAGGCATACTAAATCGACTGTCGGTGAATCACTTTCATCGACAGTCTTGAGAAGGCAGTAAGTCCCCAGGCTTGCTGTCAGTCGCGGGACCCAAGGGTATGTGGTGTGTGACACCCGCCCAAAGAAAGTAGGGCGGATCAACAGTCCGCTTAAAAACGATGGCTCGGCAGGACGCGAACAACGTATTCGCGCTGACGTCGTTTCTTTACGGCGCCAACGCTCCTTATATTGAAGAGCTTTATGCTCAATATCAGGAAAACCCGAATTCACTCGACCCCGAGTGGAAAGAATTCTTTTCTTCGCTTCAGGACAATCCAGAAGACGTAATCAAGGAAGCTCGCGGAGCAACCTGGCAGCGTTCTGATTGGCCAGTTCCAGCAAATGGTGAACTGGTTTCAGCTCTTGATGGCGACTGGCCCGCTGAAAAAGAAGTCAGCAAAAAGATCAAGTCCACGGCCAAGAAGAATGGTGTTGAGCTAACCGAAGATCAGGTGCTGCAGGCAACTCGCGATAGTGTTCGTGCGATCATGATGATCCGTGCTTACCGTATGCGCGGCCACTTGCATGCTGATCTTGACCCGCTCCGCCTTGCTGTTCCTGGTGACCATGAAGAGTTGCATCCCGCGACCTATGGCTTCTCTGAAGCGGACTGGGATCGGAAGATCTTCCTGGACAACGTTCTGGGCATGGAATTCGCCACCATCCGTGAGATGCTGGAAATTCTGAAACGGACCTATTGTTCCACCCTTGGTGTTGAGTTCATGCACATCTCTGATCCAGCTGCAAAAGCATGGATCCAGGAGCGCATTGAAGGTCCGGACAAACACGTTGCCTTCACACCAGAAGGTAAGAAAGCGATCCTCAATAAACTTGTTGAGGCCGAAGGCTTTGAGAAGTTCCTTGATGTAAAATACACCGGTACAAAGCGTTTCGGTCTGGACGGTGGTGAAGCACTGATCCCGGCGCTTGAGCAGATCATCAAACGCGGTGGTGCTCTTGGTGTTAAAGACATCGTTCTGGGCATGGCGCACCGTGGTCGTTTGAACGTTCTGTCTCAGGTGATGGGCAAGCCACATCGCGCGATCTTCCATGAGTTCAAGGGCGGTTCATACGCTCCTGATGATGTGGAAGGCTCTGGTGATGTGAAGTACCACCTTGGTGCTTCTTCTGACCGCTCTTTCGACAACAACAACGTTCACCTGTCTTTGACAGCGAACCCGTCTCACCTTGAGATCGTAAACCCGGTTGTTCTGGGTAAGGTCCGCGCCAAGCAGGATCAGCTTTCTGATTGGAAAGAGACATCGGAGATTGACCGCAGCAACGTCCTCCCATTGCTTCTGCACGGCGATGCTGCGTTTGCTGGTCAGGGTGTTGTCGCTGAATGTTTCGGTCTGTCCGCGCTTCGTGGTCACCGCACTGGTGGTTCGATCCATGTGATCATCAACAACCAGATCGGCTTTACAACCAACCCACGTTTCTCACGGTCTTCACCTTATCCTTCTGACGCCGCGAAAGTGATTGAAGCGCCGATCTTCCATGCAAATGGTGATGATCCGGAAGCTGTTACTTTTGCTGCAAAGATTGCGACTGAATATCGTCAGAAGTTCGGACGCCCAGTCGTGATTGACATCATCTGTTATCGCCGCTTTGGCCATAACGAAGGTGACGAGCCTGCGTTTACGCAGCCGATCATGTACCGCAAGATCCGCAAGCATGAAACAACCCTTCAGATCTATGCTGACAAGCTGGTCAAAGAAGGTCTGATGTCTGCTGAGGACGTTAATAAAGCAAAAGCTGACTGGCGTTCGCATCTGGATCGTGAATTCGAAACAGGCCAAACCTACAAGCCAAACAAAGCCGACTGGCTTGATGGCCGTTGGTCTAAGATGAAGGTTGCGAAGGAAGTTGACGAGCCGCGTCGTGGTTCGACTGGTCTTCCAATGGATGAACTCAAAGAACTCGGCGGCAAGCTGACCAATGTGCCTGATGATTTCAATGCACACCGCACGATCCGCCGCTTCATGAACAACCGTGCCAAAATGATTGAGACCGGTGAGGGTATCGATTGGGCAATGGGCGAAGCAATGGCATTCGGTGCATTGCTGAAAGAAGGCCATTCCGTTCGCTTGTCCGGTCAGGATTGTGAACGCGGCACCTTCTCTCAACGTCACTCCGTTCTGTATGATCAGGAAGACGAAGGCCGTTACATCCCGCTGAACCATGTTGGTGAAAAGCAGGGCCGTTATGAAGTCATCAACTCAATGCTTTCTGAAGAAGCAGTGTTGGGCTTTGAATACGGTTACTCGCTGACAGAACCAAATGCGCTGACCATGTGGGAAGCACAGTTCGGTGACTTTGCAAACGGTGCGCAGGTACTGTTCGACCAGTTCATCTCCTCTGGTGAGCGTAAATGGCTGCGTATGTCCGGTCTGGTCTGCTTGCTGCCGCATGGCTACGAAGGTCAGGGTCCTGAGCACTCCTCAGCACGCCTTGAGCGTTTCTTGCAGATGTGCGCGGAAGACAACATGCAGGTAGCCAACTGTTCGACACCGGCTAACTACTTCCACATCCTTCGCCGTCAGTTGAAGCGTGACATTCGTAAGCCACTCGTTCTGATGACGCCAAAGTCTCTGCTCCGCCACAAGCGTGCAGTTTCCAAACTGGAAGACTTCGGCGCAGACGAAAGCTTCCACCGTCTCCTTCACGATGATGCTCAAACGAACCCAGGTTCAACTGTTGAGTTGAAGAAGGATGAAGACATCCGTCGCGTGATCCTGTGTACAGGCAAGGTCTACTATGACCTGCTCGAAGAGCGTGAGAAACGTAACATCAACGATGTTTACATCCTCCGCGTTGAGCAGCTCTACCCGTTCCCGACCAAGTCCTTGTGCGTAGAGATGGGCCGCTTCAAGAATGCAGACGTAGTCTGGTGTCAGGAAGAGCCGAAGAACATGGGCTCATGGTTCTTCATTCAACAGTACATTGAATGGGTTCTGGAGCATGTGAATGCAAAAGTGCATCGCCCGCGTTACGTTGGCCGGCCACCAGCTGCTGCAACAGCAACCGGCTTGATGTCAAAGCACTTGGCTCAGCTACAAGCTTTCCTCGACGATGCATTCGCCGAGTAAGTACCTCGTAATCAGGTAAGTCCGACAGGCCTTTCAGGGGCCCTGAAACGAAAAGAGATAGAGACAATGGCGACGGAAATTCGAGTACCCACTCTGGGTGAATCCGTAACCGAGGCAACAATCGCTCAATGGTTCAAAAAACCGGGCGATGCGGTGAATGCAGATGAGCCACTGGTTGAGCTGGAAACAGACAAGGTAACTGTTGAAGTACCTGCGCCTGTAGCCGGTAAACTGGACAGCATTGATGTGAAAGAAGGCGATACTGTTGAAGTTGGCGCCCTTCTTGGTTCCATCGCAGAGGGCGCAGCTGGTGCTGTGTCCGCTCCTGCTGCCGAAGCTGCACCGGCTGCTAAAGCTGCGCCTGCTGCAGCTGCTGAAACAGTTGAAGTTCTGGTACCACACGCTGGTGAAAGCGTTACCGAAGCTGAAGTTGGCGAATGGTCAGTTAAAGTTGGTGACGTTGTAAAGGCTGACGATATCCTCGTTGAGCTGGAAACAGACAAAGCTGCTCAGGAAGTACCTAGCCCAGTTGCTGGTACTGTGGTTGAAATCGCTCAGGCAACTGGCGCAACTGTTGAGCCGGGTAACCTGCTCTGCAAAATCGCAAAAGGCGACGGCACAGCTGTTGCTGCTGCTGCTCCGGCAGCTGCCGCTCCTGCGCCAACTGTTTCTGGCACAAGCATGCCAGCAGCACCTTCTGCAGCAAAGATGATCTCTGAAAAAGGCCTCTCTGCTGATCAGGTTGCGGGCTCCGGCAAACGTGGTCAGGTTCTTAAAGGTGATGTTCTCGCAGCTGTTGCTGCTGGCGTTTCTGCTGCTCCGGCAGCCGCTCCGGCTCCTGTTGCAGTGCGCGCCGTTTCGGCTCCGACTGACGAAGTGCGTGAAGAGCGTGTTCGCATGACCAAGCTGCGTCAGACGATTGCGCGCCGCTTGAAAGATGCTCAGAACACTGCGGCTATGCTGACCACTTACAACGAAGTGGACATGAAGCCGATCATGGACCTCCGCAAGCAGTACAAGGATATCTTTGAGAAGAAGCACGGCGTAAAACTTGGCTTCATGGGTTTCTTCACCAAAGCAATTACCCATGCTCTTAAAGAAATCCCGGCTGTAAACGCTGAGATCGATGGCACTGACATCATCTACAAAAACTACGCGCATATCGGTGTTGCTGTTGGCACTCCGAAGGGTCTTGTGGTTCCTGTTGTTCGTGATGCAGACCAGATGTCTATTGCTGAAATCGAAAAAGAAATCGGCAACCTCGGTCGTAAAGGCCGTGATGGCAAGCTCTCCATGGCAGACATGCAGGGTGGTACCTTCACCGTTTCCAATGGTGGCGTCTACGGCTCCCTGATGTCCTCTCCAATCCTGAATGCACCGCAGTCCGGTATCCTCGGCATGCACAAAATTCAGGAGCGCCCGGTTGCGATCAACGGTCAGGTAGAAATCCGTCCGATGATGTATCTGGCTCTGTCCTACGATCACCGTATCGTTGACGGCAAAGAGGCAGTGACCTTCCTGGTTCGCGTTAAAGAGAGCCTTGAAGATCCACAGCGTCTGATTCTGGACCTCTGATGTAAACGTGCCCGGCACTGGCCGGGCACATTTGTTTTAAGGGAAATTGGCGCACTTCTCTTCGTTGCAGCCTTCTCCCGCCTACTTACAGGGATTTGCAAATGTCCTACGATCTCGTCGTCATCGGTACCGGCCCAGGCGGTTATGTTTGTGCAATCAAGGCAGCTCAGCTCGGCATGAAAGTTGCTGTGGTTGAGAAGCGTAAGACCCATGGTGGTACCTGCCTGAACATCGGTTGTATTCCATCCAAAGCTCTGCTGCATGCCTCTGAAATGTTCGAGGAAGCAAACCACAGCTTTGAAGCCCTTGGCATCAAAACTTCCAAGCCAAAAGTGGACTGGAAGGCAATGCTGGCGCACAAAGATAAAGTGATCGACGGCAATGTGACCGGTATCGATTACCTCTTCAAAAAGAACAAGATCGACGTTCACTTTGGTACTGGCCGCGTGCTGGGTGCTGGTCGCGTAGAAGTAAAAGCTGAAGACGGCTCAACTTCCATCGTGGAAACCAAGAACATTGTTATCGCAACAGGTTCTGACGTAATGCCTCTGCCAGGTATCGAGATCGATGAGAAAACCGTCGTCTCTTCAACTGGCGCCCTGTCTCTGGATAAAGTGCCTAACCGTATGACCGTTGTCGGCGCTGGCGTTATTGGTCTTGAGCTTGGTTCTGTCTACGCCCGTCTTGGTGCTGAAGTGACCGTTGTTGAGTTCATGGACAAGATACTTGGCCCAATGGATGCTGACGTTTCCAAGCAGTTCCTGCGCATGCTGAAAAAGCAAGGCCTCAAGTTCAAGCTGTCCTCCAAGGTAACTGCGGTTCAGAAAAAAGGCCGTGCTCTGGAAGTGACCGTTGAGCCAGCAGCTGGTGAAGCCGCCGCCGCAACTCTGGATGCAGACGTGGTTCTCGTCGCAATCGGTCGCCGTCCATATACGGAAGGTCTTGGTCTGGCAGAAGCAGGTGTTGAGCTGGACGAGCGTGGCCGCGTGAAGACAGACAACCACTACAAAACCAACGTTGACGGTATCTTTGCTATCGGTGATGTGATTGCAGGCCCAATGCTTGCGCACAAAGCGGAAGACGAAGGCGTTGCAGTTGCAGAAATGCTCTCAGGTCAGGCAGGTCACGTAAACTATGACGTCATTCCTGGCGTTGTTTACACCTCTCCTGAAGTGGCCAGCGTTGGTAAAACTGAAGAAGAACTGAAAGCTGCGGGCATCAAATTCAAGTCCGGCAAGTTCCCGTTTTCCGCAAACGGTCGTGCAAAAGCAATGCTGCACACCGACGGATTCGTGAAAGTGCTGGCTGACGCTGAAACAGATCGTGTGCTCGGTGTTCATATCGTTGGCTTCGGTGCCGGCGAAATGATCCACGAAGCATGTGTTCTGATGGAATTTGGCGGTTCCTCTGAGGATCTGGGTCGCACTTGCCATGCGCACCCAACCATGTCCGAAGCAGTGAAAGAAGCCGCTATGGCAACATTCGCCAAGCCAATTCATATGTAATCTGGAATTTCTGGATTTAGAAAAAGCCGCTTCAGGAAACTGAGGTGGCTTTTTTGCTACTGGCGGACCAGAATGTAACTGCGGGTCTTGTTCGGAATTGTCGGATCATGGTTTTCGGTGCGGACATATGCCTGAATACGCTCTCCCATTGGCCGCAGCTCAATATGCTGTGCTTTGAAGAAACCACCAAACCGGAACGTGAGTACACCAGAAAAACTAAGCTGTCCTGCAGCCCAACCCCACTTGCAGTCGCGAGGGGAGCAACTGGTGAAGGCACGAGCGCGCACAATCAGTTGTCCGTCAAGGCATTGCCCTTCAACTTCAATCTGGGAGAGCTCTTTCAAACGTGCTTTGGGATTTTCCCAATCCCCCAGCTCCGCCATTTCTGACTTGCGGACTTCACAGGCGGTTTGCGCTTGAGATGCTGAAACAAGAAAAGCAAACGTGCAGAAGAACATGCACAAAAATGATGTTTGTCTAAGTTTCATGACTAAAAGCTCCCCGCCTAGTCCTCTCATATATCAATGTAGATGGGCTCTGCGAGGAGTAAATGCGTGTTTTATCCTATCACCCTAGGTCTTTTACGCTTTTGACGATATCCTGAAGCTTGCGTGTAGCTGCGGATGGACTGGATGCCCCACAGATTGCTGAAATAACTGCAATCCCATCAGCTCCAGCTTTGATCACCTGATCAGCATTAGCAAGCGAAATTCCGCCAATTCCAACCACAGGCAACTGAGATTGAACCGTTAAACCGGTAAAGCTCTGCATACCCATGTCAGCCGCATCATCCTTACTGTTCGTCGGGAAGCAAGCGCCTATGCCAAGGTAATCACAGGCTGAAATGTCCGCAGCATCCAGCTCGTCCTGAGTGCTGACCGATAGACCAAGCAGCTTATCTGAGCCGATCAGCTCCCGGGCTTTCGTGGCATCCATATCATCCTGCCCAACATGAACACCGTCCGCGTCAACCGCTAAGGCAACATCTACGCGATCATTGACGATTAGCGGCACATTCAGCGGTTTCAACGCTCGCATCAACCGCTCTGCCAGCTTAATTTGCTCGCGCGTGCTGCCAGTCTTGTGACGAAGCTGCACAACAGTTGCGCCGTTTTGTGCGGCTGCGATTGCTATGTCGACGGGGTCCTGACCGGGGCAGTCTTGCGGCCCCAGCACCAGATAAACGGAAAGATCAAGCAACGGTTTCATGCATTTCAATCCGTGCTGTTGCGTTGAGGATATCGCTGTTCAGCTGATAGAGGCCGTTAATGATATCCGGCTGCAAACTTGCTGGTCCTGCTGAATTTTTTGCAGCAATCTCACCAACCACTCCGAGGAAAACCATTGCATCAACAGCAGCATCAAACGGGTCATCGCAAACAGCCAGCGTTGCGCCAGTCAAAGCTGTTGCCGTGCAGCCAAGACCGGTCACATAAGGCATCATCTTATCCCCGTTGGCGACTTCAGCAGTGCGCACACCATCAGTGATGAAATCAACCGGGCCAGAGACGACAACAACAGCGCCCGTCTGCTTCGCCAGTTCTTTCGCTCCTGCCAGAGCAGCCTGAGAGCTATCCGTGCTATCAACGCCTTTTCCACCTGCACCCTGACCAGCAAGTGCCATGATTTCAGAGGCATTGCCACGAATGACGCTCGGTTTGCTCTCCAACAATTCACCAGCAAGCTTGGTGCGGAAGGTCAGCGCTCCAACAGCCACCGGGTCCAGCACCCAAGGGCGACCAGCTTTGTGGGCAGCAGCAGTTGCCAACTTCATTGCCTCTGCCTGAGCAGGGGTAACCGTGCCAACGTTGACCACTAATGCACCTGCAACACTTGCAAGTTCAGGGGCTTCTTCCGGGCCATCCACCATGGCAGGGGAGGCGCCAATGGCCAGCAGGGCGTTGGCTGTGGTGTTGGCCACCACGATGTTCGTCATGTTATGGACGAGTGGACTGTTGTCACGAATTGCGGAAAGAGTTGCGCAAGCGCTTTCGACACGACCCATTTTTATCCTCGGTCTTGTTGTGCGAAAGAGAGCTGGTATCAGGGACTTGGCAAACTGCCAGACAATCTATCCCCCAACACGGCGTGAGTGCTCCCTTCGCTGGAATTATCCAGAGCAGGTTCTTCGAGTATGATCTCAGCCACAACAAACGTGTTGGGCACCCCGTTTCACACCGACGAACCTAGGGGATCTGCTAAGGGAGATCAAGGTGATGTGAGGGAGGGGGACAACCTATCAACGACGCGGGTGTGCCTTGTCATAAGCGTCCAACAGCTGTGCACTGTTCACTTCCGTATAAATCTGTGTGGTAGAAAGGCTTGCGTGCCCCAGTAGCTCCTGAATGCTCCTCAAATCCCCGCCTTCAGACAGCAAATGAGTTGCAAACGAATGGCGTAAAGCGTGAGGAGTTGCGGTGTCTGGTAGACCAAGAGCACTGCGGATCTTTTGCATGGCCAGCTGGATCATGCGCGCATTCAGCGGGCCGCCACGAACGCCGCGAAACAGCGGTGAACTGCCCGACAGATCATAAGGGCACTGCTTTTTGTAGGCCTCAATAGCTTCTATTACCACTGGCAGAACCGGAACAAGCCGTTCTTTGTTGCCTTTACCGCGAATCTTCAGCGACTTATCCCCCTCCTTCGGCGCGGAGGCCGATGTCAGAGACAGCGCTTCGGAAATGCGGAGGCCGCAACCGTAGAGCAGTGTGAACACCGCTGCGTTTCGGGCTTCAACCCAGGGAGTGTCCTCAAAAGCGAGATCGCTGCTGACAATCGCTTTGGCTTCCTCAACGGGGATAGGCTTGGGCAGGCTGCGGGGAAGTCTCGGCGTACGAACCGCCGCAGCACCAGCCGCATTCACCTCACCGCGCTCCTCCAGAAACGAGAGGAAGGAGCGGATGCCAGCAAGGCCACGGGCAAGCGTCCGCGTTTGTGCGCCATCCCTCCGGCGGGTTGCCAGAAATGCGCGAAAGTCCTTTGGTTTCAAAGACTCCAGATGCCGCAGGGCAACCGGTTCACCTTCATAACTGGTCATGAAGCGCAGGAACTGACGGGTATCGCGCTCATACGCTTCCAGTGTCCGTTCAGCCAGTCGCCGTTCAGATCCCAGATGATCAATCCAGTCTTCAATCGCTGCGGTAACATCTGGTTTGCAGATGATGAGTAAGTCTTCGCCGCTATCAAGGGAATTTGCCATTCGCAAAGTGTAAGCGCCAAATCTGGCTGAATGGTTACCAAAAGATAAACATACACGCCTTTAAGAAAGGCCTGCGCAAATTTAGTTGATGACGATTGGCTGCCCATGATCACTGATGATCCGGTCAATCTCTTGCCGTGCTGCCATCGCAAACCGTTTCTGGTTCTCGGTTGGCACAACAGAATCCCCCAGAACGACGATGTTCTCGTCATTAAACCGGTTCGCCGGGCCTGTGTAATTGAAGCTACCAACAATCATAATGCTATCATCAATCACCATAAGCTTATGATGAAGCTTACCAATTCGGCTTGATCCGCGAACGAAATGCAAATCAGCACCAGCTTCTGCAAGGGGTTGGGTCGCTGCCCAGTCCTGACCGCCTTGCCGGGCATCAAGCGCACCACGTACCTTTCGTCCAGCCTCCATCAACAGCAACATGGCATCATCAATACCGGAGCTCTTGGAGAAGGTGAAGATCGCGAAATCTACCCGTTCCTTAGCTTTTGTCATCTGTTTGGTGACTTCCATCTCTGGCGCGTGGTCCGGCGCAAAGCAAACTTTCACGCGGATGTCGTCGACAATCACTTCTTTCGGCGTGTTCTCGGATTCGTTCTCATCAACGCTATATCGGCCAAAGCGTCCGCGTTTAATCTCCCTGAATTCCCGTTCAAAGATATCGGCAACCTTCTCATCTTTGATGATGAGAAGGTGATTGAGATTGCGATGTGTGCCGGTCTCAGTGAAGTTTGTAGAACCTGTCAGAACAGAATTGCCATCCCGGATAATGAATTTTTGATGGAATATCCGTGGGTTAAAGTCGGTCCGAACCCACACCTTAGAGCGCAGCAACGCCGCATGAAGTTGCCGGTTCACCTCGTTCTCAACACGAGGGTCGCTCGAATGCGGGTCTTCAGCAGGCTCATCCACACTTAAGTAATCCGCCTCGGATACCACTCGCACCCGCACCCCGCGCCGCTTTGCGTTGATAAGTGCGTTGGTTATGCGTTTATTGTCTATTTCTTGAATTGCTATGTCGAGCGAGCGCTCTGCAGCATCAATAAACCCGATAATCTCGCCCTCAAGATCATCCAGCGGATTATCCGGTAAATGATCGAGGACTGTCTTCGGACCAACAAGGAATTTCAGATTCTCAGTTTCAACTGCCATTGTACCCTCCCACCGTCATGATACCTTACCCTAGGGTAGATGATGTGTCGGTACACAATTATGACGGTAGGAAGCGAAAAGAGGACCTGGCTAGAAACCAACCGAAATAAGCGGATTGGTGTTACCCTGAATTTCCAGGATGCGAGCATCTCGCAGTTGCTCTTCTTCAGAGACCGGATCCTCTGCCATCCAATTGTTGAACATCTCGACCTCAGTCTCTGTCAAAGCCATGCCGTAGGTGGTCTGCATGTACAGATAGATCCGCGCAATATCACCACGCGTCTCAGCCATCGGCTCGGCAACTTTCCGGCTGCTATCAATCTCAAAATCACAAGCGCCATAAGTCCGGTCTTCGCCGGTGATAACGGCCATGCGATAATTGGAGCGGTCCCCGTTTAACTCACCAACGGCTGGAACGAGGTTATGGAGATCAGCTTCCATGCGCTTGAAATCTGCATCAACTTTAGAGCAGCACCGGCGGCCCTTATAGGATTTGCCTTTCTTGGTGGTACATGCGGGGTCACCTTCACTCCAACAGGCGCGTGTTTTGCCAAAACGCGAAGCTGGAACAATGTGCTCCCACTCAATCCGCTTGCCGCGCTTGGCATTTTTGCGCGGGGTATACCCGCAACTGTCCGCATCAACCTGCTTCTTTCCATTGTAGGTGCAACCACAATAGAAGGTCTCACGATACTCTTCTGATGGATAAATATGCTTCTCCAACAGACGCTTGGCCTGAGAGAAGCTGGTTGGCGGTGCAGAAAAGGCTGCAGTTGTCCAGATGCAAGCCAAAAGAGCAGCAGAGAATACGATGAGGTTACGCATGAAGAAGTCTTTCGCAAGCGTATCCCTGAAAAGTGGTCTCCGGTTTTCAGGCGAGGATACGCATTAATAAAGATCTTGAATGAGGCGCGTGAATGAAATGCACGCGACATATTCAAGATCACCATCAGAAACTGGCGAGGGAGAGTTAAGAAACCCCTGCCAACACTGTTTGACGCGGTGGATACTGGTTTGTGCCGTTCCACTTTGACCGAATGAATGGGTGTGAACCTTGCCAAGAGTGATGAGGGGAGGGGAAAACACAGGCAAACAAAAAAAGCGCTAAGAGGCTTTGTTTGAGGGCACTTTCGGGAAATACTACCTGCTTCTCATTTTGAATAGGGAGCAGTGAGAGCTAAGTGACGAAATACAATGAATTTTTGCAGAGTGTGATTTCAAAGAACAGCTTGTTGACGCTTCCGCAGATTTATCACCACGTGCGTAACATCCCATATGGATCGACGGGGAATCGTGACCCGAGGATTGTCTACACAAGCAATTTAGGTTCCTGCTCGGGGAAGCACATTTTGTTGAGAGACTTGCTCCGTGAGGCTGGATATCGGGCGGAGATCGTCACGATGTTTACATACTTTAATGAAAGCACGCCTATAGATGAAAGCTTCCCGGAAGAGCTTAAAGCAATTGCGACGCATGAACGGGTCCCGGATTTTCATCATTACCTGCGAGTTTTCGAACAGGAAACATGGTTGAATTTAGATGCGACTTGGCACGATGCAGTCATGAACTTCGGCTTTAGAGTGAATCATGATTGGGATGGCTCTACCCATACCAAGCTTGCTGCGGTCGCAGAGCAAGAATACCCCGTTACAGAGAACATAATTGACTTGAAGGCCCGCCTTGTTGCGAGCCTCTCACAAGATCAGCAAGAATTGCGCAGAAAATATTTCCAGCTTGTGACTGAGTGGATTCCAGAGAACGCAAAATAGAGCCCATAAAAAAACGCGGACCCAAAGGCCCGCGCTTAATATCATCGCGATATGCGAAAAAACAAAGAGCTTAAACGATGCTCTGACCGGTTGCTGCCCAGTCCTTCATGAATGCTTCCAGACCTTTGTCGGTCAGTGGGTGCTTCACGAGGCCCTTCAGTGTTGAAGGTGGGATAGTTGCAACATCAGCGCCGATAAGAGCGCAGTCTTTTACGTGGTTTGCGCTACGGATAGAAGCTGCAAGAATTTCGGTGGTGAAGCCGTAGTTATCATAGATCTGACGGATTTCAGCAATCAGGTCCAGGCCTTCAATGTTGATGTCGTCCAGACGGCCAATGAATGGAGAGATGAAGGTCGCGCCAGCTTTTGCAGCCAGAAGAGCCTGGTTTGCAGAGAAGCAAAGGGTCACGTTGGTCTGCACGCCATTGTTCGCCAGAACGCGGCAAGCCTTCAGGCCTTCCAATGTCAAAGGCAGCTTGATGCAGATGTTGTCTGCAATTGCGATCAGCTCTTCAGCTTCTTTCAGCATGCCTTCAGCGTCAGTTGCAACAACTTCAGCAGAAACAGGACCATCCACAAGCTCGCAGATCTCTGCGATGACTTCTTTCATTGGACGGCCAGATTTCATGATAAGAGATGGGTTAGTGGTAACACCATCGAGAAGACCGGTTGCAGCCAGCTCTTTAATGTCGTTGGTGTCAGCAGTATCAACGAAGAATTTCATGCCGGAAAGGCTCCTGATTTCTTAGTAGCCTCTCGTAGGGTACCGGAGGCCTAGGGGGGAATTCCGGTATGTGTTTAGCCCAGAGTGTATAGAAACAACAAGAGTAAAACCCGCTAAAGCGTATTCCCGAAAACTGGATTTCGGTTTTAGGATAAGAATGCGCGGCAAAACCAGCAAGTGCTCAACAGGGAATGGAGTTTCGTGAGTCAGCAAACTGAGTTTTTTGGCAACGGCCAGATGTGTGAACCAGAGGTGATTGTACCTGTGCTGGTTCCTGTCGCTGTCGCAGGTGCATATTCCTATAAAGTACCAGCTGACATGGACGTACGCCCCGGTTCCATCGTGCGTGTGCCTCTTGGCCCGCGTGAGGTGATCGGTGCCGTTTGGGATGGAGAACCGGACACAAAGGTTAATCCCAAAAGGCTGAAAAGCATCCTGCATGTCTACGATACGCCCCCAATCGCTGAAGATCTTAGGAAATACATAGACTGGGTCGCCGCATGGACGCTGGGCGCTCCCGGCATGGTTTTGCGCATGGTGCTGCGTTCTGAAGAGGCTTTGGAACCAGAAACGCTGCTCTCTGGTGTGCGCTACATTGATGGCATGCAGCCGGACCGCATGACACCTGCGCGCTCAAAAGTCATGGAACTCGTCGAAAATGGCATGGCATGGACTCGCCCCGGCTTGGCGGGAGCCGCTGGTGTCAGCTCCTCGGTCATCGACGGCCTTAAAAAGCAAGGCGTGCTGGAAGAAGCAATGCTGCCAGCAACCCCGCCACTGCCTGATCCTGATCCATCTCTTCCGGGCAGAAAGCTGACGGATCTTCAGGAAGGCGCCGCGAATCAGTTGTGTGAGTCCATCGGAAAAGGCTTCAAAGCCTTCCTTATCGATGGGGTGACAGGGTCAGGAAAGACCGAAGTTTATTTCGAAGCCGTCGCCGAAGCTCTCAGAAACAACGAGCAGGCTCTGGTTCTCATCCCCGAAATTGCGCTCACCAACCAGTTTTTGGAGCGGTTTGAACAGCGATTTGGGGTCAGACCAGCCGAATGGCACTCGCAAGTACCTCCAAAACGACGCGCAAGAACGTGGCGGGGAGTCGCAAATGGCGAAGTGAAGGTCGTTGTTGGTGCGCGGTCAGCACTTTTCCTTCCTTTTCACAGGCTAGGTTTGCTGGTCGTGGATGAAGAGCATGATACAGCCTACAAGCAAGATGATCGTGTTCCCTACAACGCTAGGGATATGGCCGTTGTTCGGGGGCATATCTCTGGTTTCCCTGTCGTGCTTGCCAGTGCAACACCATCTGTGGAAAGTCAGGTAAATGCAAAGCTGGGCCGATACACGAAAATCGTGCTTCCAGTGCGTGCTTCCGGTGCGGAAATGCCGACAATCAAAGGCATTGATATGCGCTGCGATGGGCCTGAGCGAGGCAAATGGCTGGCACCTGCACTGGTCAATGAGATTCAGGAAACACTGACCAACGGTAATCAGGTTCTGCTCTTTTTGAACCGTAGGGGTTATGCCCCACTGACCCTGTGCAGAACCTGCGGCCATCGGTTCCATTGTGAAAACTGCTCAGCTTGGCTTGTGGAGCACCGCTTTAAGGGCAAATTAATATGCCACCACTGCGGCTATTCACAGCCTATGCCGGATAAATGCCCCGAATGCAGCAAGCCCGATACGCTGGTTGCGTGTGGTCCTGGCGTGGAGCGAATTGCTGAAGATGTCTCAGCGTTATTTCCCGAGGCGCGCGTCCTTGTTCTCTCCTCGGATTTGCCGGGCGGAACAGAGCGCATAAATCGCGAAATGAAGCTCGTTGAAACGGGCGAAGTTGACATTGTCATCGGCACGCAATTGGTCGCCAAAGGGCATAACTTTCCATTAATGACCCTTGTTGGGGTGGTTGATGCTGATTTGGGCCTCGCAAATGGCGATCCAAGGGCAGCAGAGCGCACTTTCCAGCTTCTGGCTCAGGTGACGGGTCGTGCTGGCCGAATACATGGAAAAGGCAGGGGATTGCTGCAAACTTACAACCCTGACCAGCCCGTTATAAAGGCACTTCTCTCCGGAAATCCCGAGGAATTTTACGCTGCGGAAATCGAGTCGCGAGAAAACGCCGGCCTGCCTCCATTCGGGAGACTCGCAGCATTGATTATCTCTGGAGCGGATAGAACTCTCACCGAAAAATTTTCCAAAACTCTTGCAGTAAATAGTCCTAGTTCGGAAGGCGTTCAAATCCTCGGTCCGGCAGAGGCTGCAATGGCGCTGGTGAGGGGCAGATATCGGTTCCGTTTGCTCGCAATCGCACCCCGGAGTGTTGATTTACAAGGCTTTCTGAGAAACTGGTTGTCTGCCGCTCCCAAGCCAACTGGCGGTATCAGAGTGCAGGTTGATGTTGACCCCCAAAGTTTCATGTAGTGCTGCGCAGAAAGTTTGATACCTCAATGTATGCGTTGGAATACCTACGCCATGTTGCAAGGTGTTCAAGCGTGTGCTATGCGAAGCGCGGCTTTATCGGCACGGTTATCTCAGATTGTGCCATTCAAATTGAATTAGACGCGACTTATCAAGGATTTGGATTTCCGGCGAGCCAGCCGCCAGAATCTTGTATGCGCGGGAGAGCACGGATCCAGTGACTGACAACGTATCTCTCATTTCGGGCGTGGCCTTGCGTTATGCTTCTGCGCTGTTGGACCTTGCTGAGGAGCAGGGTGCGACGGCAGAGGTGGAGAAGGGTCTCGACCAGTTTGAGGCACTCTTGAACGAGAGTGCTGATCTTGATCGTCTTATCAAGAGCCCCGTTTTTAGTGCAGACGCTCAATTAAAGGCGATCTCTGCTATTTTGGAAAAGGCCGGAATTTCCGGCCTGACCGCAAATTTTGTGAAGTTGGTTGCCCAAAACAGGCGCCTCTTTGCCGTTCCAGGCATGATTCAGGGTTTCCGTGAGCAGCTTGCTGCAAAGCGTGGAGAAGTTACTGCTCTAGTAACCTCTGCAACGGAATTAAACGCTGAGCATGTCGCAGCTCTTAAAGAAGCACTCAACGCTTCTACGGGCAAGAATGTGAAGATTGTAGTGAAGGTGGACTCATCCATTCTTGGTGGTCTGATCGTGAAGATCGGCAGCCGGATGATTGATACGTCACTGCGAACCAAGCTCAACTCTCTTAAGTTCGCGATGAAAGAGGTCGGTTGATGGATATTCGGGCTGCGGAAATTTCCGCTATCCTCAAGGACCAGATCAAGAACTTCGGCCAAGAAGCTGAAGTGACTGAAGTTGGTCAAGTACTTTCCGTAGGCGACGGCATTGCCCGCGTTTACGGCCTGGACAACGTCCAGGCGGGTGAAATGGTTGAATTCCCAGGTGGTATCCGGGGAATGGCATTGAACCTTGAAACTGACAATGTCGGTGTTGTTATCTTCGGTAGCGACCGTGACATTAAAGAAGGCGACACGGTAAAACGTACCGGCGCTATTGTGGAAGTTCCAGTAGGTAAGGGTCTGTTGGGTCGCGTTGTCGATCCACTCGGTAACCCAATCGACGGCAAAGGTCCGATCGAATCTACTGAACGTCGTCGCGTTGACGTGAAGGCACCAGGCATTCTGCCTCGTAAGTCCGTTCACGAGCCAATGTCTACAGGTCTTAAAGCGATTGATGCTTTGATTCCAATCGGACGTGGTCAGCGCGAATTGGTGATTGGTGACCGTCAGACCGGTAAAACCGCTATCATCCTCGACACCTTCCTCAACCAGAAGCCTTTGCACGCATCTGACGACGAACACGAAAAGCTGTACTGCATCTATGTTGCGGTTGGCCAGAAGCGTTCAACTGTTGCTCAGTTCGTGAAAGCTCTGGAAGACGCTGGTGCTCTGGAATACTCCATCGTTGTTGCTGCAACAGCGTCTGATCCTGCTCCATTGCAGTATCTGGCACCGTTCGCAGGCACCACAATGGGTGAGTACTTCCGCGACAACTCCATGCACGCTGTGATCGGTTATGATGACCTTTCCAAGCAGGCTGTTGCGTATCGCCAGATGTCCCTGTTGCTCCGTCGTCCACCAGGACGTGAAGCGTACCCAGGTGACGTGTTCTACCTGCACTCCCGTCTGCTCGAGCGTTCTGCGAAGCTGAACGAAGACCACGGCCTCGGTTCTCTGACCGCGCTGCCAGTGATCGAAACTCAGGGTGGTGACGTTTCTGCGTTTATTCCGACCAACGTGATTTCCATCACCGACGGTCAGATCTTCCTTGAAACCGATCTGTTCTTCCAGGGCATTCGTCCAGCGGTTAACGTTGGTCTGTCAGTTTCTCGTGTGGGCTCTTCCGCTCAGATTAAAGCGATGAAGCAGGTTGCTGGCCCGGTTAAGGGTGAGCTGGCTCAGTACCGTGAAATGGCTGCGTTCGCGCAGTTTGGTTCTGATCTGGATGCAACCACTCAGAAGCTTCTGAACCGTGGTGCACGCCTGACCGAATTGCTGAAACAGCCGCAGTTCTCTCCGCTTAAAACGGAAGAACAGGTTGCAGTGATCTTCGCTGGTGTGAACGGCTACCTGGACGATCGTCCGGTTGGCGAGGTTCGCGACTTTGAAGCTGGCCTGCTGCGCTTCCTGCGTGCAGAACATGCAGACCTTCTCTCCGCTATCTGGGAGAAGAAGGCACTCGACGCCGATTTGACAGACAAGCTGAAAGCTGCAGTGGAAGCTTACGTCAAGACCCTCGGTTAATTCGAAGCAACGGGATAAGGAACGAGAGCGCCCATGGCGAGCCTCAAGGACCTAAAAAACCGCATCGCTTCGGTCAAAGCGACGCAGAAAATCACCAAGGCCATGAAAATGGTGGCCGCGGCGAAACTGCGTCGTGCCCAGGATGCTGCAGAAGCAGGTCGTCCCTATGCTGAACGCATGGGGACAGTACTTGGCAATCTTGCAGCTGGGTTCGAAGGTCGGGATGATGCGCCGAAGCTGATGACGGGTACAGGACGGGATCAGACACATCTGCTCCTCGTCTGCACAGCAGAGCGTGGCCTCTGTGGTGGTTTCAACTCGTCGATAGCACGTCTGGCACGTGAGCACGCAGACAAACTTCTTTCCGAAGGTAAGACGGTCAAGATCGTCACCGTTGGTAAGAAGGGGCATGACGCCCTGAAGCGTGGCTACGGTCAGTACATTGTAGAGAATATCGAACTACGCGGCCTGAAATCTGTTGAATTCAGCGACACAAAGCACATCGGCGATCTCGTCATGGAAATGTTCCAGGATGAGAAATACGATGTTTGCACACTGTTTTACGCGCAGTTCCAATCGGTAATCAGTCAGGTTCCGACCGCCAAGCAGCTCATCCCAGCTCAGTTTGAAGCGAAAGATGAAGCTCAGGACGGTTCCTCTGAGGACGCGCTTTATGAATACGAACCAGGTGAACAGGAGATCCTTGAGACTCTTCTGCCACGTAACGTCGCTATTCAGATTTACAGCGCAATCCTTGAAAACGGTGCCTCCGAGCAGGGCGCGCGCATGGCCGCTATGGACAGTGCAACGCGTAATGCCGGCGAGATGATCGACAAACTGACAACGACGTACAACCGTCAGCGTCAGGCACAGATCACGACGGAACTGATTGAAATTATTGCGGGCGCGGAAGCGCTCTGACCGAGTTGAGACGAGGATTTAAGTGATGGCTGACACGAAAGTCGGACAGATCACGCAGGTAATCGGCGCTGTTGTCGACGTTCACTTTCCAGGTGAACTCCCTGCAATTCTGAACGCTCTGGAAACTGACAACGGCGGTAACCGTCTGGTTCTCGAAGTTGCTCAGCATCTGGGCGAAAATACAGTACGTACAATCTGCATGGACGCGTCCGAAGGTCTCGTTCGTGGTCAGGAAGTACGCGACACTGGCGAACCTATCGCAGTTCCTGTTGGTGACGGCACTCTGGGCCGCATCATGAACGTGATTGGTGAGCCTGTTGATGAAGCTGGTCCAATTGAACATGATGCCAAACGCGGTATCCACCAGGAAGCTCCGGCATTTGTAGAACAGTCTACAGAAGCTGAGATCCTTCCAACCGGCATTAAGGTTGTTGACCTTATCGCTCCTTACGCAAAGGGTGGTAAGATCGGCCTGTTCGGTGGTGCGGGCGTTGGTAAAACCGTTCTCATCATGGAATTGATCAACAACGTTGCTAAAGCACACGGCGGTTACTCCGTATTCGCTGGTGTTGGTGAGCGTACTCGTGAAGGTAACGACCTTTACTGGGAAATGATCGAATCCGGCGTGAACAAGGAAAAAGGCGGCGAAGGTTCTAAAGCTGCTCTTGTTTACGGTCAGATGAACGAACCTCCAGGAGCACGTGCACGTGTTGCTCTGACAGGTCTGACCATCGCGGAAGACTTCCGTGATAAAGGCCAGGACGTTCTGTTCTTCGTGGACAACATCTTCCGCTTTACGCAGGCTGGTGCTGAAGTGTCCGCACTTCTCGGCCGTATTCCTTCTGCTGTGGGCTACCAGCCTACACTTGCTACCGATATGGGCGGCATGCAGGAGCGTATTACGACCACATCTAAAGGTTCTATCACTTCCGTACAGGCCGTTTACGTTCCTGCGGATGACTTGACTGACCCTGCACCTGCTTCCACATTTGCTCACTTGGACGCGACTACGGTTCTTAACCGTGCGATCGCTGAAAAAGGCATCTATCCTGCAGTGGATCCACTGGATTCCTCCTCTCGTATGCTTGACCCGCGCATCATCGGTGACGAGCACTACGAAGTTGCGACCCAGGTCCAGGAAACACTTCAGCGCTACAAAGCACTTCAGGACATCATCGCCATCCTTGGCATGGATGAACTTTCTGAAGAAGATAAGCTGGTTGTTGCTCGCGCACGTAAGATCGAGCGCTTCATGTCCCAGCCGTTCTTTGTTGCTGAGGTCTTCACTGGTTCCCCAGGTAAGCTGGTTGCGCTCGAAGACACCATCAAAGGCTTTAAAGGCCTTGTTGCTGGTGAATACGACCACCTGCCAGAAGCTGCATTCTACATGGTTGGCTCTATGGAAGAGGCAATCGAGAAAGCGGCTAAGCTGGCTGAGGACGCTGCTTAATCTCGGTTCTTTTGAACCGGTGACTTCTTTGGGTGACGCTTTTGGCGTCACTCTTAGAAACGGATAGAGGATGAGCTAAATGGCTGAAGCATTTCAGTTTGAGCTGGTTTCACCAGAGCGCCTTCTGCTCTCGGCAAAGGTTACTGATGTAATCGTGCCAGGCACTGAAGGTGAATTTGGTGTTGGCGCTGGTCACTCGCCGTTCTTGTCAACCATGCGTCCGGGTGTTGTTAAAGCGCTCAGCGAAGATGGTTCCAAGCACGAATACTTCGTGCGGGGTGGTTTTGCTGACGTTTCCGCGTCTGGCATGACTGTTCTGGCGGAACAGGCGATCCCGATGGCCGATCTTGATGCAGGTTACATCGCACAGCAGATTCAAGATGCGAGTGAAGATGTAGCTGATGCTAAGGACGAAGATGCACGTCAGGCTGCACGGCTGGTACTTTCCCAGCTGCAAGAGCTGCAGGCAGCTATCAAAGCTTCCTGATTGCACTTCGATGCCAAGAAAAACAAAAGCCTCGGCAGTGCCGAGGCTTTTTTGTATCTGCCTATGCAGAAAGCAGGCTCTTTAAACCGTTAGCGGGAGAAAAGAGCGCAGGATGAACGAGCAGCCCAGTCGATTAGGCTGCAAGTCTCTTTTTATTTGCTGCTGCGTTTGCAGCGCGCATTTCCTCAGCACGCGCTTTGCGCTGCTCAGGTGTCTCGTAAACAATCGTGCGATGGTGGTCGCAATAAGAGCCATTTTCAGCGCGGTTCTTGCAAGGGAATGTATAGCTCCCGCTGTCACCTTCAGTCCACTTACACTGGCCCGCCTTAGGCATAACTGGTGCTTTCATTTACCTACCCTTGTTCTTTGGAGCCAGTCGATCAACACTTGCATGCACGCGGGAGGAGCGTGAATACCATGCTCGCCGTTGGATCGTTGGAACCATTTTTGATTATGGGATCACCGGAATTTTCTTTTGCTACATTAAAAGCAAACAAATTTACCGGACGGGAAAAAGATTATCTCTCCCCTTTCCAAAATGCCAGATATTTTTAGCTGTGTAAAAATGCTTACACAAGAAAATCTGGATAAAATATTTTTCTGATTTTCAATTGTGCAAGTAAAACAAATAGATAACAGAGTGGATGTGTATGCACCAATATTAACCACCACGTGAATTCTGCTGAATTGTTGTGGTTACTGCACCAAATTGATTCATCAATTGTGGCGAATTATGGTTTTTCAGAGTGCCTTCCCAGCACACCACCGGCATTGTGAAGTGCTTCGGGATCATCCAAATCACGTCGCGCCGCTTCTCCAAGCTCCACGGTGTAAACTACCGAAGGATTCTGCTGAATGATTGGTTTGCCGCCAATATCACCTCGCAGACTAAGGAGATCATCAAAAAACGCACGATCCCAAAGCACTGGATTGCCTCGTTTGCCATGCGTTGTAGAGACGCCGATCAGCTGATCCTGCATGGAATCGTGATTCTTTAAAAGCTTGTTGATGTCATCCGTGGATACGAAAGGCATGTCACCGAGCAGAATGAGAGCAGCCTGTGATTGCTCGTTGACGCTCTCGATTCCTTTTTTGACGGAGGATGAAATGCCTTCATCGTACTCAGCATTATGTCTGAACCGGATCGGCAACCCGGAAAGCGCCTCTTCCACCTTAGAGGCCATCGCGCCTGTGACGACAATGAGCTCATTCAACTCACTCGCAAGCGCATGCTCGGCAACGAGGCGGACGACAGGCTTCCCATCAATAAGCGCCAGCAGTTTGTTGTGGTCCCCCATGCGAGAGGAGTTACCTGCCGCAAGTAGAATGCCGCTGCAGGTGGCTTTGTCAGCCTCCTCAGAGAGAGGATGGTCTCGGGGTTGAGGACGACTATGGATTTCTTTCAAAAGCCCGCCAACCCCCATCGACATGATGTCTCTGCTGGTAACGCGGATATTGGCCAGCAAGCGCTGCAGGATCCAATCAAACCCGTTCTCTTGCGGACTACGCGCACATCCTGGCGCACCAATAACTGGGATGCCATTCAGCTCCCCAAGTACGAGCAGGTTGCCCGGATCAACCGGCATCCCAAAATGGATGAGCTCCCCACCAGCTGCTTGGAGGGCAGCAGGAATAACATCCCCTTGATCCACCACGGCTGAAGCACCAAACACAACAATCAGATCAGCATCCTGCACTTGCTCTGTGCCAAGCGCATTCGTGAGAGCCTCTTCTTCGTGGGGCACGCGCACATCCGCAGCAATCGTACTTGCTGCAATGTCCAACCGCTCCTGCAAAACACGAAGGCTCTTCGCAATAACTGTCTCTTTCAGATGCGGAAGCGTCGTGGAAATGACCGCAACCGATTTCGGCGCATAAGCAGCCACAGAGATAGCCTCGGAAATCTTGTTCGCAGCGCTCTGCGCCAGCTTCTGATCAACAGCCAACGGAATAATCTTCGCAGTCGCAAGCATGCGCCCTTCGCGAACTTCTGTGAACGGAGGCAAGCAGGCAAACGTGATGGCCGGATCAATCAGATTAGCTTCTGTCACTTTCTCAGCATCTACCTGCAAAATCCCGCTTTGCGAGGCATAAAGGTTGGACCGTCCTGTAAAGGGGGTAGAAGCAGAAACAGCTGTGCCGCAAGCACGGTTGGCCAACAAAGCAGCAGCGTCATCTTCGTGCAAATCAGTTGCCTCAACTTGCGCAACAATAACCTCCGCAAACCCTGCTGCAATCAACTGGTTCACATCCGCATTACTGAGCTGATGTCCTTTGGAGAGGGAGAGGCCATTATGTTTGATGGAGTGGGCAAGGTAACATCCTGCACTCTCTGCGGCTGATCTGCTTCCAAATTTCACGTCAGCCCGCCTTCTTCTGGTTTGCCTTGGTCCCACGCAAGGTCACAATGATCTCTGCGAGCACGGCCACCGCAATCTCGGCTGGGTTAGCAGCGCCAATATCAAGACCGATTGGCGCTTTGATACGGGCAAGGTCCTCTTCGCTCATGCCAGCCGCGAGAAAGCGCTCACAGCGCTTTGCATGTGTCTTGCGGCTTCCTAACGCGCCGACATAAAAGCAGCCCGCTTTCAGCGCTTCCATCAGCGGCACATCATCAATTTTCGGGTCGTGGGTCACCGCAGCAACGGCGGTGAAAGGATCAAGCTTCAACTGCGCCATCACATCTTGCGGCCATTCAGCCAGCAACGGCACCTCGGGGAAGCGCTCTTCAGAGGCAAACGCAGTGCGTGGATCGACTATCGTAATGTCAAACCCTGCCGTTTGTGCAATTGGAACCAGCGCCTGTGTAATGTGAACAGCGCCCACCACCACAATCCGCGTGGCCGGAACCTGCATACTCAGGAAGTACTCTTCGCCGTCTTGCGCCTGTACTCGCCCAGATTTGCCACTGCGAACACCGTTTTCAAAAGCAGCGGCAATGGCACCATCCTCTGCATCATCTCCATAAAGCATCACAGAGGACAGACCGGTTGCCAGATTAGTGAGCAGCGCTGCAGGTTGGCGTGCAGCTCTGGAAGTGTTCAGCAAGCGAACATGTCCGTGATCCGCCTCTGATGTCAGAGGCTCCAGATAAACGCCAATCTTGCCACCACAGGAAAGGCCAACGCGCCACGCAGTTTCATCAGCGACACCAAACTCAATCTTTCGCGCTTTGCCATCTTCCAGCACATCCATGGCCTCAGCAACCACAGCGCCTTCCACACAGCCGCCGGACACTGATCCCTCGAACTCTCCACTCTCATCAATAATGAGATGGCTACCAACAGGGCGCGGCGCTGAACCCCACGTCTCAATCACCGTCGCCAGCACCAGTCTGCGCCCTTCTGATTGCCAGCGCTCAGCAACACCAAGGACGTCGAGGTTTTTGGAAAGCTCTTGAGGCAAAGTGGAAACAGACATGACAGGCTCGCAAATAAACAGGGTCCCTAAGCGTCCTCCTATGCGAAAAACCTGAGAGATCTCGCGTAGGACGATGCCCTAATAGAATGAGGAGCCTAGCCTGCTTGTTCAAGGGGATGCAACAACAGAACAGTGTTCAGTAAAACAAAAAAGCGCCGGGGCTTTCGCTCCAGCGCTCTCTTCGGGGGACTGATGATTACTATTCAGCAGCAATTTTGGTGATCGGGCCTGCATGAAGGACCAGATCATCAACGTGATCCTGGAAGATTTGGAAGTTTGCAGCGAACATGTCGACAAGCTTGCTCGCCTGCACGTCATACTCAGCCGGATTGCTCCAGGTGCTCCGTGGATCAAGGATACTGGTATCAACACCTGGCACCGCAACAGGAACCATAAAGCCGAAGTTCTCATCCTTGCGGAATTCAGCGGTGTTCAAAGAACCGTCCAATGCAGCACGAAGCAGGGCACGGGTTTCTTTGATTGGCATACGGTGACCAACACCATACGCACCACCGGTCCAACCGGTATTCACCAGCCAGCAATCCACGCTGTGCTCACGGATCAGATCTTTCAGCAACGCACCATATTCTGATGGATGACGCGGCATGAACGGTGCACCAAAGCAGGTGGAGAATGTCGCCTGCGGTTCAGTGACCCCACGCTCTGTGCCAGCAACTTTCGCGGTATAACCGGAAAGGAAGTGGTACATCGCCTGAGCATCACTGAGCTTTGCGATTGGAGGCAAAACACCAAACGCATCAGCCGTCAGCATGATGATGTTCTTAGGGTTTGGCGCGCGGCCACTTTCACTTGCATTCGGAATGAAGTGAATAGGGTAGGAGCAGCGCGTGTTTTCCGTTTTGGAACCATCGTCAAAGTCTGGAACACGAGCCTCATCCAGCACAACATTCTCAAGAATGGTGCCGAAGCGCTGCGTGGTCGCAAAAATCTCTGGCTCGGCTTCTGCAGAAAGGCGAATGGTTTTTGCGTAGCAGCCACCTTCAAAGTTGAAGATGCCTTCTGGCCCCCAACCGTGCTCATCGTCACCGATCAGCGTACGGGCTGGATCAGCGGAAAGCGTGGTCTTGCCGGTGCCGGACAGGCCGAAGAAAACAGCAGCATCGTCGTTATCGCCAACATTCGCGGAGCAATGCATTGGCATCACACCGTCTTCTGGCAACATGTAGTTCAACATGGAGAAGACAGACTTCTTCATTTCACCGGCGTAGGCAGTACCGGCGATCAGAACGATCTTGTTGGTCAGATCACAAGCAATAACCGTCTCGCTCCGGCAACCATGACGCTCTGGGTCAGCCTTGAAGCTTGGCAGATCGATGATGGTCATCTCTGATTCAAAGCTTTTCAGCTCTTCGCGGGACGGGCGAAGCAGCATGTTGCGAATAAAGTGGTTATGCCATGCCAGCTCGTTATAAACGCGAACGTTCAGCTGATGCGCAGGGTCAGCGCCTCCATAAAGGTCCTGCACATACAGGTCCATGCCTTCAGCGTGGGCCAGCATGTCTTGCAAAAGAACATTGAAGTTCTCCGGGCTCATCGCGCCACTGTTGTCCCACCAGATCGTATCTTCGGTCTTGGTATCACGAACAACAAACTTGTCTTTTGGAGAGCGTCCTGTGTGAGCACCTGTTTCGGCACAAAGAGCACCGCCAGCGGCGATCTGTGCTTCACCGTTCCTGATAGCATGCTCATAAAGTTCAGCTTCGGTCAGGTTCCAGTACACACTGTTGAGGCCCTTCAGTCCGAAGGTGTCACACCCAAACGCGGAATTCCGTAGTCCGAACTCGTTCATGTTCAGTAGTCCTTAATCGGCTCACTATTTAGCTTGCGTCATTCAATGGCACTGTGCCAGTGAATTTAGCGATAACGCCCCTTGGATGGGGCAGTCATGCTTACAAAAGCAAGACCAGAAATCCTGCGTTTTTCTATTAAACCGATTGAAATACGACCTTTTGCTGGCATAGATTTATTTTGCTTATAAAAATAAACTCTACACAAACTTGGTTTTCACTTTTAAGCGTTTAACGATACACTTCATGAAGAACACGTGGCACTTGGCAGGCGAAACCTTGTCAAAAGTAGCGCTAAATAAGGAATTTTTCCGAGTATCTTGCTAAAACAGGGTTTTGCCTTATTTCGAGGTTAGGGATCGCGCAAGTTAATCTCAAATCCCAACTAAGTAGCGAAACGTGCAAGAGAGGAATAAGGTCTCTGATATGCCAACGATTGCTCTGGTCGATGACGACCGTAACATTTTGACATCCGTCTCAATAGCTTTGGA
Organism: Pseudovibrio sp. Ad5; assembly: GCF_001623095.1. Lineage (NCBI taxonomy): Bacteria > Pseudomonadati > Pseudomonadota > Alphaproteobacteria > Hyphomicrobiales > Stappiaceae > Pseudovibrio > Pseudovibrio sp. Ad5. The sequence continues at coordinate 240,579 of NZ_LMCH01000066.1, read as the reverse complement.
GGCCGAAGGATATCGGGTCCAGACCTATACAGACGGAACAGTCGCACTGGAAGGGCTCCAGGCCGACCCGCCGGATCTTGCCATCTTTGATATCAAGATGCCGCGTATGGATGGAATGGAACTTCTGCGCCGTTTTCGCCAGATGTCCGACTTGCCTGTGATCTTCCTTACGTCCAAAGACGATGAGATTGATGAGTTGTTTGGCCTCAAAATGGGCGCTGACGACTTTATCCGCAAGCCATTCTCCCAACGTCTGTTGGTTGAGCGTGTGAAGGCCGTTCTGCGCCGTGCTGCACCACGAGATGCTGCAAGTGCTGCGACTGAGACCTCCAAACTGCTGGAACGTGGCAACCTTGTCATGGACAAAGAGCGTCATACCTGCACATGGCTTGCAAAGCCGGTCACTCTGACAGTGACAGAATTTCTAATTCTCTTTGCTCTCGCTCAGCGTCCGGGCGTTGTGAAAAGCCGTAATGCGCTCATGGATGCTGCCTACGATGATCAGGTCTATGTTGACGATCGCACCATCGATAGCCATATCAAGCGCCTTCGCAAGAAGTTCAAAGTGGTTGATGATGACTTTGATATGATCGAAACACTCTACGGTGTAGGTTATCGCTTCCGCGAGAACTAATCTGAAGCAGCCCATGTTGGGCTGTATGAAGGTTGGAAAAGCCTGAGAACACCCGTTCCTGAGAATTCGATAAGAGCGAATGTCGGAAAATAAAGAAGAACAAAAGCGGGAAGACATCGAAGCAGACGACGCTTCTGACACTCTTGACCCGCAACATACAGGTGCGTTCCGTTGGTTGGGGCGCAGGCAAGTGCGCCAACGCGTCTTTACGCGCTGGATTTCGCTCGCCGGTATCTATGCCTTTTCTTCTTTGACCCGCCGCATTCTGGTGCTCAACCTCGTCGGTCTTCTGGCGATGGTGATCTCCATTCTGTACTTGAACCAGTTTCAAGCCGGTCTGATCGATGCACGCGTTCAGTCCTTGCTGGTTCAGGGCGAGATCATTGCAGGCGCCATTGCGGCGTCCACCACGAGCGATGGCGATTCTCTTATGGTTGATCCGGAGATGCTGCTGCGGCTGGAAGCCGGAGAGTCAACCAGTGCTCGCTCAACGCTGGGAAGTCTGGACTTCCCAATCAATCCTGAGATTGTCGGGCCGATACTCCGGCGATTGATATCGCCCACCAAAACACGGGCCCGAATCTACGATCCAGAAGGTATGTTGATGCTGGATTCACGCCAGCTCCATGCCCAAAATCAAATTTTCCGCTTTGACCTGCCACCGCCGGACGAAAGCAAGGATCCCTTCTTCCAGAAAATGTGGGAGGAGCTGAAACTCTGGATCCGCCGTGGTGAGTACCCGCCATATAAAGAAGTCGGACGGACGGAAGGGCGCGAATACCCTGAGGTCGAGGCCGCTCTGGCTGGTTCCCCTGCATCCGTTGTACGTGTTGGCGCAAAAGGCGAAATGGTTGTCGCCGTTGCAGTGCCAATTCAACGTTTCCGAGGTGTTCTAGGTTCACTGCTCCTGTCGACACAGGGCGGAGACATTGATGATATCGTTGCCGCAGAGCGCAATGCGATCCTGAAGATCTTCCTCGTTGCTGCTGTTGTGGTGATGATCCTGTCTGTACTGCTAGCCGGCACCATCGCAGGGCCAGTTCGCCGCTTGTCTGAAGCGGCGCAAAAAGTGCAGTCTGCGATCAACACCCGGGAAGAAATCCCTGAGTTTGAAGATCGTTACGATGAGATTGGTCATCTGGCGCGTGCGCTGAGGAATATGACCAAGGCTCTGTATGGCCGTATGGATGCGATTGAGAGCTTCGCTGCAGATGTGGCGCATGAACTGAAAAACCCGCTGACATCCCTTCGAAGTGCCGTTGAAACACTGCCTTTGGCGAAGAACGAGCGATCACGCGAACGCCTGCTTGAAGTCATCCAGCATGATGTAAAACGTCTTGATCGTCTGATCACGGACATCTCTGAAGCATCGCGGATTGATGCGGAAATGTCTCGTGCAGAATCTCACGATGTTGATATGGCAACGCTGTTGCAGGCTGTCGTATCCATTGCCAATGAACGCGCTTGTGATGATATCGCCCATGTCGATTTGAAGTTTGAGCCATCCAAGACTGACAAGAATTTCCAGATGCACGGCAATGACCAGCGTCTCGGTCAGGTCATCAATAACCTGATCGACAATGCGCGCTCATTTGCACCAGAAGGAACTCCTGTTACAGTTACGGCCAAGCGCAAGAGCAACCAGATTATCATCTGGGTCGAAGATTCTGGTCCTGGTATCAAAGAAGAACTCCGCGAACGCGTCTTTGAGCGCTTCTATACGGATAGACCGGAATATGAGGGCTTCGGAAACAACTCCGGCTTGGGTCTCTCGATCTGCCGGCAGATTATCGAAGCACACCGGGGTGAAATCTCGGTCATGAACCGAACCTCTGAGGAAGAGGGGCAAGAGCCGAAAGTGCTTGGTGCCCGGTTCGTGATCAAACTGAGGGCCAAAACAACCTCATGACGACACTGGATCAGAAGCAAAGTGTACAGGCAGCAGAAGGTCAGGCGATACACGCGACCTGTCTGGTGGTTGGCACGAAAGGCATTCTGATCCGCGGTCCCTCTGGAACCGGCAAATCAGCGCTGGCGCTGGAATTGATACAGCGCGCGCATCTTAAAGGCAGTTTTGCAGCCCTCGTTGCTGATGATCGTGTCTACATTGCTGAGAAAAATAGTCGCTTAATAGGGTCTTGCCCAAATCCAATTAAGGGAAAGGCCGAGCTGCGAGGCTATGGCGTTGTCGATGTTCCTTACCTCGATACTGCAGTAATCCATATGGTTCTGGATCTGGAAGCCCGAGAGGAAATCGATAGATTGCCGGAGGAGCAGGCGCAGACCTGTGAACTTTGCTCAGTCAAATTAATTCGACAACAAGTACCTAAAGAAGATCATTTAGCCGCTCTTCGGCTCGCGAATGCACTTATTTTTACTAATCCAGTGCACAACTATTAGCCCTCTGTGTATGAGCATGCTGATTTTTCTTGCACTGCAGCGTGTCCTTCAACAAAGTAGGATTGGAATAACCTAAGAGTAGACACTCTGTTAGTTCGCGGGAAATATATGATTGGTCTAGTTCTTGTCACCCATGGTCGGTTGGCAGAAGAGTTCAAATCGGCTCTTGAGCATGTTGTAGGTCCACAGGACCGGGTAGCAACCATTAGCATCGGCCCAGATGACGATATGGAACAACGTCGTCAGGACATCCTGCGTTCCGTTGAAGCTGTCAACGACGGCTCTGGCGTTGTCCTTCTTACCGACATGTTTGGCGGTACGCCTTCTAATCTCGCTATTTCTGTGATGGATGGTGGTAGCGTTGAGGTCGTAGCTGGTGTAAACCTGCCGATGCTCATAAAACTGGCAAGCGTTCGAAATGAAAAATCGCTCGCCGAAGCGGTAGAAGAAGCCCGCAGTGCAGGACAGAAGTATATCTCCGTAGCTTCGCAGGTCCTGTCCGGGCAAGGCTAAGAAAATATGGATGAATGCACAGTGTTAGCTCGCGATCTGACCATCGTGAACACCCGTGGTTTGCACGCGCGCGCCTCAGCTAAGCTGGTCAAGCTGGTTGAGACTTTTGATGCCCATGTAAAAGTTTCCAAAGACGGCCAAACTGTTGGTGGAACCTCCATCATGGGATTGATGATGCTTGCAGCCAGCACAGGCTGCTCGATCCACGTTGTCGTAACCGGCAATCAGAAAGAAGAAGCCATCTCCGCGATTGCGCATCTGGTGGAAGATGGTTTCGGTGAAAGAGACTAAATAAGTCAAGCTCCTAGAGGATCTGATGAAAAAGCGCCCAGCTTCCCGTTTGTTGGTGGTTGATCCTCAAGACCGAATTCTCCTCTTCAATTTCAAGTTCGACAAAGGCCCTCTCAAAGGCCAGGACTATTGGGCCACCGTTGGCGGTGGTATTGAGCGGGGTGAGAGCTTTGAAGAAGCCGCCCGCCGCGAACTTCTGGAAGAAACCGGAATCACCGAACCTGTCGGTGAGGTGATCCACGTCAGAAGAGCGGTTTTTCAGACACCATCCGGTGAGATGGTAGATGCTGAAGAACATTTTTTCTTTCTCACCGTTTCCGACTCGAAAATCGACTATTCCAACCACACAGAGATAGAAACTCAGGTAATGAGAGAGCATCGCTGGTGGACGCGGAAAGAACTCGAGACAACATCTTTGACAGTCTTCCCTGAAAATATCCTAGAAATTCTAGAGCCTTATCTACCCAGACGCATATAAAGCATTCTGTGCGCTTCCGTTTGTTTGCATTTTAGATTGATATAAAGAAACCTTTATATCTTTATTGCTTTCTGACTTCTCTGTGATGTATAACAGCATGCAGTGAGCGCTCATTTTGCGAACGATCATCAATCATGCGGGAGGGGACTATGGGCCCGGGCATTCAGGAAGATTTAATGACAGCGTCTAACGATTACTACGTCAAAGACATCTCACTTGCAGAGTGGGGTCGTACTGAAATTGAAATTGCCGAAACCGAGATGCCGGGCCTGATGGCTTGTCGTGAGGAATTTGGTGCAAGCAAGCCTCTCAAAGGCGCGCGCATCGCTGGTTCCCTGCACATGACCATCCAGACAGCGGTTCTGATTGAGACCCTCATTGAGTTGGGCGCAGAAGTTCGCTGGGCATCTTGTAACATCTTCTCCACGCAGGATCAGGCTGCAGCTGCAATCGCAGCAGCTGGTATTCCGGTGTTCGCTGAAAAAGGAGAAACCCTTGATGAATACTGGACCTATGCGGACAAAATCTTCGATTGGGGCGACGGCCAAACCGCAAACCTCATTCTGGATGATGGCGGCGACGCAACTCTGATGATTCTTCTTGGCGCGAAAGCTGAGAAAGACCCATCTGTCCTCGACAACCCGTCCAACGAAGAAGAAACGGCTCTCTTTGCAACGATAAAGCGTCGCCTCGAGAAAGACCCAGGCTTCTACTCCAAAGTTAAGGGCAATATTCAGGGCGTCTCCGAAGAGACGACCACAGGTGTTATGCGCCTTTACGAAATGCAGAGGAAGGGTGACCTGCCGTTCCCCGCAATTAACGTGAACGACTCTGTCACGAAGTCTAAGTTCGACAACCGCTATGGCTGTCGTGAGTCTCTTGTAGACGGTATCCGCCGTGGTACTGACGTAATGATGGCTGGTAAAGTTGCTGTTGTCGCTGGTTACGGCGATGTTGGTAAAGGCTCTGCACAGTCTCTGGAAGGGGCTGGTGCCCGTGTGATCGTGACTGAAATCGATCCGATCTGCGCGCTTCAGGCTGCCATGGATGGCTACGAAGTGAAGACGATGGAGCAGGCCATCGGTGAAGGCGATATCTTCGTCACCACCACCGGCAACAAAGACGTCATCACAGCTGACCACATGCGCGACATGAAAGACATGGCGATCGTCTGTAACATCGGTCACTTCGATAATGAGATTCAGGTTGCTGCACTGCGTAACTACAAATGGCGCAATGTGAAGCCACAGGTTGACCTGATCGAATATCCGGATGGCAAGCGCCTGATCCTTCTCTCCGAAGGTCGTCTGGTAAATCTCGGCAATGCAACGGGTCATCCATCCTTCGTGATGTCCGCCAGCTTCACCAACCAGGTTCTGGCGCAGATTGAGCTGCACACCAAAGGCGACGACTACAAAAACGAAGTCTACGTGCTGCCTAAGCATCTGGATGAGAAGGTTGCGCGTCTACATCTTAAGAAACTCGGTGCAACTCTGTCTGAACTGACGGACGATCAGGCCAACTACCTTGGCCTCGACAAAACCGGCCCATACAAGGCCGAGCACTACAAGTACTGATAAGCGCCCTTTGTAATTGCTGTTACCGCTAAGGGACTTAGCGGTAACAGCTCCATGAATTCTACTAGGCTCAACAAGCACACTTTCAATATATTGGGGGTATGCTTGTTGAGCTTACTACAGATTGTGGTGGATGATTATTTCGCCCACAGGATTTGTTTACTTTTTGTAAAGACCCTCTTCTTCCCAAAAATCAATCAGGTTATGTTGATTATCGAATCAGTCGTTAAGTTAGGCAGTTGAGCGACTTATTCGCGATTCGTGACACCAATGCGGCGTGTGATGCGAATCTGAGGCGGCGAAGAAAGGGGCACAACATGCCAGCATTCTGGCATAAACACGCACGTGTTAACGTGCTGTGGCGTAGAAGGTTTAGGCTCGTGCTAAACCTGATGGGCGTTGCTGTGTTTGCTCTTCTGGGTGCTGCTGGTTTCTCTCAGGCTATGGATATTTTGCCAGCTCTTTCAGGTAGTTCAGTTGACGCTTTCAAGGTTGTCTGGGTTGCGGCAACGGCTGGCATCGCCTTGTACGCAGTCGCAGCTTCCGTCGTGCTTGTCCGCATCCGCAGGAATGACTCTCTGTCCATCCTGCAACTGCGTCAGGACCGAGCCGATGCGATGGCGCGCATTGACCGCCTCGAGAGCTTGCTGGAAACAGAAGACAGTCTCCTATTAGTCTGGGATGGTGAAGCCAAGCATCCCGGTGTTGCCGGACATTTACCGGAAAATCTGGAACTCGCAGGCGGCCTTGCGCAGCTCGTTGAGTTCGAGACATGGTTGGACGTCAAATCAGCCGAGGCCATGCGCGCTTTTCTTGAGCATTTGCGCGGCCACGGCGAAGTCTTCCGGTTAACCTTAACGACCACCGATGGGGTCTATCTGGAAGCATCCGGCCATACAGCAGGTGGACTGGCAGTCCTGCGCCTGCGAGATCTGACCGGAGACCGCCAACTCAGTGCCCGCCTTGCTGAGCAAAACAAGGAACTGCGTGAGCAGATCTCCTCGCTTCACAGCTTGCTCGACGCGCTGCCGGGGCCTGCATGGCAGCGCGACAACCATGGCCAGCTCGTCTGGGTCAACTCAGCTTATGTGGATGCAGTCGAGGCCGAAAGCACCCGTACTGTGGTTGAAAGTCAGATTGAGCTGCTGGAAGCCAAAGGCCGCAACAAACTCAACATGATGCGCCAGACCGACGGTGTCTATCATTCGCCAATGCCAGTTGTGGCAGCTGGCGAACGGCGCGTCTTTGAGCTGACTGATGTGAATTCTGAGCATGGCAATGCCGGTCTTGCTCAGGATATTTCCGAGCTTGAACGTGTACAGGGACAGCTTCGCCGCACACTCGAGTCCCATACGCGCACACTCGATCAGCTTCAAACACCTGTGGCCGTGTTTGGTGCTGATCATCGTCTCCAGTTCTACAATGCAGCCTATCGCTCCCTATGGGATATCGATCAGAGCTTCCTGGAGACCAAGCCGGAAGAAGGCGAGCTGCTCGACGCCCTGCGCGCAGCTCGTAAACTGCCAGAGCAAGCTGACTATCGTGGTTGGAGAACCAAGCATCTGGAATGCTACCACGCCTTGGATGCACAGGCGTATTGGTGGCATTTGCCAGATGGACGGACACTCCGCGTGATCGCCAGCCCGCATCCGCAAGGTGGTGTGACGTACTTCTACGAGAACGTGACCGAGCAGCTGGATCTGGAAAGCCGCTTCAACGCACTGACCCGGGTACAGCGGGAAACGCTCGACCACCTGACAGAAGCTGTCGCCGTGTTCGGCTCCAACGGACGCATGCGCCTGTCCAACCCGGCCTTTGCCGAGGTCTGGGGCCTGTCTCAGGAGTTCCTCGAAGGTGATCCGCATGTCAACGACCTGCTGGACACCTGCAAGGAGCTGATGGGCGAATCCGACCGTTGGCAAGAGCTCGCCCGTGGCGTAACAGGCCTGTCCGACAACCGCACCAGCGTCTCTGGTCGCATGGAGCGGATCGACGGGTCTGTCATCGACTATGTCACTGTACCGCTGCCAGATGGTGGCACGCTGCTCACCTTCGTAAACGTCACTGATACGGTCAACGTGGAACGTGCCCTCCACGCCACCAATGATGCGCTTCAGGAAGCCGATCAGCTCAAGAACGCCTTTATTCAACACGTGTCCTACGAGCTGCGATCTCCGCTGACCACCATCATCGGCTTTGCGCAGTTGTTGGGTGATGCCAAGTTTGGTGATTTGTCTCCGAAGCAGGAAGAGTACACCGACTACATCCTGTCCTCTTCGTCTGCTCTGCTGCACATCATCAACGACATCCTTGATCTGGCAACCGTTGATGCCGGCATCATGGAGCTCGAAATCTCCGAGGTCGATGTTGCGCAGACGGTATCTGAAGCTGTCGAGGGTCTGAAAGATCGTCTGGTCGAATCCGACATCACGCTCCGCACCCACATGCCTGAGGGCATAGGCCATCTCAAAGCAGATGAACGGCGACTGCGTCAGGTTCTCTTCAACCTGCTGTCCAACGCGATCAGCTACTCCGACAAGGGCGGCTTGGTAGACATCAGCTGTCAGCGTGAGGAAAACGAAATCCGCTTCCGCATCAAAGATCATGGAGCAGGCATCCCTCAGGAGATGCTGGACCAGGTCTTCTCGCGCTTTGTAGGCCGGGGTGCAGGTGGAAACCGTCAGGGCGTTGGCCTTGGCCTCTCGATCGTGAAGAGCTTTGTCGAGCTGCACGGCGGTACAGTCGATATTTCCTCCGCCGAAGGGCAGGGCACCACAGTGGATTGCACCTTCCCGCTTGAGCCGCATGTCCATTCGCTGGAAGCGGCGGAATAACTCATCTTTCAGTTTTCGGTCAGATAAATGCCTCTGGGGCTTGAGTTCCCTTGCTGGTTTTGGCAAGTGCTTACTCTTGAAGAATTCCGGGTGCGTCGTGTGTCGTTAAATGAACGCGGCCTGCTCTAATAGATTGGTACGTATCCTTGGTAAGTAAGTTCAGTCTTTCTTGGAGGGTACGCTTGGAAAGTATAGATTAGAGCATTCTGCGTGAGCGCGACTATGTGCAGCTGCTCTTGAGGCGAATTGTATGAAGGTACTTCTCGACAATCAGAGAGCAACTGAGCTCTTTGCTGCGGATTTGGCTGAGCTGCTGAAAGAGGGAGACGTACTTGCTCTTTCCGGTGATCTGGGCACGGGCAAATCCACCTTGAGCAGAGCACTGCTGCGCCATCTGGCAGCTGACCCTCATCTGGAAGTCCCAAGCCCCACCTTCACACTCGTTCAAACCTACGACCTGCCGAGAATGTCTGTCGCCCATCTCGACCTCTATCGCATTGAAGAGCCGGAGGAGTTGGAAGAGCTCGGGCTCGACGAATATCTGGAAACCGGCGTCGCGTTGATTGAATGGCCAGAGATGGGAGATCCCTCCTACTGGCCAGAAGCGCTGGACCTGAAGCTGACAGAAGGCACCGAGCCAGACACCCGCGAGATCACCCTCACAGCCAACTGCGAAAGCTGGCAAAACCGTCTTGATCGCCTCGCCGCCCGCCGCGCTCTGCTGCAAAAATCCGGCTGGATTGATGCCGAGCGTGAGCACGTGCAGGGCGATGCCTCTATGCGGACCTATTTTCGTCTTCACAAAAACGGTGAGACAGTCGTCTTTATGGATAGTCCGCCAACTGGGCCAGAGCCGCGTCTGCCCACTGGCAAAACCTACGGCGAAACCGTACATCGCGCCAGGGACGTTACTGCCTTCTTCGCGCTCAGTAACGCCTTGGCGGATCATGGGTTCCGCGTACCAAAACGACTGGCCGCCGACCCTGAAAACGGATTGGCGCTGCTGGAGGATTTCGGCGACCAGATCATCACCGAAAACGGTGAGGCGGTCAAAGAGCGCTACGAGCTGGCCATTGATGATATCGCCCGGCTCCACAGCTGCAACTGGCAAACAGAGCTGCAGGCTGATGGCAAACCCCATCAGCTGAAACCCTGTGATTTCGAAGTACTGATCACGGAAGCTGACCTCTACCTCCAATGGTATCTGCCTTACGCCAGTGGAGAGCCTGCAACTGAACAGCAAGGCCGCGACTACGTTGAAGCGTGGCGAGAGCTGCTGGAGCCAGTCCTCCAGAGTGAACCGACACTGCTTTTACGAGATTACCACAGCCCAAATATCATGTGGTTGCCAGAAGCATCAGGCCTCAATAAGCTGGGTCTTATTGACTACCAAGATGCGATGGTTGGGCCTGCGGCCTATGATGTTGCCTCGCTCGTGTACGATGCACGCGTGGACATGCCAGCCGACCTGCAGGAGCATTTGCTGCAGCGATATTGCGACTTGGCAAGAAAACATAAACCCATTTTTGATGAAATGGCGTTTCGGAATGCTGTTGCTGTGTTGGCGTTGCAGCGCAATGCCAAAATCCTTGGCGCGTTTGTACGTCTTGATAAGCAGCTCGGAAAACCTAAATACATGGAGATGCTTCCTCGCATCCGCAATTACGTGCGGCAGTGCTTTGCACAATTAGGGGAAGTTAAACTCAAACCCATGTTCACTGTCATACTCTCGTCAAATGAGACGAGCCAAAGTGACGACTGAAACAAGAGAACAAAACGACAGAGACAACGAGATGCCTAAAGAAATTTCCTTCCACCCCAAATCGGCAATGGTTTTGTCCGCAGGGCTGGGTAAACGTATGCGGCCCCTGACGGCGACAACCCCAAAACCTCTCATCGAGGTGGACGGTAAGTCAATGTTCGCGCGCGCAGCAACACGTTTGAAGGATGCTGGCCTCGAAACCTGCGTTGTCAACGTGCACTATCTTGCAGACCTTGTAGAGGCCCATGCCCGCAGGTTTGAAGGCTTGGATGTTAAGATCTCAGATGAACGCGAAGAGCTTCTGGATACCGGCGGCGGCATTAAAAAAGCCCTGCCAATTCTGGGCACCGATCCGTTCATCCTGAAAAACTCCGACAGCTTCTGGCTGGAAGGGGTAAAGCCGAACCTGGATCTCCTCGTAGAAACCTGGGATGACCGTCAGATGGATATGCTGATGCTGCTTGCACCAGCCGTCAATGCGGTTGGTTATGACGGCAAAGGCGACTTCCTGATGGACGATGAAGGCAAGCTGGAACGCCGCGATGAGCGTTCAGTGGCACCTTTCATCTACTCCGGTACCGCGATGATCCATCCACGGCTGTTCAAGGATACGCCGGAAGGCCCATTCTCCCTCAATCTGCTGTTCGACAAAGCGATTGAGAATGGCCGCCTCTTCGGTGTCGAAGGCGATGGCCTTTGGCTGCACGTTGGAACGCCTCAAGGCCTCGATGACGCCGAACGCGCCATCGCCAACAGCGCAAACTAATTTAAAAACAGGACAGGCCCGCCAAATTGTGCGGGCCACCTCAGCCAACCTCCCCCATAGCTGATGCGCCAATACTCAATGTATTTGGGAAATTTCGACAAACACCTGGGCTCTGGATACCGGATCACCGCTCCGCTCGTCCGGCATGACGGCAGAGGATAAATCGTGGGACTGAGTGATTCCATTCAGAAAATGCACCCTCTATGACGTCATCCCGGCCCCCGAGCCGGGACCCATAACCCCTTGAGTTTACGGGTTAACAGAGCACATCCCACAAAGAACATGCCCTAAATCCAATCCCCATCAACGCATCAAAAAACACACACGAAGATGCTGGCCTGCGGGCACACTTCGCCCGGCCGCAGACCAGCAGGACACTCATGAAGGGCTGCGCAAGGGTGGTCGAGGCCAGCCCTTGGAGTGCCGTTCACAGTGATCTAATCAAGAGACACAGTTTTAGAATTGACCAATGTTGGAGAGGCGACGCTGCGTGTCGCGTGACCGGAAAATCCTTTAGGGAAGGACGTGCCAGACAACGCATCAGTCAAAATTCCGCAGGTCTTATTCAGTGCCTCTAGGCGGTCAGATAATGCATGGTGCAAAGTGAAGAGAACGTCACGTTCACTGCTGTTCTTCATCCGCTCGCTCAGCACCAGATGCTGCATATAAGCTAGGTTCTGAAGATCAGAAACAGCAAAGTTCACGTCGTCAATTTCATTCTGAAGAGTATTTGTGGCGCCACAGGCGCATGCAGTGTCGTCCATAATCAAAGCCCTCACGTGGTTGGCTGTTGAATGAACCGCACGATAAACGAGCTTTCGACGGCCCGCTGGCGAGCGGGAGGTTCGAAACCTGACCACGGCAGGCGAGTTTATTCCCTCCCGAAGGAAGTATTGTATTCACCGCCCTCCCGCTCATAGCAAAGGGTTTGCGCCTTTGGAAAAAAGGCACAAAAAATCCGCTAGTTACGGGAGCGGGTACCGCGTGGAAAGAGGTTTCGAAGCCTCACATATGAATGTGGAATGGAACCGCCCACCTGTCAACGAAAAGTTGCAAAAGCAAAAGAACTGTTGCCGCAGGGATACGCTGGACACCAACCAGCTTCTCCCTCGTCATCTCGCACAAGCGCAGCACGATGCAGGACCCAGAACCCCACTCACCAACGCCAGTCCCCTTGGCTCTGGGTACCGGATCTCCGCTTCGCTCCGTCCGGCATGACGGCGATGGTGAGGTTTGGAAAGACACGCACCCCTCCCGCCGTCTTCCCGCACTCGATGCGGCAACTGTGTTTATGCATTGAATGGAACACCATCCCTGAGCAGAGCATTGGCTGTGATGAGTATCTTTCTCGCCAGAGCAATCATTGCCGCTTTGAAGGGCTTCCCTCTTTTTATGAGGGCTTGAGCAAATGAAGCAAAATGAGAATTAGATCGTGCAGCTGTAACCGCTGCCATATAAAGCGCGTTCCGCACGCGTTTGCGCCCACCCTTAATGGCCCGATGGCCGCGAAACTGACCACTGTCTACATTGAAAGGAGCAAGGCCAGCCAGAGCGGCAATGGCTTTGGGCGATGCGTGCCCGAGCTCGGGCATCAAAGCTAATAGAGTAGTTGCAGCAACAGGGCCTACGCCGGGAATAGAGCGTAATAGCTTGTTATCATGAGTAAATTCGGCTGTCTCTTTGAGCAGTGTATCTCGCTTTTGCTCAATGAATTTAATTTCTTCATTCAGCCAACTGATATGGCGTGCGATGCTGGCATGTTCCTCAGATAAAGCTTGGGCCAGGCGTTGGCGTTCTTTCTTACGTGTATCAACAAGCTCATCCCGCCGTTTGTGCAAGGCCGCTAGTTGGTCGCGTTCTGGTGCTCGTTGTGTGGTGGCGTCAGGTTTTAGGCATTTGCCCATGTCTGCCAGCATGCGTGCATCTATCTGATCGGTTTTTGCCATCTGCCCGAGGGCTCGAGCAAAATCCCGCGCCCGCGCTGGATTTACCCGGGAAAACCGGATCTTCAAAGTGTGGAGAGCATGTGTCAGCTTCCTGTCATAACGTCCCGTAGCTTCAAAGATAATGTTCAAGCTGGGCATGTCAGGTAATGCAGAAAGCCAGGCGGAAATCGCTTCACTGGTATTTTCTATCTGTAAGTGCTTTGAAGTGCTCTCCTCAAAAATATCCAGATAGGCTTTAGAGATATCGATACCAATATAGAAAGGGTGTAAGGTCATGGAGCCTGTCCCTGTGCTACGTGGTCCGCAAAAGCGGCCACCATCAACTGTTCAGGTTTGGTAATACATGCGAGGCGGGGTCTGGCCGCGTCACGATCTCAAGCCGTGCTGGACTCTGATCTGGGATCCAACGACCTCCGCCTCGCTACCATTCAAGCACAAAACAAACACACAGGGATCCAGAACCCCACCCACTAACACCAGCACTCATGGCACCACATAGCGGACCTCCGTCCCGCCAACACGCACGCAGACAGGACCAGCCAACACCCTCACGTGCCACCCACACCAGCAAGACTGGCTTCAATCTCTGCGACTGCAGTACCCACGCCGTCTTCGCTTTGCAGGTGCAAGGCTAGGTCACTCGCGTTTTTCTTCAGTGAGGCGTCATTGACTGCAAGGTGAATGGAGTGTGCCAACTTGTCTGCGGTTAGGGCTTTGCGGGGCACAGGCGGGGCGCCAACGCCCAGAGCAACACTCTTTTGAGCCCAGTAAGGCTGATCGCCGAAGAAGGGGCATAGAACGCAAGGCACGCCTGCGCGGAAACCTTGGGCAGTGGTTCCCATGCCACCATGGTGCACCACAGCTGCCATTTTCGGAAACAGCCACTCATGCGGAACATCAGAAACACTCAAGGTATCGTCGCTCTCAATGGCATCAAACCCAGCCCAGCCAGTTGAGAGGACACCGCGAACATTCGCCTTTCGCAGGGCCTCAACAAGAACCTCTTGCAACGCTTTTGGGTCTTCAACCGTCATACTGCCAAATCCAATGTAAACGGGTGGAGGTCCATGCTCGAGGAAACTGCGCAGATTTGCTGGCGGTTCATAATCCCCGTCAGACTTCAAACTCCAGTAACCGCTCATAACCGCCTCATCCGGCCAGTCCTTTGGTCGGGGAACAACCCACGAGCTGATCGCATGAAGCGTCTTGATTGGTAGGACCCCACGGGGAAACAGAACCTCATTGCGATGCTGAATTGCTGGAAGTTTCAGAGCCTTGGTTCGCAGCACATTGACCGATTTACGAAAAGCCGAATAAGAGAGTTTGACGAATGCATACCCCAGCTTGTTGTAGCCCGGTATAGGCAAGCGGGGCATCCCCGCCACAGGGAACTCGTTTGTTGGAACAATCATCGGCTGCAACAACCCCATCACAACCGGAATGTTCAATGCTTCTGCAATATGAGGCGCAGCCATCACTTTGGGGTGGAAGACAATGAGATCGGGCTGAACGGCCTGGGCAGCCCGCCACGCATCACGGTTGAGTCCATCGTTCAGCCGCCCGGATTTCTTCGCCAGTCGTGCACCTGCTACAACTCTCTTTAAGAGCCCGGATGATCCCTCCAGCGCAGCAATCCCGTCAGGAGTGGTCATCAGATCAATCGTGTCGTTCGAAAGTGGCTCAAACACCAGACCGAAACTCTTGACCCAGTCACCATACTTTTCAGCACTGCTGAGCGTAACCGTGTGACCACGAGCTGTAAGCCCGCAGGCCAAAGCGATAAAGGGCTCCACATCTCCGCGAGAGCCGTAGGTCAAAATGAGAATCTTAGCAGGCTGCAACATCCGGCGGAGTATAGACCGCTTTCAGTGCAATGCCATCAGGCTAAGCCCCGCCTTGCAAAGCTCACGCTCACCTCAATGAGGCACTGGTTTTTCAGTTGCCCGTTGAGGTGAGCGTGTAATTGGCGCTTGTATCACGCAGGCACAGTCAGGTCCTGCGCCAACATCATCGCGTTGCCGTCTGGGTCGTAAAACGTGGCTGTGCTCACCATGCCCTCGATGGTTTCGGTCGCACCGTCAAACTTCACACCCGCAGCTTCCAAAGCGCCGCGCGCACTCTCAATATCACCAATACCAAAAACAGGAACGGTATTGCCGGGGGTAGGCTTTGTCTGTTCACCCAGCCCAAGTGTGACGCCAGCAGTTTTTGTCTTCATCTCACTCCAGCCAGCCTCATCAATATGATGGATCAACTCAAAGCCGAGCATGGAGCTGTACCATTCAGCGCTCACATGACGGTCACGAACAGAAATGGCGAGGGTAATCGTATTTTCCAAAGAAACTAAGGACATCAAACTTTCCTTTTATGAAAAAATAAAGTAACTATACTTTATGGACATTGCGACACTTGTCAAGCTCACTTCTCGGGCTTGGTCTCTAAACATTCTGGCCCTGTTACATTCAGGGGTTCCCGGCAGGCAGGCTCCGTTACTGGCAGCATCTGGTGCTGGCCGCACGTCATTTGCGGCCAGTCTTGAGCATCTCACCCAGCTCAAACTTCTGGAAAGAAACCCGGGCCACGGCCACCCACTCCGTCCGGAGTTTCGACTGAACCCAAAAGGTGTCAAAGCCGCCGAAATCGCCAGCAGGATCGTGGCCGCAGTTCCCGATGAAAAGGAATTTGCCTTGCTGCGCAAAAGCTGGACGGTTCCCATTCTGGCACTCACTGCTACCCCTCAGCGTTTCTCGGGAATAAGATCAGACCTGACGACAATCACCGACCGCGCATTGTCAGCCTCGCTGGTTCGGCTGGAAGAGCGGGAATGGATCAAACGCGACATCAACACCGCCGCCCGCGTCCCATTCCCCACCTATTGCGCTGCAAACACCGGCATCCAAATCAACCACGCAATTGACCTGCGGGCGTGAGTGAGGCGTGGGATTGGCCCCTGAAAATACAGGGACACAAAACGCATTCCTGCAGTTGCGTATTGGCGATGTGTCATTGCAACATGAATAAATTACAAGCCCTCACACAAGGGTAACCAAGTGATTTAGTTGAATGGATTTCTCGTAGAGACGCGTATGCAACCAATTTTCAGCGAAATATTAAAGGATCAGATTAATTTTCTTCTGTTCCGCCCAATCAAGCCGCCACTGGGCAAGTCTTATTCAGCCTACTTGGCTTGGGGCTTGCTCGTCACCTGGTTGGTGGGCATCGGTCGTTATTGGGATCATCCCTCCGCAGAGCTGTGGCAATATGCAGGCTTAGGCTCGGTTTTGTATATCTATGTCTTGGCTGGTCTGGTTTGGGCTATCGCGCAGCCTTTGAAACCTAAGAACTTCAGCTATAAAAATATCCTTCTATTCATCAGCCTTACCTCACTCCCTGCCGCTCTTTACTCCATTCCTGTTGAGCGCTTTATGTCGCTAGGAAATGCGAAAGTTGCGAACATGCTATTTCTTGCTGTTGTCGCAAGCTGGCGAGTCGCATTACTGGCAGTCTTTTTGCAAAGAGTTGCGAAACTTAGTGGCAGAGCTGTTTTCGTGGCAACCGTTCTGCCTTTAACATTGATTGTGACAGCGCTTGTTGCCCTCAATCTGGAGCACGCTGTATTCGAGGTCATGGGTGGGTTACGTGATGAGACATCGAATGATGCCGCCTATTTCATCATGATTGCAATCAGCACTCTGTCCATAATAGCAACACCTATTTTCGTGATTTGGTACGGCTTCTTGGTTTGCTTTGCGCATAAGAAACCAACTTCACCATGAAACTCGCGGGGATATAAAACCGCGCCGTGCTTTTTGCTGTGTGATCCGCTGAAAACTGAACTAAAAAGGAGCATTCGGTTCTGTTCAGGAGGCTCCGGTGGCGGCCACCCCAAATATTTTCAGCGTTTCCCCATCCACGCCCTTTCTGCAGGCAACTGTGGAGGCGTTGCTCTCTGGGCAGTTGATCCCGGGGTTTCAGGCGGACGATAACCCGCTGGCGCTGGCGGATGTCACCATCTACGTGCCCACCCGCCGTGCAGCCAGAACGCTGCCGGATGTCCTGCGCAAGGCGCTGGGCTCCAAAGCCGCCTTACTGCCCAAAATCCTGCCACTGGGCGACGTGGACGAGGAAGAGCATATCCTGAAAGGCCATGGTGACGGAGAGGCGCTGCCACCTGCCATGTCCACCATGGAACGCAAGCTGGCCATGACCCGTCTTGTCTGGGCGTGGAAAGGCCAACTCCGCCGCCAGATCCTGCAGCTCAAAGAAGATGACCCCGCGCGCGTACCGGCCTCCTCTGCAGATGCTGCGTGGCTGGCGGGCAACCTGCTCACGCTCATGGATGAGGTGCAGACAGAAGAAGCCAGCTGGGCAGAGCTGGGCAGCCTTGTGCCGGAAGACCATGCCGAATACTGGAAAATCACGCTTGAGTTTCTGAAGATCGTCACGGATCTGTGGCCCGAGCACCTCAAGGCCATCGGCATGATGGACCCGAAGGAGCGCCGCTCCGCCCTCATCCGGTCAGAAGCAGCCCGCCTGCGCAGATCACCGCCACGCGGTCCGGTTATTGTGGCGGGTGCAACCGGCTCGTTCCCTGCAACCGCTGAGCTCATGAAAGCCGTACTCAGCCTTGAAAATGGTGCCCTTGTCCTGCCCGCCCTTGATATGGGTATGGATGAGGAAAGCTGGGAGGCCCTCGGCAGTCCGTCAGAACCACAGCGCGTTCCCGGTCACCCGCAATACAGCCTCCGCCAACTGCTCCTTGCGCTGGACATCAAGCGCGAACACGTCACGCTGCTGGGTGAGCCGGAAAGCGAAGCTCTGCGCCTGCGCTGTCAGATCGTCAACGAAGCACTCCGCCCGGCGGAAACAACGGAAGAGTGGCAGAACTTCTTCACCTCAGACCTCGCTGAACATCGTGAAACGGCCTTTGCAGACACCCAGCTGATCACAGCGCGAAACGAAGCCGAAGAAGCCCTCTCCATTGCCTTGCTCCTGCGCGAAGCCGTGGAAGCAGGCAAAATGACTGCCCTGATTTCACCAGACAGAACACTGGCCCGGCGCGTGGCATCAGAACTGACCCGCTGGGGCATCATCGTGGATGACACCGCTGGTCGCCCGCTGGAGCAAACACCGCCCATGGTGCTTGCGATCCTCACCGCAAAGCTCGCCCTGCAAGGCCTCGATCCCGTCAACCTACTGGCACTCCTCAAACACCCACTTGCTTTCCTCGGTATGAAGGCCAAGGAAGTCCGTTCCGCCGCCCGCGCTCTGGAACGCGGTGTCCTGCGCGGCCCGCATCCAAGACCGGGGCTCAGCGGTCTGCGCGAAGCGGTGGCCGCAGCTCATGATCTGGCCATGGAGAAGGCCGATAGACCAGTTTCCCGCTGGCGCAAGCTGGTGGAAGAAGACTGGAACGCCATCAACACCTTGCTGGACCGTCTGGAACAAGCCCTCGGCCCACTGGAAGCCCTGCTGCAAAACCCAAATGAGATCCCGGTCGAAGACATCATCAAAACCCACGTGGATGCAGTCCTGCTGCTTGGGGCTGATGAAAACGGCTCGACGGAAGAGCTGTTCAGCGGCGAAAACGGTAAGGCGCTCGCCGAAACCCTGACGTCCTTGCTGGAAGCTGATGCAGCTGGCCTCTGCGTGCCTGCCAATGAATGGCCCGGCGTGTTCGGCGCTCTCATCACCGGCGGCGCCGTCCGCTCCCGCACACCAGCTGATCCACGCATCCACCTGCTCGGACCCATGGAAGCCCGTTTGCAGCGGTATGACCTCGTCGTCCTCGGTGGCCTCAACGAAGGCACATGGCCGCAGCGTACGCGCAATGATCCATGGCTCAACCGACCCATGAAAGGTCAGATCGGCCTTGACCCGCCAGAGCGTAAAATCGGCACCTCCGCCCACGATTTCCTCTGGAACCTTGGCGCGCCGGAAGTGGTCCTGTCCCGCTCTGAGCGTGTAGATGGCTCCCCAACCGTTGCCTCCCGCTGGCTCCAGCGCATCGTGACACTCGCTGGCCAAAGTGTGGAGCAGCAGATGCGCGCCAAAGGCAAGCGCTACATCGAGCTGGCTCTCGTGCTCGACCGCTCAGAAACACCAGTCCGCCCAGCCAAGCGCCCGGAACCAAAGCCACCAGTGGAAGCCCGTCCTGTTCAGCTCTCCGTAACAGCCATCGAAAACCTGATCCGCGATCCATACCTCATCTACGCCAAAAACGTCCTGAAACTGGATGAAGTTGACCCAATCGGCGGCGAACCGGGCGCTGCCGACAAAGGCAACATCATCCACGATGCGCTCGCAAACTTCCTTGAGGATTGGGATGGGCCATTCGACGACAAGGCAGTTCGAGCACTAAAAACCGAAGGTGGCCGACTGTTCCGCCCACTGGATGCCTTCCCCGCCATCCGCGCCCTGTGGTGGCCGCGCTTTGAGCGCATCGCGGAAGAGTTTGTCGCGTATGAAGGTGAAGTCGCGCCGAAGAATTTATGACCGTTTCCTTGAGGAATACGGCAAGGTGGAAATGCAGCGCCCGGAGCGCAACTTTACGCTCACAGGCCGTGCAGATCGCATCGACCAGATGAAAGACAACAGCTTGCGCGTGGTGGACTACAAAACCGGCCAGCCGCCCTCCGCCAAACAGGTGGAAGCGCTGCTCTCACCACAGCTGCCACTGGAAGTCGCTATGATCCGCCGTAAGGGCTTTGAGGATTTGCCCCACGACATGCCCATTTCCGACATGCTCTACATCCAGCTCAAAGGTGGCAGCGATGCTGTGAAGCTGGAAAGCCGTGTACCGAAGGAAAGCACCGCCGAAGAGCTGGCAGAAGAAGCATGGAAACGCTTAGAACAGCTCGTCGCCGCCTATGAGAACCCACGCAAAGGCTATCTCTCCAGAGCACGTGTGCTGAAGGAGAGGGAATGGGCCGCTTCCTATGATCATCTTGCCCGCGTGCAGGAATGGTCCCTTGGAGAAGACGGGGAGGATGCATAATGGATATTCCAGCAAAAACCCTCGACAGCCAGCAACGCGCCGCTCACCCTGAAAATTCTGCATGGGTGAGTGCAAACGCAGGCTCCGGCAAAACCTTCGTGCTAGCCCGCCGCGTGGTCCGCTTGCTGCTATCCGGCACTGATCCATCCCGCATCCTCTGCCTCACTTTCACCAAGGCAGCCGCAGCGGAGATGGCAACCCGTGTATTCGATTCCCTGGCAAAGTGGACACAGCTGAGCGATGCTGAGCTGTCTGCTGAGATTGAGGATATCGAGGGGCGTCCAACGTCAACCAAGCAGCTGGCCAATGCCCGCCGCCTCTTCGCCAAAGCACTGGAGACACCGGGCGGTCTGAAGATCCAGACCATCCACGCGTTCTGCGAAGCGCTACTGCACCAGTTCCCGCTGGAGGCCAATGTTGCAGGCCATTTCTCCGTACTGGATGACCGCCTTGCCGAAGAGCTGCTCAATGAGGCCCGAGCCAGCGTTCTGCACAGCGCAGAGATTGAGCCAGACTCCGACATCGGGTCAGCTCTGTCCCAGCTTATCGAGCTATTACCGGATTCAGGCGTCGAGAAAGCTCTCTCCGAGTTGATCAGCCGCCGCGATGCATTCTATCGCTGGGTCGCTCCTTATGGGGACCTGGAAAGCGCTGTTTCTGCGCTATATGCTGATTTCTCCGTCATGCCGGCTGATGATATATCTGGCTTTGCATCTGCGTTGCGACGGAATTCTTCTCTGAGTGACGACGAAGTAAAAGCGTTTGCAGAAGCCTTACGCGTCGGCTCAAAGACAGATCAGGACCGCGCGGCTGCTCTGGATCAGGCCATCACGCACAAAAGCGACGAAGCCTGGCGCATCGCATGGTTGAAAATCTTCCTCACTGGAACCCTTAGTCCGCGCAAGTCTCTCGCCACCAAGAAGGTCCAAACAGCCTTTCCGGAAGTGATCGAACGCTTGTTCTCCGAGCAAATGCGCGTATTGGAGGCTCTGCAGCACCTGAATGCCGTCATAACGGTTTCTGGAACCAAAGCGATCCTCACCCTATCAGATGCGGTTCTACGCTATTACGAGACGGAAAAACTCCGTCGCGGCTACCTCGACTTTGAAGATCTGGTGGTTAAATCTGCGCAGCTCCTGTCCCGCGCCGAGGCAGCGCAATGGGTGCAATACAAGCTCGATCAGGGTTTGGATCACATCCTAGTTGATGAAGCACAGGACACCAGCCCACGCCAGTGGGAGGTAATCCGCGCGCTGGCAGAAGAATTCTTCGCTGGTGACAGTGCGCGAGAGAAAGTCCGCACCATCTTCGCGGTGGGGGATGAGAAGCAATCCATCTACTCTTTCCAGGGCGCTGTTCCGGCTTACTTTGCTGAAATGCGCAAGTTCTTCGCCCGCAGAGCTGAGGAAGCGCAGAAGAACTTCGAAGGCATCGAGCTCAACCTCTCCTTCCGCTCCACACCGGATGTGCTGGGCGCGGTCGATAAGGTGTTTGACACACCGGAAACCTATAAAGGCCTGTCACAAGATAACGTTGCACCCGTGCACGAAGCGATCCGCCACAACGATCCGGGCCGCGTCGAAATCTGGCCTCTGGAAGAGGCCGTAGAAACACTGGAACCAGACGACTGGACCCAGCCGATTGATGCCATCGGCACCGGCAACCCCATGCTGCGCCTTGCCACTCGCATAGCAGAACAGATCAAGGACTGGGACCAACGCAAAATCGCTGGTCCGGGGGATGTTCTGGTGCTGGTCCGCAAGCGCGGCCAGTTTGTGGAAGCGCTCAACCGCGAGCTCAAACGCTTGGATGTTCCCGCAGCCGGTTCTGACCGCTTGGTCCTCACAGACCACATCGCCGTCAAAGATCTCGTTGCGCTGGGCCGCTTTATTCTGCTGCCAGAAGATGACCTCTCTCTCGCCTGCGTCCTCAAAAGCCCACTCTTTGGCTTGGTAGATGATGATCTCTTCGAAATCGCCCACGAAACACCGGGTGTCCCAAGACCGGGCACTCTATGGCATGAGCTGCTGAGAAAGTCAGAAAGCAGCGAGAAGTGGCAGGAAATTCGCAAGCAGCTGGTTGTCTGGCGTGACCGCGCCGACTTCGTTCCACCCTTCGAATTTTTCGCCAAGATCATGGGAACCGACGGCTACCGCCAGAAGTTCCGTGAGCGTCTTGGCACGGAAGTGGATGACGTGCTTGATGAGTTCCTTTCATTGACGCTCACCTATGAAAAGAGCGGCACCCCCGGCATGGAAGGTTTCCTTGCGTGGCTGGCAGAAGCGCCAACCGAGATCAAACGCGAGCTTAACGCCGCCAAAGGCATGGTCCGCATCATGACGGTTCACGGCTCCAAGGGACTGGAAGCGCCCTACGTTATTCTCGCTGATGGCTGCAATGCGCCCGTCTCCAGCCTGCATGCGCCGGTGATGGTTGAAAAACAGCGGGCAGGGGATATGCAGGCTGCGCCAGCTCTTGTCTGGCTGCCCAACAAAGCACAGCGCACCGAATGGCATGAAGAAGCGCTGGAACTGCTGGCAGAAGAGCAGAAAGAAGAATATCGCCGCTTGCTCTATGTAGCGCTCACCCGTGCCAAGGATCGTCTTGTCGTGTGTGGCTGGTCACCCAAGCGTGGCCCGCATGATGAATGCTGGTACACACTCACCCGCAACGGTTTGATTGAGGAAGCACGCGAGCAAACAGATGCCAACGGCGAAGTGTCAGCGTGGATCTGGACCAAGAATGGCATAGAAAAGCCAGAGCCGATCCTGCCACAATCTGAGAAGATTGAGAGCCGGAAACAAGCTGTTATGCCGGACTGGGTCTCAACAAATGTCAGTACGCCTGAGCGTATCCGCCGCGTAAAACCATCTGCCGCCTTTGAGGAGATGGAAGCAAAAGAGAACATCGAGCAACAAGACCCGAAAGATGCTCTGGAAGCAGCCCGCCAACCAGAAGACTGGCCGCTGGTCCGTGGCCGCATCGTTCACAGACTGCTGGAGTTCCTGCCCGATCTGCCAGAAGAACAACGTGTGGCATCTGCAGAAAGGTTCCTTGCCAGTTCCCTGCCAGAACGGTTTGAGGACAAAAAAGAACGTCTGCTGGATGATGTGTTGGGTACGCTGGGCAACCCAGAGTTTGCAGAGCTGTTCAGCGCCAATGGCAGAGCCGAAGTTCCAATACAGGGTATGCTTACGGGAGAGGATGGCAAGCCGGTTGAAATCTTCGGTCTGATTGACCGTTTGCTGGTCAATGACGAAGAAGTGATTATTCTCGACTTCAAGACAAATGCCTACGTCCCAAGGAGCGTGCACGAAGTCTCCGAAACGTATGTTGCGCAGCTGGCTGTTTATAGAAAATTGCTTTCTGAGCTTTATCCTGATCGGAGAATAAGAGCGCTGCTCCTCTATACGTCAGGTCTCCATTTGGTAGAAATACCAGTGGAACTGATGAAATCTTTTAAATTCTAGTCGAATGTTGAGAATTCGTTCGCTTGACGCTCGGCACTTGCGTTCTTACTTTCAGGGCAACAGAGTTTGCTCAGTTGGGGCGACTCAACCTGCACTATGAAAAGAGGCAAAAATGGCCACTGTGAATGTTGAAGACGGTAACTTCGAAGCTGAAGTACTCCAGAGCTCGACCCCTGTTCTCGTAGATTTCTGGGCGACCTGGTGTGGTCCTTGTAAAATGATTGCGCCGTCCCTGGAAGAAATCTCTGAGGAAATGGCTGGTCAGGTCAAAGTTGCTAAGTTGGATATCGACAGCAACCAGCAGAGCGCAATGAATTACGGCGTTCGTTCTATCCCAACCATGATCCTGTTCAAGGATGGTCAGCCAGCTGCAACCCTCGTAGGCGCACAGCCTAAGGGCAAAATTGCTGATTGGATCAAGCAGTACTCTTAATTTTGAGGGTATCTGCAACGAAATGCTGAGTAAAATCGGGCATTCTGAGGATCTCCGGTCATGGAAGTGGCCGGAGGTCTTTTGTTTTTGTCAAACAGCGACTAAATAAAGACCGGATAGATTTTTGCGCGGGCGCCTTAGGGCAGCCCTTGCAGTGCTTTGCTCCATGGTAAAAAGAGCAAGTTTTAAGAGACGGGATGACGATGAGCGATCAAAATAAAACTCCGCAGGCAGAAGAGCAGGTAAATCCGGAAGCTGTGGTTGACGAAACTGCGAATGGAGCCGAGCAGGCAGAAGTTGCTGCGGAAGTAGATCCAATCGAGGCGCTGAGAGAAGAAAACGCTGCCCTGAAGGACCGCGCTTTGCGCACCATGGCAGAAATGGAAAACCTGCGCCGTCGGACTGAAAAAGAAGTTAAAGACGCCAAAGCCTACGCAGTTGCAGGTTTCGCGCGTGACATGCTGGTGGTCAATGACAACCTTGGCCGTGCAATCGATGCATTGCCAGATGACGCACGTGAAAACGACGAGAACCTGAAGGCGCTGGTTGAAGGCGTTGAAATGGTAGAGCGCGAAATGCTCAACCACCTGGAAAAACACGGTGTAAAGCGTCTTTCTCCAGAAGGCGATAAGTTCAACCCGCACTTCCATCAGGCGATGTTTGAAGTGCCGAACACAGAAGTTCCAAACAACACTGTGGTTCAGGTTGTTCAGGCTGGCTACGTCATCGGCGAGCGCGTCCTGCGTCCTGCAATGGTCGGCGTCTCCAAAGGCGGCCCAAAAATCGCTCCAGTTGCCGACAAAACAGCAGAGCCAGGCTCCACAGTAGACAAAGAAGCCTAAACACCAAAGCCCTCAAAACACCGAGGGCTTCTCAAAGAATTTCAAAACGGAGGTCGCTATTCGGCCTCCGTTTTTATGTCAGAATCCGCTTTATAGCTTTACCTTTTGGCGGGTATACACAAGATTACCGCTACCGTTGGAGCCAGTTGTCTCCACCATGATTTCGCTGCTGCCATCTATGCGCTGAAACTCCACAAAGCCAACTCCGCTACGAATGCCGTTCGCGCAGTTTGTCTTCCATGAGACCAGACCGTCACTACGCGCTTCCGAAAAACCTTCAAGCTGTCCACCCTGACATAAAGTACCGAGTAGCCTCCGAACTTGTGCAGAGCTAAAACCTGCAGGGTTATATACGCCGCTAAGCGATCCTTCGCGTTCTTTTGCACCAAAGTAATCAGGATTCTTTTTGGAAATACCGGCACTGCTTGAACAGGCGGTTAATGCGAAAGCAATCGCAATTGGAACAATAACTCGAGCAACCATAACACAACTCGCTATTCTCATAACTATATTATTTCTAGGCACAACTGTTGGCTTTTGGAGATTTCGACACCTGCCTTGTGCTGCGCTTTGTCTTATGCATTCAGAGAAGGTGAAGCAATCTAAAGTTGAAAAAAGGTTCAAGTATACGCTATTGCTTGGCCTTACTGACAGACCACTTTACTCTAGGGCTCCGATCAATTGGAAATCTCTCAGCTCTCAAAGGAAGCAAGGCTTGCTTGCAATCTGATCGGGCTTCGAAGATGCATGTAAATAGTTGTAGTTGAATGTATATTTATCTTTGGTGATCTATGTGGAAATGGCCTGCCTTTTTCTGGTTAGCAGCTATCGCTGCTGTGTTGTGGCTAGCTCCGGTATTTGTAGATCACGTTGTTATAGAAGCCTATTTTCCGATGCAGGCTCGCGGCGATAAACTGTTCTATCCGCGCCAAAATGCAGTGTTTATCCCAATTCTTGCTGCAGTTTTATTGTTCGCCATCTGGTTATGGCGGCGGCCATTTGCACCTTTCATCTATAAGTGCGGGCTTTTGATACTTGCCTTAGCAGCTCTTTCTCCATTTCTGCCTCGAGTTGAAACAGATTTTCAGCAGGTTTATTGGATAGGTAAAGCC
Organism: Pseudovibrio sp. Ad5; assembly: GCF_001623095.1. NCBI lineage: Bacteria > Pseudomonadati > Pseudomonadota > Alphaproteobacteria > Hyphomicrobiales > Stappiaceae > Pseudovibrio > Pseudovibrio sp. Ad5. The sequence continues at coordinate 214,524 of NZ_LMCH01000066.1, read as the reverse complement.
AGATATGAAATCCCATGGCAATACGCGCCATCCCGAGGAAGTATCCGTCCGGGAGGTGATCTCTTTCAGGTGCGTGTCTCTTTCCCTGATATGACACCTCTATATGAGAGCCGGCAAAAAACAATCACTATCGGAAGAGCTCTGTATTTTCAGTTTAGTATAAATGCCCTTGGGCCCGCCAAACTGTGTAAACCTCTTTTTGGAAAGCTACAGTGCCAGTGGTTGCGTGGAGAGGTCGTGTACAGTGCTACTGGTGATAAAGATCTGTTTCCAGATGATCCTTCAAGCTTGATGACTCCCGTTGAAAATTTGCTTGATAGCTTTCAAGTTCCAGTATCACCGAGGTAACCGCTTTTGTGCTGTGCCAGTCTAGATTGGCTTAACTGGAGGGCCTGGCCCGGATCATCCTTGAATGAGGGTTTCCCAAATAAATTCAAAGCGGAGGTCACTATCCGGCCTCCGTTTTTTGTTGCGGGGATGCCAGAAGCTCTGCAAGAAACGCAGGGCTGATTTGAAGTTCTTGGCGCTGTCCCCAAACCCTTCACAGGATCTAAGGCTATTTAAATCTCACAAATGAAGTAGTGTAGTTCTCCGGTTGCTTTTTTAAGATGGCTGGCTAAAACCACCAGACTTGAAACCAACGAATTTGCGGGCATGACGTAGATGCAATCTGAGATCTGGCAGTATCTGGACTTTTTGGGAGTGGCTGTTTTCGCCGTGACTGGCGGTTTGGTGGCTGCACGTCTGCGTCAGGATTTTATCGCTTTTTTGTTCTTTTGCTCGCTGACCGGAATTGGCGGCGGAACTCTGCGTGACACTCTTCTTGATGTGCCTGTGTTCTGGGTTGAGAATGAGAGCTACCTCTATGTCTGCCTCATCGTCTCTGTCATCATGTGGTTCTACGCGCATAAGGTTGAAGCATGGGGCCGTCCGCTACGCTGGCTGGATGCTGTTGGAGTCGCGTCTTACTCAGTCATGGGCGCTGCGAAAGCGATCTCGCTTGGCGACAACGCTGCGGTGGCTGTGCTGATGGGAGTCGCATCGGCAACATTTGGCGGAATCCTGCGCGATATCATTGCTGGCCAGCCTTCTGCCTTGCTGCAAAGAGAGATCTATCTGGCAGCTGCGTTTGCTGGTGCGATAACCTACTCCGTCACGCTTATGGCAAGCGGACAAAGCAACCTTGCGGCTGCCCTTGGCTTTGCCATGGCCATGGTTCTGCGCGGTGGTGCAATCGCAAAAGACTGGCACCTGCCCAGCTACACACCACCGAAGAAAAAAGACATGGATGAGCTGGACTAAGGTTCTCAGCTACAGCGTAATCCTGAAGAGCAGCTCCGATTTGCGGACAAGACTACGCACGCAATAAAGAACTAGAGCTACGCGCCTGCACGCCACACGCTTTAAACGCGCAGATAAACGTGTCCGGCAACGGCAAGATCAGCCAGAGCAGTGCCCGTTGACTTAAACAGCGTGATTTGCTCGTAAAAGCGCCGGCCTGCGCGGTCGCCCTGACACAACTCCGCCAGATCAGACGCAATGTCCTGCAAGTTCAGAACGCCATCAGCGAGCGGCTCTTTGAGATCACCAGCGGTTGTTGGTGTGTTGTCATAGCTGTCCAGAAACAACCGCGCCAGTGAGATAGCCGTATCATCGCATTCTCGCTGATCAGCATGCATGGAGCCAACCAGATCCAGATGCGTGCCCTCTTGTAGCCATTCCCCTTGAATGATCGGCGTGTTCGCACTCGTCGCACAGCACACAATATCTGCGCCTCTGACAGCGCCGCCCAGATCCGTTGTCGTTGAAACCTTAAAAGGTTGCCCCTGCATATGCACCACCAACTGCTGAGCAGCAGCAGGGCTTCGGTTCCAGACCAGAACCTCCTTGATGGGGCGGACAGAAGCATGCGCATCAATCAGATAAGGTGCAAGGTTTCCAGCACCCACCATGAGCAAGCGGGAAGAGTCTTCGCGCGAAAGATACGAGGAGGCCAGCGCGGATGTTGCAGCTGTGCGCCAGTTGACGAGCGCTTTGCCATCCAGAAGCGCAAGCGGCGTCCCCGTTTTGCCAGACTGCAAAAGATACACACCAGCAACAGCAGGTGCATCATGCTCCAGTGATGTGGGAAGACAACTTTCCAGACGCGTGCCAATAAACCCGCGCTCAACAGTGTCTTGAGCCGCAAAGTCATGCCATGCAGAAGAGATGGTGAGAGAGCCGTTATCAAGGCCGGTTGGACGTGCAATTCTTTGTGTGTGCGGGGAAGGGGCCACCACACCAACACGAAATGCACGTCTCAGCGTCTCAAGAAGATCGCGAAAGCTCATCACCCCCTCAATGTCCTGAGCTGTGATGATCCGCATTCGCAATCCCCGTGTTAAACGTCAGGGCAGAGTAATAAAGCGGTTAGGCTGCTTTTTTATGGTCTGGTGATGGCAGACCGGGTGCAATGTCACCCTGTGCCACCTTACGCAGTGAATCCGCTTCATGTTTCAGTTGGTTCGCTTCGCGTCGTTGAACACGAGCCTCTTTACGAAACCGTCCTTGTCGCATCCAGGTCGCCACTCCGCCAAGCATCACGCCCAGTCCAACAGCGCCAAACAGCAACCAGAAAACCGGGATGTTGAACGTCAACATCGGGTCCTCTGGGTTAAAGGGGTTAAGCGAAATCAGCGTGGAATGCCGGTTCGCAACCGCAAGGACAACAAGTAGAGCTGCTATAGGTATAAGCAGCAAATTCCGAAAGAAACGAGCCAATGTATTACTCCAGGATCAGTCGTCTTCGCCGTGATCCGTACCGTCGTTCAGTCGTTCGCGCATTTCTTTGCCGGTTTTGAAGAACGGAACGAACTTTTCGCCAACTTCAACTTTTTGGCCAGTTCTTGGATTGCGTCCAACGCGTGCCGGGCGGTTCTTCACTGAGAACGCACCAAAGCCACGCAGCTCGACGCGGTCACCGCGCATCAGCGCTTCAGTAACTTCATCAAGAATGGCGTTTACGATATTCTCTACATCGCGTTGATAGAGATGCGGATTACGCTCCGCAATAGTCTGTACTAATTCCGATTTAATCATGCTTTGCCCCCCCAAGTGCTGAGACTGTTGCCGCATCCGGAGCCTGCCAAACAGACACGAGACCGTCAAGCGGTAGGCTTGAATCTACGACACTTTTTGCTGTTTTGAGAAGTGAGATGACCAAATTCTGGTTCTCACTACCCAAAAAGCCTAATAAATTTGCAGGGAACGGGAGTGACCGCTCGTCTGATTCTGGTTTCCAGTCGATTATTTCCAAATCACTGGAAAGTCCTTTTTCGTCAATAAGCCACTGATGCGCGGCCTGCTCGCCACCAATCTCATCGATCAGTTCAAGGTCTTTTGCCTGGTGCCCGGTGTAAACCTGACCGTTCGCCAGCTGAAGTGCACGCTCTTTAGAAAGGCCTCTGCGTTCTGCAACAAGTCCAACGAACCACATATAGGTATCGTCAATCAGTTCCTGCAAAGTTTCCTTCACTTCAGGCGTGGCTGGCTCATAAAAGTTTGGCTCAGCTTTCAATGGTGCGCTTTTAATCGCATCCATTTCAACGCCAATCTTTTCGAGCAACCCTTTTGCATTGCCATACTGGAAGAGAACACCGATAGAACCGGTCAAAGAGGTGTATTGAGCAACAAGGTGATCACTGGCAATTGCGGAAAGATAAGCAGCTGAAGCACCAAGCGTCGTGATGGACGCTGTCAAAGGCTTCTTCTCAGCAATCTTGCGCAGCGCATTGTAAAGCGCTTCACCACCGGAAGTGGTGCCACCGGGAGAATTAATGGAGACGATGACGCCTTGCACGGTGTCATCTTTTGCGATTGCTTCAAGCATCTCCAACTGGCGGCGATCATAGGTGATCGGTCCGTTGATTTCGATGCGAGCAATATGCTTTTCAGAACGGGCAAGCTCACCAAGGCCAGTTGCCTCAGCGCCTCCCCACAACAGCAAAGCTGCAAGTGCTAAAAAACTAACGACGCGCCAGAACGAAACTTTACGTCTCAGGCGTCTGCGATCAATAAGAACGTCACTGTCTAGACTCATGGGGTCTTCCCGGTCAAACTCATTTAAGCGACTATAGGGAAACAATACCTAAGCTTTTGAATAAGCCAAGTGTTCTTTCTCTGCAGACGGTAAAAACACGACCATAAATTAAGCTTTGTCCCTGCCAAACGGTTAATTTGGGGAAGTAGGCTCTTAATTCTCCGAAAATTTCTGGTTGTAATGCTAGTCGACTAAGATGCCAGAGAAAATGGCGATACTATGTTATTTTACGTTTTCCTCTGCTTCCATAAGGTCTTCTTCGTGCGCAATCGCACTTTCCATCAGTGCGCGCCACATGGTCTCATAGGTCTGCGCATTCAGGCCATGCGCACGGGCATGGGCTTTTACGTTGCTGGCAACTTCCTCTACCCGGCTTTCAATGCGGGCAGACAGGCCAATTGGTTTTTTGATTTCAGCGGCGCGTGTGATGTAAGTCCAGCGCTCTGCAAACAGGGAAATCAGCTCGGAATCCAGACGATCAATTTCTGCGCGGATCTGAGTCATATCGTGACATTCGCTAGCAGAGTTCTTCATTAGTTTTTTGCTGCCTATCGGATTGAATGACGTGGCTGGGGAGTGCCACCTTTTGAAATGTCATACCCGAAATAAATGCATGGTCGCAACTAGCATATGTTTATCGCATAAAAAATCCGTTCCGTTCATCAGGAGGTGGGGGGGAGCTGAGAACGGAACGGGATCTGTATGGCCATGGGGCCAGTTGGACTTTTCGTCTTTTTTGGGCCACTGTTTTATCGATTGCTCTGAAAACCGATAGGTTCAGTGATCTTAATTCTTGACGCGAGAACTAGGGGCATAGTTCACCGCGCGCTGTTGGAAACCCAAAGCCGATTGCTGCAAGGACGGCGTAAAACGGGTTTCCAGTTAGCCCTGCGGTTTCGGGCGGACCGCTAGGGCATTCCGAAGTCTTGAAGCTGCCGGACCTTATTTTTGTTATTGGCCTCAACGATGTTTCAAGACAAACAGCACAGTGGAGTTTGAGAGAATGGGATACTCTCTTGCTCGCCATGTAAAGTAATATACAGATGTTACTTGAAGATAAATAGAAATCAGAAATAGAAAATTTCAAAAACCGACTCTATCTTAGGTGGTGTATAGCAAATTAAAAGTTGTTATCAAAACTTATCATCAATTTACTATTGCTTATCTATTATGTTTATTTTGATTAAAGTGAATTAATATTTACATTAATTAAAATTGAGCGCATGTAAATGCTCCATATCACACAATTTGCTTTGTTTCTTTCTGGTGAGGAGGAGTTGTGGCGTTAAAAAAGGGGCGTTTCCGCCCCTTTCTGATCGTGCAGGTTTAAGATCTCTCCGATTAATCGAGAGAGAAGGGCATCCCGCAAATTGCGACAGATGCCTTCGCAAAATTGTCCAGCTTAAATTGAGCGCGTAATTCCGCCATCAATTCGGATATTTTGTCCGGTCATGTAGCTGGAGGTGTCTCCGGCAAGGAAAGCAATCAGATCAGCCACTTCCTGCGAGGTGCCATAACGCCCCATTGGAATGCGACCCCGGCGCTCTTCCTTCTCTGGCAAGCTGTCAATAAAGCCCGGCAGCACGTTGTTCATGCGAATGTTTGAGGAAGCATACTTGTCTGCGAACAACTTGGTAAAAGCAGCAAGGCCAGCTCTGAACACGCCGGAAGTCGGGAAAAGTTCCTCGGGCTCAAACAAGGCATAGGTGGAAATATTGACGAAGCTGCCATTGCCCTGAGCTTCCATGATTGGGGTAACGATGCGGGTGATCCGCACCACGTTCATGAGATAGAAGTCCATCCCTCTCGCCCAATCTTCATCGGTGAGCTCAAGGACCGGCCCTTTAGGCCCATGGCCAGCACTGCTGACAACCGTATCAATACGGCCCCACTTCTCCATCGCAACATCAACAAGACGTTGGAGGTCCGCAGTTTCAAGGTTGGAGCCAGTCACACCGACACCACCAAGTTCCTCAGCCAGCTTCTCGCCTTTGCCAGAGGAAGAGAGGATGGCGACTTTATAACCGTCCTCTGCCAGCTTACGTGCAGCAGCAGCACCCATACCACTGCCACCAGCAACAATCAGCGCAACTTTCAAATCACTCATGAAACCCTCCTGAATTAAATCAGGACTATTCCATTTTCTGCTGGGCAATAAATCAAGTGACGATTTGTCATCACCCTGAGAGAAACCATGCGGAGGAGACAATATTTCTAGAACTGAGGTCCCTAACGGAAATGTGAGAAATTCAAATGCTCAGATTTCTATAAAATACTTCTACTTTTAACTGGTTGAAAATAACTATGTATAAATATCAGGAGTTAGAGCACGGTGTGTGAATGCGAATGAACGCGACGTGCTCCAGGGCGAGAGCCACGAGATTCAGTCATTTAAAGCATATCGCCGAAAAGTAGACGCCGATTTTCGGACAAAGATACGCAAACTGCTTTAATTAAAGTCATTTTATGCATCGATAAGGGAGAAGTTTGTTGCAGGCAGATGTTATCACATCAAACGAGCTCGCCTCTGTGCAGCTGAGTTCTGCAACAAAAGCACTTCAAAACCCGTCTGTGTGCGTGTTGCAGTCTGCTGTTGAGGTAGCTGAACTCCAGCAGCAATGGCACCCGCTGGAGCAGGCCTCCAAAGGCAACCCGGTCTTTCAAAGCTATGCCTGGACCATAGCGATGCTTGAAAATCCAGCATCGGTCCAATCAGCCAAAATCTTCGCTGTCTACGACCAGCAAAGCCTGATCGCGGTTCTGCCGCTGCGCATTGAAAAGCAAAAGTCCCTGAAAGCGCTGACTGGTTTAGGAGAGCCTTTTCAGCAGTACTCAGAGATACTGCTAACTCCCGGCTATAACCCTGCTACCGTGTTGGATTACCTGAAGCCACACCTTCAAAAGGCTGGCGCAGATGTGATCCACCTCCGCCAGATCAGAGAGGGCGGTGCACTCTATGAGTACGCCAGCACTCATTTTACCGAGGTCGGAGAGGCTGATGGCGCTCCATGGCTGGATCTGAAACAGTGGGATAGCTTTGAGGACTATCTGAAGTCCATCTCCGCCCGCTCCCGCAAAACCATCCGCAACCAACGCAATCGCCTCCACAAATCAGCAGGCCTTTCGCACCGCGTGATCCGGCAGGAAGACCCGGAACTCGAAATCATGCTTCTGCGAACTCTAAACGGGCGAGAGAACTGGGTCGAAGCCATGGGTTACTCATCGCGCGCTCTGGAAGGCGATGGCTTGCAGAATGTCCTTCTCTCATTAAGCAACGGCAAGGCCAAAGGTTGCGAACTCATCGCTTTTGAGCTGAAGCACGGTGATCTGCCAATCTCTACCGAATGGGGCTTCCTGTTCGAAGGCTGCTATTCCGCTTACATGGCCGATTGGAACCCGGACTACGAACAATCCAGTCCCGGTAAACTTCACCAGATGGACGTCATCGAGGCGTGTTTTGCGCTTGGGATCGATAAGATCGATTTTCTAAAACCAGCTTCCCGCTACAAGATGACATGGACCTCACAGGTCGCCAGTGTCTTTGATGCCGTCAGCCCGCTCTCCTTCAAAGGACAACTCTATGCCAGCCTCTGGCTCAAGAACCTGCGCCCCTTAGCAAAGCGCATCGTACTTGCAATGCCAAAAGGTCCGAGAGCATTCCTGATGAGCTCCCTGAAGAAGATCAGGGGCTAACTCTGCCGAGAGGGAGAACTCCCTGAAACAGGACGCTCCAAAGCTCTTTTCAAACATAAGCGCGCAAAAGAATGCGAAACAACGCAAATGAACGCACTCATCAACGCAACAAAAAAGCCCGCTCATTTGAGCGGGCTTTCTCGCAAAATCTATTGCTAGATCTTATTCGTCGTCGTTCTGCTTCTTCATAGCTGCAGCGAGGATGTCGCCGAGAGAAGAGGAAGCGTCAGAAGAACCGTACTGTGCAACCGCTTCTTTTTCTTCAGCGATTTCAAGTGCCTTGATGGATACACCAACGCGGCGGGTCTTCTTGTCGAACTGAGTGATACGAGCTTCGATCACATCGCCAACGTTGAAGCGGGTAGGATCCTGCTCACCACGTTCACGGGACAAGTCAGCGCGACGGATGAATGCAGAGAGGTCGCCGTCTACGAGTTTAACGTCGAGACCACCGTCTTTGATTTCAGTCACTTCACACTTAACGATTGCGCCCTTACGAACAACATCGCCAGCGGATTCAAACGGATCAGCGTCGAGCTGTTTGATGCCGAGAGAGATACGCTCTTTCTCAACGTCAACGTCAAGAACGACTGCTTTAACAACGTCGCCCTTTTTGTACTCTTCGATGACCTGCTCGCCCGGACGGTTCCAGTCCAGATCGGACAGGTGAACCATGCCGTCAACATCGCCTTCAAGACCGATGAACAGACCGAATTCGGTCTTGTTCTTAACTTCACCTTCTACGGTGGCGTTAAGTGGGTACTGCTGTGCGAATGCATCCCATGGGTTCTGCAGAGTCTGCTTGAGGCCCAGGGAGATACGGCGTTTGGAAGCGTCCACTTCAAGGATAACCACTTCAACTTCCTGGGAAGTAGAAACGATTTTGCCCGGGTGTACGTTCTTTTTGGTCCAGGACATTTCGGAGACGTGGATCAGGCCTTCGATGCCTGGCTCCAGTTCTACAAATGCACCGTAGTCGGTGATGTTGGTAACACGACCGGAGAACTTGGAATCCAGTGGGTATTTGGCTTCGATGCCATCCCATGGATCGGTTTCCAGCTGCTTCATGCCGAGGCTGATGCGGTGTGTTTCCTGGTTCACACGAACGATCTGCACCTTCACGGTCTGACCGATTGTCAGAACTTCGCTTGGGTGGTTGATACGACGCCATGCAATGTCGGTAACGTGCAGGAGGCCATCGATGCCACCAAGGTCAACGAATGCACCGTAGTCGGTGATGTTCTTAACAACACCCTCAACGGTCTGACCTTCTTCCAGGCTCTGAACGAGTTCAGAACGCTGTTCAGCGCGTGTTTCTTCCAGAACAGTACGACGAGATACAACGATGTTGCCACGGCGCTTGTCCATTTTCAGGATCTGGAAAGGCTGTGGAGTGTGCATCAGAGGAGTAACGTCGCGTACTGGACGGATGTCTACCTGAGAGCGTGGCAGGAATGCTACTGCGCCGTCCAGATCAACGGTGAAGCCACCTTTAACCTGGTTGAAGATCTGACCAGTAACTTTTTCACCAGCTTCGAAAGCAACTTCAAGGCGAACCCAGCTTTCTTCGCGGCGAGCTTTGTCGCGGGACAGAACAGCTTCACCCATCGCGTTTTCAACGCGCTCAAGGTAAACTTCTACTTCATCGCCAACGGCCATTTCGCCGTCACGGCCTTTAGCGCCGAATTCCTTCATAGGAACGCGACCTTCAACCTTAAGACCTACGTCGATGACTGCGAGGTCTTTTTCGATAGCAACAACGATGCCTTTTACAACGGTGCCTTCAAAAAGGTCGGAAGTCGCAAAGGATTCTTCCAACAGAGCTGCAAAATCTTCAGCAGCAAAGTTTTGATTTTCCATAAAATCTCCTGATGCCATAAGAATGGCGCTCGCCGGCGGGTTTGTGTTAACACTAAAGGACAAGGGCTCCCGGTTTTCAACTCGCGTTGAAAAACAACCACTTACAAGTAAGTGGGCCGGCGAAAGCGGTCACACTTGTCCAAATTCGGTATCGTAACAGTCGCTTGATATAACAAACGCGAACTCCGAAGGCTGTTATGAAACAGCTGAATTCCGGGCGCGTTCGACGATATCCACAGCCGCACGAAATGCGGAGTCTATATCCATTTCTGTCGTATCAAGCAAGTGTGCATTTTCAGCGGGTTTTAATGGAGAGTCTTTTCTGGTGCTATCGCGCTCGTCGCGACGCTCCAGATCCACTAAGATTTCATTAAAATCTGCTGGAATTCCCTTGCCGTTCAACTCGTCTGTTCGGCGCTTTGCACGGGCTGCCGGAGAGGCGGTAATGAACAGTTTCGCGGTCGCGTCCGGGCATACAACAGTCCCGATATCACGGCCATCCAAGACTGCGCCCGGCTCTTGCTCAGCAAACGCACGCTGAAGGCTCACCAGTTCCTCGCGCAAGCCAGAAAGAACCGCAATGCGAGAGGCCGCCTCACCAATTTCATGGGAAGAGAGCTGATTGCGATCCAAATTACCCAGATCAAGGTTCTGGGCGACAGAGATTGCAACGTTTTCATCACCAAGTGGCAGGCCGCGCGCAAGCAGCGCAGCGGCGACAGCACGATACGTCAAACCAGTATCCAGATGGCGGAGTCCAAAATGCGCAGCGAGCTGGCGTGCGAGCGTTCCCTTGCCAGATGCCGCTGGTCCATCCAGAGCAATAATCATGCAGCTTCCTCATTTTTATTTTCAAGCTTGCCACCCAGCTCACCAAACATGGAGAGGAAGGTTGGGAAGCTTGTCGCGATTGGCGCTGCATCATCGACCTGAACCGGCTTGTGTGCAGCGAGCCCCAGAATAAGGAAGCTCATTGCGATCCGGTGATCCAGATGTGTTGTAACAGTGCCACCGCCAATATTGTTTGCCCCACCAGTAACAGTCAGACTGTCCTGTTTTTCAACGCACGGAATACCGTTTGCTTCCAAACCACGTGCAACAGCAGCCAGGCGGTCTGACTCTTTGACACGCAGTTCTTCAAGACCAAGCATGACAGTGTCACCTTGAGCAAAAGCAGCAGCAACAGAAAGAATTGGATATTCATCAATCATGGAAGGTGCTCGGTCCGCTGGAACCGTAATACCCTTTAATCGCGAATACTTGGCGTGAATATCGCCAATCTTTTCTCCGCCGCTTTCCCGTTCATTCGAGATGGTAATGTCTGCGCCCATTTCAAGCAGACTAGTAATAAGTCCAATGCGAAGCTCATTCAAAAGCACACCTTCAACGGTGAGATCAGAACCCGGTGTGATCAGGGCAGCAACAATCGGGAAGGCAGCTGAAGACGGGTCACCAGGAACCGTAATATCCTGAGGCTGCAGCTTCGGTTGGCCTTGCAGCGTGATGATACGCTCACCGCTCTCGTTCACTTCAACCTTCAGGTCTGCGCCAAAACCAACCAGCATTTTCTCTGTATGGTCACGTGTCGCAACAGGTTCGATAACAGTTGTTGTACCAGCGGTATTCAAACCAGCCAGCAACACAGCGGATTTCACCTGCGCAGATGCCATTGGCACGCGGTAAGTGATTGGAATTGGTGTGTCACTGCCGCGGATAGAGGCTGGCAGACGGTCGCCGTTACGCGCAACAACCTGAACACCCATCTCACGCAACGGGTTAAGGACGCGGCCCATTGGGCGTCCAGACAGCGAGGCATCGCCAGTCATGGTGACGGCAATCGGGTGGCTCGCAAAAATACCCATTGCCAGACGTACGCCTGTACCCGCGTTTCCAAAGTCAATTGGAGCTTCCGGCTCAAGCAAGCTACCCAGTCCAACACCCTCAACCGTCCATGTGTCATCTTCCTGACGAACACACTTGGCACCAACCGCATTCATAGCATTTGCTGTGCCAATCACATCTTCTGATTCGAGAAGGCCAGAGATGGTGGTTTTGCCAAGCGCCAATGCGCCAAACATCAGAGAACGATGGGAGATAGACTTGTCACCTGGAACTTTGATTTGACCATTGAGCGGAGAGCCGCTGTGAGCGGTCACAATTTGCGGTGACGAATTATGGGACATGTTCATTTCCGGGGTTGCGAGACTTAAAAAACTAGTTCCTCCTAGCACGGAAGAAAAAGACAGTCACCCTAGGGCGCATTGAACTATTGCGAAATTTCAGCAGTGAATGTACGACTTCGGGTAGATTTCTAAGATTTATCTTTGACATGATGGCCAACCTGAGGCTAAGGGGGCCGTCAACGAGATACAAACAAAGGTGAGAACCGTGGCAAGACCGGAACTCGGAACCAAGCGCCTGTGCGCGGCGTGTGGCGCTAAATACTACGATTTGAAACGTGACCCGATCATCTGTCCTAAGTGCGGCGACATGTTTGATCTGGGCATGACAGCAAAAACAGCCAAGGCTGTAAAAGCTGTTCAGAAAGAAGAAGCTAAGGAAGCATTGGTCAAAGACGATGCAGAACTGGTTTCTCTGGAAGAAGCAGACGCTGAAGCATCTGGTGAAGATATTCCTGAGCTGGAAGATGAAACTATCACTGATGATATCAGTGGTGATGACTCCGATGTGTTCCTCGACGATGAAGATGATGAAGACGCTGCCGTACCAGGCATCGTTGTGGCTCGCGACGACGACGAAGTCTAAAATTTCCACAGCTTGTGAAACTGCAGGCTGTTAAGAGAGTATTCTCTTGAAATGTGGGGGCGGCCCATCTATGTTCCGCCTCCATCGGCACACAAACTTCATTGAAGTTTCAGTGCCTAAGGAAGAAATGATGGGGCCTTAGCTCAGCTGGGAGAGCGCTTCGCTGGCAGCGAAGAGGTCAGGAGTTCGATCCTCCTAGGCTCCACCAAAGACATTTTGCAAAAAATGTCTGATGTTCTGCGAAGAATGTCTGGCATTTCGCAAGAAATGTATACCTTCCTTAAAGACTACGCAGCAGGGCAACCCAAGCCCGTTTTAAATGCTGCATGGTATGGGGCCTTAGCTCAGCTGGGAGAGCGCTTCGCTGGCAGCGAAGAGGTCAGGAGTTCGATCCTCCTAGGCTCCACCAAAATCCTTTTGCCAAAAATTCAGCTAAGAATATCCGGCTCTTTCAAAAAAGCTCCCAACAATGCTTTTAGATTATACCTGATCGTCCTCTCATCGTTTTTGGCTGACTTCACGTCGTTTTGGAACGTGTTTGACAAATCGAGCCAATCTCGCGGTAGTGACGGTTTGCGCACTATGAGAATTGAAGCTCTATCGCCATTGATACGCAAGGAAATTGCTATACATCTGCCGCAACTGGTTCTTTTGAGCAGAGGCTGTCGATGACTGCACCCGTTGTTATCCATTGGTTCCGTCAGGATCTTCGTTTGAGTGATAATCCTGCTCTGACTGCGGCCTGCGAGGCCGGCGCGGTTATTCCACTCTACATCCTGAGTGACGGTGAAAAAGGCGCGCGCGAACATGGTGGAGCGACGCAGAACTGGCTGCACCATTCTTTAAAAGCTCTCAATAAAAGCTTGAAGGGGCAGCTGTTGATAATGCGCGGTGACCCATCTGTCATTATCAAGAACCTTCTTCAGGAGACGGAAGGGACGGGCGTTTTCTGGAACAGATGCTACGAGCCCTGGCGCATAGAACATGATGCACAGCTGAAGTCTGATCTGGAAGAGATTGGCGTAACTGCTAAGAGCTTCAACGGTTCGCTTCTTTGGGAACCATGGCAAGTGGCAAAGCCAGATGGTGACCCATATAAAGTCTTCACTCCGTTTTATCGTAAAGGCTGTCTGCAAGCGGCTGAGCCGCGTAAGCCCTTACCTACCCCTGAACCCATGCGGTTACATCAGGTGAGTACAAATGGAGCGCTGTCTCTTGATGAACTGGGACTGATCGACAACTGTCCATGGTCAGTGCGACTGAGTAACTGTTGGGAGCATGGAGAGCAGGCGGCGCAAAACAGGCTCTATTCGTTTCTCGAAAACGGCATCTCCAATTACAAGGAGGGGCGTAATTTTCCCGCTCTCACGCATACTTCACGGCTTTCGCCTTACCTGCATTTTGGAGAGATTTCGCCCAATCAAGTCTGGTGGGCGCTCAGTATGCACGAAGAGACACATGACATTGACCATTTCCGGAGTGAGTTAGGCTGGCGCGAGTTCTCCTATTCCCTGCTGTTCCATAACCCAACGCTTCCTCAAAACAATCTCAATACTAAATTCGATCGCTTTCAGTGGGTTTCTGACGACCAACGCTTGTTGGCTTGGCAAAACGGGCAGACGGGTATCCCAATCGTAGATGCAGGTATGCGCGAGTTGTGGCAAACCGGTTATATGCATAACCGCCTGCGGATGGTCGTCGGCTCGTTCCTCGTAAAGAACCTGCTGCTGGATTGGCGCTCAGGTGAGGCATGGTTTTGGGATTGCCTGGTGGATGCAGATCTCGCCAACAACTGTGCAAGCTGGCAATGGATTGCTGGCTGTGGTGCAGATGCAGCCCCGTACTTCCGTATCTTCAATCCCGTGCTACAGGGCGAGAAGTTTGATGGCCACGGTGATTACACCCGTCGCTTTCTCCCGGAGCTCAAAGAACTGCCGGACAAATACCTCTACAAACCATGGGAAGCTCCCAAAGACATCCTGCAAGATGCGGGCGTTGTCCTAGGAAAAACGTATCCGTTGCCAATCGTTGACCTCAAAAAATCACGAAATGAAGCGCTGCGTGCTTTTGAGAAAACAAAATAAAATTCAGATCAGAGTGATCTGCCTTCAATTCCGGTCAGTATAAGAACTTGTGCGCGGCAGGATGTCGCAGCCAAATCTAATGTAATTCCCTGATTTACATCTCTGGGGAGTGGAGGGTTCTATGCGTTTATCTATGATTTCTTTTGTAAGCTCGCTTGTTCTTGCTGGATCAGTGAGTGCTAATGCAGGAACTATTGTAGAAGTAGCTCAAGGGGCAGGGCAGTTTAACACCCTTATCGCTGCAGCTCAGGCCGCTGGTTTGGACGGCGCATTAGCGAACGGTGAAAATCTGACGGTCTTTGCTCCGACCGATGAAGCGTTTGCTGCTCTTCCGGATGGAACAGTAGAAATGTTGCTGAAGCCTGAGAACAAGGATCAGTTGATCGCGGTCCTGAGCTATCATGTCCTGCCACGAAAGCTCGCGTCCACTGACCTTCCAGGCCGGACAATTCATGTGAAGGCAATCAAGGGTTCTGGAGACAAGACACTTTCCGTCTCAAAAACATCGTCAGGTGTGACAGTCGACAAGGCAAACGTGATCAGCGCCGATATTCCTGCAGATAATGGAATTATCCATGTGGTCGATGCAGTATTGCTACCCTCCAACTAGTTTGGGGCATATCTTCAGTCTGAAGAAGCTCAACTTGGGGGCGTGGAGCGTAAGTTTCGCGCCTTCAGTGCTGTCACAAAACGCGATTAGATGACTCTATTTGATTGAAACGAATACATTTCATCTTTTCGAGCATGCAAACTTTTGCATTAGAAGTTGCATTCGGTGAGTTGCACACAGTGCGCCTGTGGATAAGTTTGAGCGCCTTTCGCATTCGAAAAACTGCGCCTTAAAGCATTAAGACAGCTCATCCGCAGAAACGTGCAAGGCGCAAAAATAGATTTTATTCGCCGTCTAGGTATTTCTCCTTTATATCAAGTGATTAGCCGACAAATTTTTGCATAATGCTCAACATTCGAAATCTTTCGTATCGAATTTTTTCGAAACAAAACTTCCAATTTTAGACACTTCAATCATGCTGAACGGCAGAAAATATTGCATAAAAAACAGTCGCCTTGGATCGGTTTCACTTTTCCGAAACATGACAATCTCATGATAATTATGAAAAAAAACGAAGATCCAATTGCAATTCATCGAAACTTCAAGAAACTGTCATCCTAGTGTGAAACACCTAAGTGATATCGCAGATGAGGCGTAGGGGATGGATCGTCACTGCGATGGATCAGGTGTTAACTCCGCTTCGCATGTTAGATTTTTTCAACTTTCCCAATGGGGGGCAACAAAAATGACTCTTCGTAAAGCAACTGGTGTCGCAACCTTTGCAGCACTCGCAATGTCTTCAACAGCATCTTTCGCTGCGACAGAAATCAACTGGTGGCACGCAATGGGCGGCCGTCTGGGTGAAGTTGTCAACGAAATCTCCACCAAATACAATGCGTCTCAGGACGCGTGTCAGCTGACCCCAGTCTATAAAGGTAACTACGAAGAAACCTTGACTGCTGGTATTGCGGCATTCCGTGCTGGCGAACAGCCAAACATTCTTCAGGTATTTGATGCAGGTTCCGCTACCATCATCGGTGCAAAGGGCGCAGTTGTTCCAGCTGAAGACCTTCTGAAAGACGCTGGTGTTGAATTCAACATCGAAGATTACATTGCTGGTGTTCGTTACTTCTACGCTGACGCAGCTGGCAAAATGATCGGCATGCCGTTCAACTCCTCTACCCCGATCCTCTACTACAACGTAGAAGCACTGGCGAAAGTAGGCGTTGAAGCTCCTAAGACTTGGGAAGAGTTCGAAGCGATCGCTCCTAAGCTGAAGGCTGCTGGTTATATTCCTTTGGCACAGTCACACCTGCCATGGATCTTCACCGAAAACTTCATGTCCCGCCACAACCTGCCATTCGCAACCAACAACAACGGTTACGACGGCGCGAAAGGCACTAAGATCCTCGTGAACAACGATGCGATCAAAATGCACTTCACAAAGGTTAAAGGCTGGCTCGACGCTGAGCTGTTCGGTTACTACGGCACTGGCTGGGGTGACAACCAGAAGGTATTCCAGGACGGTTCCGCTGCAATGTGGCTCGGTTCTTCAGGTTCCTTCGGTGGCCTGACAAAATCCACAGACTTCAAATTCTCCGCAACCTACCTGCCTCATTGGGCTTCTGTTAGCGAAACAGGCACCAACACCTTCATCGGTGGCGCTGCACTCTTCGCAATGTCCGGTAAGCCAAAAGCAGAAAACGACTGTGTTGCGAACTTCTACTCCTTCCTGACTTCCGCAGAAATGCAGTACTACTGGCACCAGGAAACTGGTTACGTGCCAATCACCAACGCTGCATATGAGCTGGCAACTAAGGATGGGTACTACGACCGCGTACCTGCAGCTGAAATCGGCATCAAGCAGCTGACACTGCCAGGTGGAGACAACACCAAGGGTTACCGCATGGGCTTCTACGTTCAGGTGCGTGACGTGATGAACCGTGAATACGGTAAAATCTTCTCCGGTGACAAATCCGTAGACGACGCATTCCAGACCATCGAAGACGAAGCTAACAAGCTTCTGGCTCGCTTTGCTAAGACGTCTAACTAAGACTTAGCATTGAGACTTTCGCTAAGACCGGAGACGCTTTTAAGTGTCTCCGGTCTCAGGTTGTTTTGGAAATAGAATGTTCCCATGCGTCAAAGAGCGCAGTGAGCTTTTCTGAACAAGCGGTCAGGCTTGCTAAGCAACCGGCCACCACAACGAAAACAGCGACCAGGCCAGTCCATGAAACGAGTTCAATTCTCACATCCATTGATGCCATACATGCTGCTGCTTCCGCAGTTGGCAATTGTTGGCGTCTTCTTTCTGTGGCCAGCCGCAGAAGCAATCAGGGCGTCTTTCTATCTTGAAGACCCGTTTGGCTTCGGCTCCACCTTTGTTGGCCTAGACAACTTTAAAGATGTTGTTTCCGCGAGCGAGTACAGCAGAACTGCATGGTTCACGCTGATCTTCTCAGCTGCGGTGACATTCTTTTCTCTCAGCATTGCTCTTTTGCTGGCAGTCAAAGCAGACAACGTTATCAAAGGCGCCTCCACATACCGCACTCTGCTCATGTGGGTTTATGCGATCGCCCCTCCCGTCGCAGGCCTTGTAGGCGTGATGCTGTTTGACCAGCACATT
This sequence comes from Pseudovibrio sp. Ad5, assembly GCF_001623095.1. Taxonomy (NCBI): domain Bacteria; kingdom Pseudomonadati; phylum Pseudomonadota; class Alphaproteobacteria; order Hyphomicrobiales; family Stappiaceae; genus Pseudovibrio; species Pseudovibrio sp. Ad5. Next base: position 196,867 of record NZ_LMCH01000066.1, on the reverse strand, counting down.
GGCCCACTCAACGATCTTGCCCACGCCCTTGGTTGGAACATGCAGATCGGTGTGAACTATTTTGATACTGCATTTGCTATGACCGTGATTGCGGTTTGGAAGCAAATTCCGATCAACTTCATCTTCTTCCTCTCTGGTCTCCAGAGTGTTCCAAAATCCGTTCAGGAAGCAGCTGCGGTTGATTGTAGATCTTCTTCACGTCGCTTCTGGACTGTGACTTTCCCACTGTTGGCTCCAACCAGCTTCTTCCTGCTGATCATCAACATCACTTACGCGCTCTTTGATACATTCGGTATTATCGATCTGGTGCTTAAGGGTGAGCCAGGCAACAACCCTGTAACGCTCGTTTATAAGGTGTTCCTTGATGGCTTCCGCGGAAACGACCTTGGTGGGTCCTCAGCACAGTCTGTGATCTTGATGATACTCGTGTTCGCTCTCACTGTGGTTCAATTCCGCATGATCGAACGTCGCGTGCACTACAGTTAAGGAGGGATAGATGAAACGCTCACAGTTTTGGGATCACGTGATCCTCGTTCTCGGCGCCCTCTTTATGCTGGTGCCAGTTGTCTACGCACTCATGACGTCCAGTCATGATGCTGTATCCATTTACAAAGATGGCCTGCAGCTCTCTCCAGGCGGCCATTTCGTTGACACTTATAAGCAGGTGTTGACAGAAGCTGGCGGTTTTACCAAGTCTGTGACTGGTCTGACTATGCTGTGGAACTCTTTGGTTCTCGGCCTCGGCTTTGCCTTCGGTAAGATCATCATTTCCATGCTCGCGGCTTACGCAATCGTGTATTTCCGTTTCCCGCTTGGAACGTTCTTCTTCTGGATCATCTTCTCCACCCTGCTGCTACCTCTGGAAGTGCGCATTCTGCCTTCCTACGAGATCGTACAGGGCCTCGGTATGGCGAACACCTATTCAGGCCTGATCATCCCATTGATTGCGTCTGCAACAGGCACTTTCTACTTCCGCCAGTTCTTTAAGTCCGTTCCGGATGAGCTGGTTGAAGCTGCGCGTATCGATGGTGCAGGACCGCTGAAGTTCTTCATCGACATTCTTGTTCCACTCTCCAAGACCATGATTGCTGCAATCTTCATCATCATGTTCGTGTTTGGTTGGAACCAATACCTCTGGCCAACACTCATCACCACAGATGAAAGCCTCTTCACGCTGGTGCGTGGTATGAAGCAGATTCTGCAGGTGTGGATTGGTGCGCAGATCCCAGATACGAACCAGGCAATGGCGCTTGCAGTACTTGCAATGCTTCCACCTGTTCTGATCGTGGTGATCTTCCAGTCTTGGTTTGTTAAAGGGCTCGTGGAAAGCGAGAAATAAAAATGGCAGGCATTCAACTTAATACCCTTCGCAAAATCTACGCAGGCAACGTAGAAGCGGTAAAAGGCATCTCCATCGACATTAAGGATGGTGAGTTCATTGTTCTCGTCGGCCCTTCCGGTTGCGGTAAGTCCACTCTGCTGCGCATGGTGGCAGGTCTGGAAACCATCACAGATGGTGAGCTGTTCATCGGGGATCGCCTGGTCAACAATGTAGAGCCCGCTGATCGTGACATCGCAATGGTGTTCCAGAACTATGCGCTCTATCCGCACATGACCGTTTACGGCAACCTCGCGTATGGCCTGAAAAACCGCAGCATCCCTAAGGATGAGATCGAAAAGCGCGTTCGCAAAGCGGCTGAAATTCTGGAAATCGGAGATTTCCTTGATCGTCGGCCACGTCAGCTTTCCGGTGGTCAACGCCAGCGTGTTGCAATGGGTCGCGCGATTGTTCGCGAACCTGCCGCGTTCCTGTTTGATGAGCCTCTGTCTAACCTTGATGCAAAGCTGCGTGTGCAGATGCGCATGGAGATCAAGAAGCTTCAGAAAGAACTAGGCACCACAAGTCTGTACGTGACCCACGATCAGCTTGAAGCAATGACACTGGCAGATCGCCTCGTTGTTCTCAGCGGCGGTGTTGTAGAGCAGATCGGGTCTCCGATTGATGTCTACGAAAAGCCAGCGTCTACATTCGTTGCTACCTTCATCGGCTCTCCTGCGATGAACCTGCTGCCTCTGGCAAAGAGCGGCAATGAGTGGAAGCTCGACAATGGCGCAACCGTTGACGTGAAGCTAAACACAGATCTGTCTGACCTGATCCTCGGCGTTCGTCCGGAAGATCTGGTCATCGAAGAGCTGAGCGAGAAGTTCGACTCCGGACTGCACACTGCACTGACTGTGCATGTTGTTGAGCCTGTGGGCGCTGAGAGCTACGTTCACGGCACCATTGGTGAAGGCAGCGTTGACGTTGTTGTGCGTGCTCCTGGTAAGCTGCACTTCGAACCAGGCCAGATCCTGAAGGTGACAGCAAAGCCAGAAAAGCTTCACACGTTTGACACCAAATCCGGCAAACGTATCGAGCTGGAAGGCGCACTCGAAACAGCTTAAACGCTGCTCAGATATAACTTTCAAAAGGCCCGGCATCTGCTGGGCCTTTTTCGTGTGGTGCACATAGATGCAGTCGAAAACCTGTGCCATTTTATCGCACGTGAGCGAACTTCTCTTCTCAAAAACAAAACTTGATGTAGATACTCATATTTAGCCAGCGCATTGCGAGCCAACCAAATTAACAAAGCTAGGTTGACCGATGAAAGCTGCGCTGGAAAAGTTCTTCGCTCAGGAAACAGACGATCCTCTCCGCTATGCATTTGAGCGCCGTGGTGCCCATATGCCCGGCTCTGCTGGTGAGGCTGTGTCGGAAGAGGAGCACCAGCTTGTATGGCAGGAAATTCAACAATTCAAACGGTCAGGCATGGCCGTCATGTATTTGCATGTCCCATTTTGCGCCAATCACTGCCTGTTCTGCGGGTTCTACCGCAACAAATGGCATGAAGAACACTCAGCCCCATATGCTGATGCATTAATCAAAGAACTTGAATTAGAGGCATCTTCCCCCGCTTCTCAAAGCTCACCAATCAACGCCGTTTATTTTGGCGGCGGCACTCCGACAGCCCTACATGCGAAAGACCTCGCAAGAGTGATCCGTCGTATCCGAGAACTTTATCCTCTCTCAGCCGATTGTGAGATCACAGTTGAGGGGCGCATCTTCCACTTTGATGATGACAAGATTGATGCATGTCTGGATGCAGGTGCCAACCGCTTTTCAACTGGAGTTCAATCCTTCAACACTAAAGTCCGCAAGCGACAGGGCCGTAAGGCGAGCGGATCAGAAACAATCCGCTTTTTTGAAGGCCTGAGAGACCGCAACCGTGCTGCAATCGTCTGTGACCTGATATTAGGTCTGCCCTATCAAACCGCAGAAATCTGGCGTGATGATTTACGAACTGTTGTGGATCTGGGTTTGGATGGTGTCGATCTATACACACTCGCAGTCTTTCCCGGCAGTCCCCTTTCAAAAGCGATTGAGAAGGGGGCTTGCGACCCTGCAGCGTCCTTGCCGCAGCAGGGAGCCATGTACGGCGAGGGTTTAGAGTACATGCATCACCACGGTTGGAAACAGATTTCTTCCAGTCATTGGGGTCGACAGACCCGAGAGCGTAATCTTTACAACACATTGATCAAGTCTGGCGCAGACTGCCTAGCCTTCGGTTCCGGGGCAAGCGGCAACATCAACGGATATTCCTACGGCATCCATGGAGGAATCGTGGACTACATGCGGTGTCTGGAGGAGGGGGAGAAGCCATTGTCGCGTTTGCACAGAGCCGATCCATTGTCTTCTCCCCTCAACTTCCTAGCTGCTGGGATTGAAGAAATGCGCCTCGACCTCGGGCATCTGGAGCGCACAGAAGTCAGCGCCCGTGGTTTTCGCAAATCCATAGATCCATTGTTGAGTAACTGGCAGTGCTCTGGCCTGATCGCGGGTGAGGAGCTCATCTCCCTCACCACAGCAGGGCGCTTCTGGCACCAAACCCTTCTCACTTATCTCAAGGCTGCCTTTAAGCTGCATTCCGCAAGCTTGCAGCCAGAAACCAAAACCTATGAGGAAGAGGCAGCATAAACGCACAAATCACAGAGCTAAAAGAGAAACTTGCAGAAAACCCCGCAGGCATTCTGGAGAGCATTGCCAAGGAGCACGGCCTCTCAATGGCTGACACAATCCGCTGCTTGCCAGAAGAAATGTGGCGTGAACATTCAGGCGAACGTTTTGACGAAGTGATCAAGGCGATCCCTGCCTGGGGCAACGTCACAAGCATCGCAAACACTGGAGATATGATCTTTGAAGTGAAAGGTCCGTTCCCGGAAGGCAGCTATGCGCGCGGGTTCTATAATCTTAAGCAGACAGAAGGCGGCTTCTCCGGCCATATCAAGGCAGATGCGTGCCACTCTATCATGTTCTTGAAGCGCCCATTCTTCTCCAAGCTGGCGGTGTCCATCAATTTCCTGAATGCAGATGGTAACTGTTATCTGAAAATCTTCCTTGGCCGTGATGAGGAAGGTCAGATCAAGCCGGATCAGATTGAAAAGTTTGATGAACTCGCGAGCTGGTGAGCCTGTGAGACGTCGAAAATCATAGACCACCGATTTCGCTCACGGTGATCTGTGAAAAGCAGAAGTCGGGGCATTGCCCCGGCTTTTCTGTTTGGCGTTGAGGATCAAACAAGCATCGCCATTACGAGATAACTGGCTATCCCATAAAGGTTGAGCAAGCTCAGGCTCATAAACAAGCCTCGTAGGCCGGTTTGGGCTGACAGATAACTGTAAGTGTAGCCAAGCCGGGCAACGGCAAATCCAACTATCCAAACCTGCACCATAAGAGTGACAGGCGAAACGACAGCCACAACAGCTGCCAACAGCAGAAAGTAGACCATGTTTTCGGTGGTGTTGCGGTGAGCATTGTGACGACGTTCCAGCGCGTCACGAGCATCCTGAGCAATTGAAGACGGGCGCCCGCCTTTCTGCTCCCACTCTTCTGGTGTTGTCGCCAGATCATACTTAGCGCGCGTCAGCTCTGTGACAGTCATCAGCCAGGTGTGATTGCCAAGAAGTAGAACCGCAGCAATGATCAAGGCTTTGATTGCTTCTGGAGAGGGAAGGGTGATGACGAGCGGTTTAATGCCGAAGACGAATAGGTTGATGAGCAGGCTGATAGCGATCAGCGCAAACGGATAAGCCTTCACCATCAAAGTGGCACGTGAGTTATCTACCTCAGCAATGTCCATTCCTATCACCCCCCTTGAGGCAACATTCTCCAAAAGCAGACGCTACGATTTCTTAAGGGGGACGTAAACCTGTCATTCCCGGCATGGCAGCAGAGGAAGGGAACCGAAGGACCAAACAGACCAAAGGCTCAAGGCCGCAGTGTTTAAAATCCTGCGGCTTTACCACCCAAGCTCGTCTTGGGCCCTGAGAATACCGTTGCGATCCGGGAGAATTAATTGAGTATCATTAAGTTAACTTGAAACCTTCGCTGCTAACCGCCATATTCCAGAGGAAAGACCGAGGGCGAGATGCTCTCACACCGGATGCCTAATGAGGGTCTGGAGCTGGGTCGCTTGAAGAAGGACTTGGATTATGACGCGAGTATCTGCGTTTTCGAGCCCATTTATGTTGGGGTTCGATGATATTGAGCGCGTATTGGACAGGGTGAGCAAAGCAGCCAATGATGGCTACCCACCCTACAATATTGAACGCCTCGTTGCCACTGAAGAGAAAGGTGAAGTCATCCGCATCACGCTTGCGGTTGCTGGCTTCACACGTGACCAACTGGATGTTTCTGTTGAGGAAAGCCAATTGGTAATCCGTGGTCGCCAACAAGAAGACAAAACTCGCCAATACCTACACAGGGGTATAGCTGCACGACAGTTCCAACGCGCATTTGTGTTGGCCGAAGGCATTGAGATTTTAGGGGCAGACCTGCGAGATGGTCTGTTGTCTATTGATCTTGCTCGTCCTGAGCCAGAGCGTATCGTTCGCCGGATTGAAATCTCGGCGGGGGACTGAATTAAAGGAGCAATCCTTTCTTCGCGCTGATCTGAATATTGAAGCGTATCTCCGGAAAGCGGAAAACCGATTTTTGGGCAAAGATGCGCGCGACTATAAAGACTTAGAGCTTGAAGCGAAAACATGCGCAGCCTGCTCTAGTAACTCTCAAGGAGAAGGCGATGACACGCGCCCCTTCTGTGCTGGCCGACGACCCGTACGAAAATTTTGAAGAACTCGGAGCTGGTGAAGTCGCCTATGTAAGGCGCGTTTCTCCAAATGACCTGAAGAAGATGTTCCCTGATGCAGAGCTGCAGGATGCAGACCTTCCTGCTTGGGCTCTTTTGGCTGCTGACGGAACACCACTGGTTCTGACTGATACACGCAATGCAGCAATTGCAAACGCAATTGAGAATGATCTGGAAGCTTTGAGCGTCCACTAAACCAATTACTGGGAGCTCTCAGAGGGAGTAATAGAGAAAGACAGCGTTTCAAAGCGTAGAAAAACTCTTCAGACCCAGTGAATTAGGCAAAGAAAAAGCCTGGATTGGAATGCGTCCGATCCAGGCTTTTTTGTTTTTGAGCTGACGTGCCTCAAGCTGCGTTAGGCGAAGCCTGTGGGTGGGTCAGAATAGAATAAATTGCAGCAGCATCTGTTGTTGCGCGCAGCTTGCTTGCAACATCAGAATCCCTCAAAAGTCGTGCAACACGTGCCAGAGCTTTCAAGTGGTCCGCTCCAGCGCCTTCTGGCGCAAGCAAAACAAAGATCAAATCAACAGGCTGGTCATCCAAGCTGTCGAACTCGATCGGTTTGTCCAGTCGCGCAAACAGGCCGTGTAACCCGTCAAGGTCCACGATTTTTCCATGCGGAATTGCAATGCCGTTTCCGACACCTGTAGAGCCGAGACGTTCGCGTTGCAGCAGCGTATCAAAGATATCGCGCTCAGTTTCTCCGCAAATCTCAGAGGCCCGTTCTGCAAGTTCCTGCAGGGCTTGTTTCTTGCTGTTTGCCTTGAGGTTGGCAATGACAGCCTCAGGACGAAGAAGTTCGTTCAGATCCATTCCTTGATCCGTGTCCATGCAAAATACAAAGCCGGTGAAAACCGGCTTTGTACAGGGTCGTGATGACCATGATTATCAGTTAGGAGCAGCCCCGTTAGCGAGATTTGGATCAATCCAGCCAACGTTTCCATCGTGACGACGGAATACGACATTTACCTCACCATTACCAGCGTTGCGGAACACTACAACGGGAGCTTCACTTAAATCTAGCTCCATAACTGCCATTCCGACAGTCAGTGTTTTCACTTTCGCTTCAGTTTCTGCAACCACAAGTGGGCTGTAGTCGGCAGGTACCTCTTCTTCCTGCTCAGGATCAGCAAGAACATACGATGTTGCGTCGTATGTTTCCCACTCTGCAGGGAGGCCATTTGTGTGGTGGTCGTTTAACTTTCTGTTGTAGCGCCTTAGCCTTTTCTCAATGCGTTCGGCTGCTTTGTCGAAACTTTGTCGCGGATCCTGACTGTCACCCGAAACCTGAAGCACAACTCCCGTGCTGAGGTGGACTGTGCAGTCGGATCGGAAGCCTGAGCCTTCGCGAGCGATTGTCACATGACCCGTGTATGCTCCTGGGAAATATTTATCCAGTGCATCGGAAATCCGGTCTTCAACGTGTGTCCTGGTTGCGTCACCAATGTCCACGTTCCTCCCCGAAATTCTAATTGTCATGGGAACCTCTTATGTTGTGTCGACTTATTCGCTGACAGGTTCTTCAGCCAAAGAGTAAAGAACCCTTCAACACATGTAGTTTGGACCAGCTAAGTTTAAAGTGCTACTGTTTTCGAGTTCTTAGAAAAATCTATGAGAACAGAGAAACATCCTATAGAGGTTATTAACTGATCGGGACCCTATTATGTCTCATTGAAACCATGAGAAATATCAGTGGGTTAGGTCAGGCTTTTCTTTTCTCTCCGACGCTGAACTGAGCTCGGAATCTTTAATGCTTCCCGATACTTAGCTACAGTTCGTCGCGCTATATCCACACCGTCGTCTTTCAAAATTTTTACAAGAGCGTCATCTGAAAGAATCTTCTTCGGATCTTCAGCGTCAATAAGTTGCTTAACTCGATAGCGGACTGATTCCGCTGAGTGCGATTCACCGCCCTCAGAAGAGGCAATTGCGGCAGAAAAAAAGTATTTCAGCTCGAAAATGCCACGTGGCGTAGCGATGTATTTGTTGGATGTGACACGGCTGACGGTGGATTCATGCATGCCAATGGCGTCTGCCACAACGCGCAGATTCATTGGCCGAAGGTGCTGTACACCATAAGTAAGAAAACCGTCCTGTTGACGAACAATCTCAGAGGACACCTTCAGAATTGTCCGCGCCCGCTGATCAAGGCTTTTGACCAGCCAGTTTGCGGTCTGCAGGCTATCGGTGAAGTACGCCAGTTCCTTATCGTTTCTGGAGCCCTGAGAAATCTCGGAGTAGTAACTCTGGCTCACCAGAACCTTAGGCAGGCTCTCTGTGTTGAGCTCAACGGTCCAGCCTCCATCTGAAGCAGGCCGAACAAATGCATCTGGCACAATCGGCTGGGTAATTTCCGTATTGAATGCAGCGCCAGGCTTCGGATTGAGCTCTTTTATCTCAAGGATCATGTCCTTGAGGTCTTCATCATCCACTTTGCAAATACGTTTGAGCTTTACGAGGTCATGCAAAGCCAGCAACTCAATGTTCTCGACCAGCGCCTGCATGGCAGGGTCGTAGCGGTCTTTTTCTTTGAGTTGCAGTTTTAGGCACTCAGACAAATCACGCGCAAACACACCAACCGGATCAAGCGCCTGCAAAGCAAGAATAACCCGCTCCAGATCTCGCTCTGAAACCCCGAGGCGCGCAGACATCTCAGCACCGTCAATGCGTAGATAGCCATTTTCATCAATGCAATCGACGAGTTGATAAGCGACCAGAACATCGGCAGGGTTCGTGAGCACAAAACCGAGCTGTTCTTGAAGATGCTCACTCAGGGAGATTTCTGCGGCGACAAACGCTTCAAGATTGTAGTCAGAGGCTCCTGAGGAAGTGCTGTGGCTCGGTGCCTGCCAGTTATCCGCCTTCTGCTGAACCGGATCAACGGCCTGGTGCTCGCCATTATCATCAGGGAAGACGTTAGAGAGTTCAGAATCCAGATTGCTCGATATTGCTTCCGGAGTTGTTTCCAGCTCGTTATTGAGCCAATCCCCCTCCTGCATCTCTGCAGGGCTATTGTCAGCTTCTGGAGTACTTTCTGAATTGGAGGTCTCTCCAGCGGGACCAGCGCCATCCGGGCTGTCATCTCGCTCTAGAAAGGGGTTACTTTCCAACTCACTATTAACGTGTGCAAGCAGGTCCACATTCGACAGCTGCAACAGCTTGATCGCCTGCATCAGTTGCGGCGTCATGACAAGCTGTTGGCTTTGTCTGAATTCTAATTTTGGACCGATTGCCATAGAGTTATTTCGTCCTCCAAGTGCTGCAAGCTAGCCTGCAACACTCTTCTACGCAATTCGGCATAGGTTGGAAATCAAAGAGTGAACTGTTCCCCGAGATACAAACGCCTTACATCCGGATCTGCAACGATCTGATGTGGCTTGCCTTCTGTCAGAACTTCACCTGCCGCGATAATATAAGCGCGGTCAATCAGCCCAAGCGTTTCACGAACGTTGTGGTCTGTAATCAGCACGCCAATACCGCGTTGGGTCAAATGACGTACGAGCTGCTGAATGTCACCCACCGCGATCGGGTCAATACCCGCAAACGGCTCATCAAGCAGCATAAAGGACGGGCGAGTTGCCAAAGCGCGCGCAATCTCGACACGGCGGCGCTCACCACCACTGAGTGCGATACTTGGCGATTTACGCAGGTGTGTGACACCAAATTCAGTTAGAAGCGAGTCGAGATCTTCCTCACGACGCTTCTTGTTCGGCTCCACCACTTCTAAAACAGCACGAATGTTGTCTTCAACAGAGAGACCACGGAAAATCGAGGCTTCCTGAGGCAGATAACCAACTCCCAGACGCGCACGGCGGTACATTGGCAGCTGCGTCATGTCGAAGTTATCGAGGCGAATTGAACCATGATCCGGACGAATGAGACCGGTGATCATATAAAAGCAGGTTGTCTTACCAGCTCCGTTTGGACCCAGTAGTCCCACAGCTTCGCCACGCCGTACATTCAAGCTGACATGTTTGACAACCTGACGACGTCCGTAACTCTTGCCGATGCCATCAACTTCAAGCACCGCCTCTGATGGGTCGGCGTACTTGATGCCTTCTGGCTGGTGCGTTGGGATCTGAGGATCAATTGGGTGTGCACTCAAGAGCGTGGCCTATTTTGCTTTAGTTCTTATTTTCAAGGCTGTTCGGCTGCAAAAGCATCCGCACACGACCGGTGTTACCGCCAGTTTCGCTAGAATCCAGATTTGCTTTGCCTGTTTCCAGGTTGATCACAAGGCGCTTGCCAACAATTACGTTTGGTCCCTGGCTGAGAACAACGCGCTTACCGGTCATCACAACAACCTGCTTGTCCATGTCAAAGCTGGCATCGTCACCAGTTGCGACCTGATCCTTGGAGGAAATCAGGACCTTACCTTTTGCTTCAAGACGGGAAATGGACTGCTGAACGGCCTGGCCATCCGCTGTACCATTGGCCATGGAGCCAGCATAAAACACGATCAAGCGCTGGGTTTCCAGCTTAGTTTCACCTTGGGTAACAACAACATTGCCGCTGAATATAGCGCTTTTGTCTTTGTCACGAACCTGAAGGTTCGTCGCTTCAATCTCAATAGGTTCTTTATTGTTAGAACCAAATCCGGCAAATGAATCGGAGAACGTTTGTGCGTGGGCCATTCCAGCCAGCCCGAATGCCATAAGACAAGATAGAGAGAATATTCTCATCCGGTTAATCATTGACCGTTCTCCAGTGCCCAGGGCAGAAGCTTCATCTTGACGCCCCGGCGAAAATTCAAAACATTGTTTTTCTGATCAAATTCCATAGATCCAGCATCGATATAGCCACCATCAGACATGACATCAACTGTATCGTTGGTCTGGATTGTACCTGTCTTCATATCAATATCGAGATACTCAAATTCTGCGGAATAGCCTTTACTGTACGCGACCGTAATCCCATTGGTGAGATTCAGGGTTTCCATCTCTGTATCAAACGTCCCGTTTCGAGAGGTGATACTAACAGTTTCCCCGGGAGCTATTGTGATTTCGGCCACAATATTCTCCAAATCAATCACTTGCGGGTTTGTGATACGCTGAATAGCCCGATCCGCCTGAACGTTGTATGAACGATCACCATCATTTCCCGACAGATGCGGGTTGGACATGACCAGTCCTTCGGTTGTCAGGCTGATATCTCCAATGCTCAGGCCGGCAAGAATATTTTGGAAAACGATCATGCCAATCACACCAGCGGCGATCAGTAATCCGCCAGCAGGAAGAGCAAATCGGAGAATGCGAACGAGAATGGAATGTCGACGCGCAGATTTGCGCGCTTTTTCAAGCCGTGTTTGCGCTTCATTCGCAAACTCTTTGGGCATGTTTTCCATTGTTGTCATTCATAGTCCTGGAACATTCTGGACGCGATACAGACGGGGATCGCTGTCCGGTTGCCATTTTCCGGTCTCTCGTACAGTGAGTAACCAGTATCTTACAGGCACAAGCCGCTTCCGTTGATACGCAAATTTTCAGGTAAAAACCCGAAAGGAAGCAGTAAGTACACACTAGCTGCCTAAATGGGGGGGCTTCAACAAATTACAAATGCTGAAGCCCATTAAACCGCAAATACTGGTAGAAAACTCGAGTTTCACTTAAGAATGTGCGAAAATATCGTTCTCAGGCCATCCTGCAAGGTCAAGCTGCGCGCGTGTCGGCAGAAATTCGAAGCACTTCTGCGCAATTTCGGTACGCTCTTCACGTTCCAGCATAAATTCAAGGCGTTCTTTAAGCTTATGAAGGTGCAGAACATCTGATGCAGCATAGGCCAGCTGTGCATCTGTCAGCTTTTCAGCTGCCCAATCAGAGCTCTGCTGCTGTTTGGAAAGGTCAACGCCAATCAACTCGCGGCAAAGATCTTTCAGACCGTGACGGTCTGTGTAGGTACGCACGAGCTTGGAAGCGATTTTTGTGCACCAGACCGGAGAAACGGAAATGTCCAGGTACTCTTTCAATATGGCAACATCAAAGCGGGCAAAGTGAAAAATCTTTGGCTTGCTCTCATCTTCAAACAGCGCTTGCAAATTAGGAGCAACCAGCTGGCCGCGCTCAATCTGCACCACGTCAGCAGAGCCGTCGCCAGAAGAAAGCTGCACAACGCACAACCGATCCCGGTGTGGGTTCAGACCTAGAGTCTCGGAGTCTACTGCAACAGCGTCAGCTGAAGCATAATTGGAAAGGTCTGGAAGATCGTTCTTGTGATATCTGATTGTCATTGTTGCTCTCGAAGAATAAGCGCGATTTGGTACATGAGACGTGTTTTGTCTCTTCTACACCAAACGGTCAAGTTACTCTGTAATTTTTAGGGAGAGCTTTGTGAAGAAAAGATGGTGCCCAGAAGAGGACTCGAACCTCCACGCCCTTGCGGGCACTAGCACCTGAAGCTAGCGCGTCTACCAATTCCGCCATCTGGGCATATCATCTTTTTCTTTCAGAGGGTTGCTGCTTGGCAGCGCCGCTCTGTGAGGCTGGGTTCTAGTGATCTGGGTTGAGATTGTCAATCACACATTTGCAAAGAGTTTTAATTTCTCCACAGAGTGCCTTCACATCCCAAAACCTTGAGCGTATTAACATCCCATGAATTATAGCTTTTTTGAGGGTTATGCGCGCTAATACGCGTACCTGCAAAACTTTGGCAAAGGTGGATGAAAATGGCGCAAGCGCTTAACGGGAAACTTATAACCGTTTTTGGCGGGTCAGGATTTATTGGTCGTCACGTTATCAGGATCTTAGCAGAGCGCGGATACAGCGTCCGCGCCGCTGTTCGTCATCCTGATCTTGCAGAGCATTTGCAGCCGCTGGGGGCTGTTGGGCAAATCATGCCTGTCGCTGCGAGCGTGCGTAACAAAAAATCTGTCGAGCGCGCTGTTGAAGGCGCCTGCGCAGTCATCAACCTTGTGGGTATTCTCTATGAGAGTGGTGCTCAGAAGTTTGACAGTGTTCAGGCAAAAGGCCCTGCAACAGTGGCCGAGGTCTGCAAAGAGCAGGGCATTGATAATCTGGTGCACGTTTCTGCAATTGGCGCGGACGAAAACAGCCCGGCTGTTTATGCAAGAACAAAAGCTGCGGGCGAAAAGGCCGTTCTGGATGCAATGCCAGATGCCGTCATCTTCCGTCCGTCCATCGTATTCGGTCCAGAAGATGATTTTTTCAACCGCTTCGGTAGCATGGCGCAGCTCTTCCCCGTATTGCCTCTGATCGGCGGCGGTCATACCAAATTCCAGCCTGTTTATGTGGGTGATGTTGCGCTCGCTATTGCGAATGCCATCGAGGGCAAGGCTGAAGCTGGCAAAATTTACGAGCTAGGCGGCCCTCAGGTCGCGACCTTCAAGGAATGCTTGCAGTTGCTGATGCAGGTCATCCATCGCAAACGCATGCTTGTTACTTTGCCGTTCCTGATCGCCCGTATTCAGGCAAAGTTCATGCAGCTGCTGCCAAAGCCCATGTTGACTGTTGACCAGGTCAATCTTCTGAAAAGCGATAACGTTGTAAGCAGGGAAGCCCAGTCGGAGAAGCGTACTTTTGAAGGGCTTGGCATTGAGCCGCATTCCATGGAAGCAATTCTGCCAACGTATCTCGATAAGTTCCGCCCACATGGGCAGTACGATGCAAAAAGACCTGCTAAGTCATAGTGATTTTTAGATTTTAAGCCACAAAGCCCCGCCTCTGGCGGGGTTTTTTCGTGCCTGAGACGACTGTGATTTGCGTAGTCGCAACCTCAATGGAGCGGCTCATTCAATTTTAACCTAAGCTCACAGGTGCTGCATAAGCATATGTTCACCACCAGTTCTAAAAGCCGTCTTGCCTTCATCATACTAGCGCATATTGTTCGATACTAAGTAGTTTCCTTAGCAGTAGAGCCTTCAAAACTGGAATGAGACCATGCCGCTGACCGACTTGACCCCAGAAGAGCATCGATGGACAGAGGATATGTTTAAACTCCTGCGTATCAATGCAGGCGGTGCAGAAGGTGCAGAGACAGGCGAAGCAGCAGCTGAAGCTGCCTTACCTGCGGACTTTTCTCAGCTAGAGCATTCTATTTCTGAACTAAATGCTAAAAGTGACATTCTGAGAAATTATAAGGCACTGAATTCATCTTTCAAAAAATGCGATAAAGCGACTCAATCCGCTCTCAAGGCGGCTCTGGCTGCGATCCATGACAAGAATGAGAATGCTGTTATCTCTACCGTCTCTCTCTTGCAAAAGTGCGTCTCGGAACACTCAGAACTGATCAATGATGCAGAAAGAACGCTCTCTGAACTGTCCGATGAAGTGGGCGGTCTGCGAGAAGAATACAATGAACATGCAGACCGTAAGGGCGAGTTTGTGAAGCGTGCTTATTTTAGTAAGGCCAATGCTAAAAAGCTTAACAAGTTCACATCAGCTTGTGAGGATGTAAACAAGGAGCTCGCCCACGCAGAAGCATGCGTTCAGGCCCGCAATATTGATGATGTCAACAAGGCACTGAAGTCAGGCAACAAAGCTCTTCAAAAGCTCCGTAAAGAGATGGATTGGCTGGATTCAGCGGAAGCAAGCAAGCCTGAAAGCAAACGTATGGGCGATGAAAAGCTTCAGGGTAGCCTTACTGCTGACTATGATAAAAAGAGAGAGAGCTGGCGCCCGCAGGTTTGCTACAACGCGGCAATGAAAGTCGGTGTCTTAGAGGGCAACCTGCCAGAGTTTTTGCGATCGAGCCTGATGGGGGAGAACAAGGTAAATGGCTACCCGGAAGGATATCCTGAGTTGATGGGCGTATCTCCCGAAACAGTCGAAAAAGAGTTCGACCACACCAAAGTTGAAGAGTCCGGCGTTCTCAATTTTGTTGATGATAAAACGGGCCACATCTCTCATACCGCCTATCTTCAAAAGACGGACAAAGGATCCGTCGAGCTTTATCACACCAACTGTCAAACACTGGACATGGCCTTGCTGCGTAAAGATCAGGATATTCCAAAATCTGGACTGGTTACTCATTACGAGCTCAGCGATCCCGACACACAGAACAGGTTTCAGGAATGGTTGAACAAAGGGTACAGCTTCAAACATACCCCGGCTTCTGATCTGAAATAAAAAGCGCCGCATGTTTGCGACGCTTTGAAGGTGATTTGTAGCTGCGGTTAGCTCTGAGTGAGGATGAGCCCCAACAGTCCAAGCCCGCCTACAATGATGCGCCACCAGCCGAACAGAGCGAAGCCGTGCCTGGAAACATAATCCAGCAAGCTGCGTACAACGAAGAAACCGGCAATGAAGGAAGAGACGAGCCCGATGATAATCAGGGTCCAGTCATCCTGCCCCAAGGCGTCCTTGTTCTTCAGAAAATCAAAAACAAACGCACCAACCATGGTCGGCATTGCAAGGAAGAATGAAAACTCCGCCGCAGACCGCTTGTCCGTGCCCATCAGCAAGGAAGCGACAATCGTAGCGCCACTACGAGATACGCCGGGGATCATAGCCATGCACTGAGCAAAGCCGATCTTGATGTAAAGCGAAAGCGGATAGTCTTCCACGTTGGTATAGCGTGCTTGCAAAGGCATTTTATCAATCAGCAGCATGATGATGCCACCGAAAATCAGCGTCACGCAGACCAGAGCGGGAGTTTCAAACAAAACCGCTTTGATGAAATCGTAGGCCAGTGCGCCAATCGCTGCAGCAGGCAGAAAAGCAAGCAAAACGCCTAGTGTGAAATGCCGAGCTTTTGCACTTGTTGGCAGTGCAACTGCAATTCTTGTGAGCCGTGTGAAGTAGACAGTCAGGATAGCTGCAATAGCTCCAAGCTGGATCATCACCTCAAAGGCGCGACCTTCACTTTTAAACCCGATAAAATGCCCGATCAGCAGCAGATGCCCTGTGGAGGAAACTGGGATGAATTCAGTCAGGCCTTCAATGATGCCGAGCAGCAATGCGCCGACGATACTTTCAGTTGTCATTAAACGATGGTCTCCACGAATTTTCCCCAGATGACATTGGTGAGGTTGTCCCCGTGTTTTCGTATGGTTTACCGTCTCAAGACTCTTTTGAGACAAATTACGTTTCTATAGCAACCTTTTAGTTACAGGTTTGCTCATAAATCAGAACAATGCTCAAGCTCTATCATCATCCTTTCTCTCCTGAATCGCGCTTCGCACGCTTAGCGCTCGGAGAATATGGAACTCCGTTTGAATGTCAGACGGAGTACCCTTGGGCACGTCGTCACGACTTCCTCATGATGAACCCAGCAGGAACGCTCCCCGTTCTGAAGGAAAATGATGGCCCTGCTGTGTGCGGGCCCATGGTTATCATGGAATACTTGGACGAAACTCGCGGCTATGCGATTCCTAACAGCCGCTTGTTGCCGGATCATCCTGAAGCACGTGCAGAAACGCGTCGTCTCGTCTCTTGGTTTTTGCAAAAATTCCTCGGTGAGGTTATTGGCTACATCGTGCAAGAACGCATTTACAAACAGGAGATGCCGGATAGCCAGGGTGGCGGACAGCCAGACTCAAGCATTCTTCGGATTGCACGGGTCAATATGCTGAACCACTTGCGCTACATCGGATACCTTGCTGCGACACGAAAGTGGCTGGCTGGTGATCGGCTCACATTCGCTGATCTGGCTGCAGCAAGTCTTCTTTCCTGTGCAGACTATCTTGGTGAAGTTCCATGGTCCGAGGACGAAAACGTGAAGAGCTGGTACGCACGGATGAAATCTCGTCCGAGCTTCCGCCCAATTCTGGCGGACAAGATGCTCGGCATGCCAGCAGCAAAGACCTACGCGGATCTGGACTTCTAAAATCTCATTCAGACACTCAGTTGACGGAGAAGCAAGCTGCACGCGTCAAGGCGGATCTGATCAAACGCGCACGTGCAGTCGGGTTCGATGACATCCGCATCACCACAGCGGATGCAATCCCACTTGCGCCAGAGCGCCTGCATCACTTCATTGAGCAGGGTTATCACGCCACAATGGAATGGATGCCGGAAACCGAAGTCCGGCGTTCAAGCCCGTTAGAGTTGTGGCCGGAAGCCCGCTCTGTTGTCATGCTGGCGATGAATTATGGGCCTGACATCGACCCGATGGAAATGCGCGATAAGCCAGATAAAGCGCACATTTCAGTCTATGCTCGCAACCGCGATTATCACGACATCGTCAAAGGCAAAATGAAAGAGCTGGCCAGCCTGTTGGTTTCCAAAGGCGGTGGGGATGTTAAGGTGTTTGTGGACACGGCCCCGGTAATGGAAAAACCTCTGGCTCATTCCGCTGGGCTCGGCTGGCAAGGCAAGCACTCCAACCTCGTGTCCAGAGAGCTTGGCTCCTGGTTCTTCCTCGGGGCGATTTTCTCAACACTGGACTTGCCATTGGATGAGCCGGAAGTCGACCATTGTGGCAACTGCAAACGCTGCCTCACAGTTTGTCCGACGAAGGCTTTCCCAGCGCCGTATCAAGTAGATGCTAACCGCTGCATTTCCTATCTGACCATCGAGCACCACGGCCCAATCCCGCTGGAATTCCGCAAACCAATTGGCAACCGCATCTATGGGTGCGATGATTGCCTTTCTGTTTGCCCATGGAACAAGTTTGCGCAGTCCGCTAGTGAAGCCAAATTACAGGCCCGCGAAGACCTGATGGAACCAGCCCTTGCAGAGCTGCTGCAAATGGACGATCCAACCTTCCGCAAGTTCTTCTCTGGTTCCCCTGTCAAGCGCATTGGCCGCAACCGCTTCATCCGCAACTGCCTCATCGCAGCAGGCAACAGCGCAGAAGAAAAACTCATCCCCCACGTGCTAAACCACTTGCAAGACGAAGATGAAACCGTCCGCGTGACAGCCGTCTGGGCTTTGGTCCAACTTGTCTCTGCTGACGAGTACAATAAGCACAAGTCAGCAGCGCTCTCTAATGAGCAGAGCGAAACGGTTAAAGCTGAATGGGATCAGGGCACCTCTTCCTAGGGTGCCACACCCTCAGGCATTTTCGGTGGCTTTGGGATACTGAAACTCAGTGAGTTCCTCCGAAATAGCCCAGAGTTTCTCTTGCACCTTTTCGTCAATAGCTAGGCCGGAAAGCTTGATTGGGCTTGGGGAACCCCACATGCCAAAGCGCGGACCGAGGAAGGTGCAGGCTGGAAGGTCAGGAGCTGTGGCTGCCATCATCTGAGGGCGAGCGCCAAATGAGACTGGTCGTGCCATTACACGGGACAACCATCCGCCAATGCCAATAGATTGTTGCCGCTCTGTCGCCGCAAGACCGGGATGAGCAGACATAGACTTAGCGGATGAGCCAGCCGCATCAAATCGGCGTTGCAAAGCAGACATGAACAGGAGATTGGCAAGCTTACTCTCTGCGTAGCTACCAATCCGTGCATATGGGCGGTTTTCCCAATGCAGGTCATCAAAGTTCATTTTTGCAGCTTTGTATGCACCACTGGAAACGGTCACCACGCGTGCATCAGGTGTTGCAACGAGCGTTTCAAACAACAAACCAGTCAAAAGAAAGTGCCCTAGATGGTTGGTTGCGAAGTGCATTTCCCAACCTTCTTTGGTGCGCGCCAGCTCTTTCAGGTTCACGACACCTGCATTGCTGAGCAGAATATCCAGTCGGTCATGCTTGCTGCTGAAAACCTGAGCAAACTGGTGAATGCTGTCCCGGTCGGTCAGATCAAGCGGTATCACCTCCAGCGAAGCAGAGCTCACCTTTTGGCGAATCCTTGCCATTGCTGTCTCGCCTTTTTCAACAGACCGGCAAGCAATCACTACATGTGCACCGCTCTCAGCTAATTCCAAAGCAGATTGAAAACCGAGACCCACATTACCGCCCGTAACCACAGCCGTTTTGCCTGTAAGGTTTTGACTGTTTTTATTATTTGGCTGTTGTTGCAAAGTATCTCTCCTGAGATTGTCAAAATAACAGAACATCGGTAGTTTATTTGGAGAGTTTGTGAGAGTCAATAACCGACCATTGGTCGTTTATATGATGTGTCGAAGAGTGATTGAGAATATGAGCGAAAAATCAAAGGCTTATAAGCGTGCGCGGACAGCGGAACATTTTGCTGAACGAGAGAAGATGATCCTCACATCAACACGCATCCTGATGGATAGAGAAGGTATTGAAAACACGAGCCTTTCCGCTGTTGCGCGGGAGGTTGGCCTCGCAAAATCCAGTCTCTATCGATACTATGAAAGCCGGGAGCAAATTCTTGTCGCCTTGCTTCAGGAAGAGGCGGATCTCATGATTGCCGACTTCGAAAAGTCCCTGAGTGAGCCTAAAAGCCAACGAGATCTCAAAGGTATTGCAAAGCTTTGGGCCAAGGTGTGCTTCGCGCATCCGCGCTTGTGTTTGTTGGTCAGCCAGCTTTCGCCAATTCTGGAGCACAATCTCTCAACACAGCGCATTGTAGAAGCGAAGCTGCAGTTCCTGCATCGCCACCGACAGATGGCAGAGATACTGACCGCTGCCCTTCCACACATGAGTGAGGCAGGAGCTCTTGCAGCAGTCCAGTACGTTTTCACAATTGTTGCAGGGCTTTGGCCGATGAAAGCAGACCGCAAAAATTCGCTGGCAGCGCTGGAACATCCTGAACTGGCTCATCTGAAGATGAACTTTGAGGATACGCTGGCCAGCGCTATCGAGCTGTGCTTGCTCGGTATTCTGGCGAAAGAGCAGAACTGGGAGCCGGTGTTGGAATAACAACGGCTACTGTCGCTGCCTCAGCCGTTTCTTTATCTGACGCTTTTCCCAATCGCCACCAAAGGGATTGATGACCTCGAACACACTCAAACCATGAGCAACAAGGCCGATGCCAAACCCAAAAGCAACCCACAGGAACCAGAGGTAACCCGGCGATGTGAGCAGGTTCAACACTGCCAAAGCTGTGATCACAACGGCGTACTGAATCAGGTTCATGTAAAAGCTTCGTATGTCCCGCACATACTCCATAGCTTCCTGCTCCCTACCGGAAAGCTCGGGTAAAATTCCATTGGATGCTGAGGGCATGTCCTGTTCCTTCCTGAGATCACCAAAATCCGTGTCCAGAGCAGAAGCAATGCATTTCAGGGTTTCGGGGCTCGCATTCGCGCCGCGCTCAATACGCTGCAGTGTTCGCGTGCTGATACCTGCCATGTGTGCGAGCTGCTCCTGAGAGAGCCCTTTTTCAATGCGTAATTTTCTGACAATCACGGAAAAATTCCTGTTCTTCAACTAGGAGCAATCTGGAAGCTTCTTAAATAAAACACCACGACAAACAGCCGACATGACCACGACACGAGCAGGACATTTAAATCTAACGCCCTGTAAAATAACAAAATATACTCAGAGCATCGTCCGAAGCACTTTCACCAGTGTGGTGCATTCTTCAGAGGTTCCGATAGAAATACGCAGCCAGTCGTTGATCCGCTCTTTCTTGAAGTGCCGAACCAGAATGCCGTGGTCTCGCAAGTCGGCATGTAACCGCTCCGCCGGAACATGCGCGTGAGAGGCGAAAATGAAGTTTGTTGAAGATGGCAGCACCGTAAAGTCGAGCGCCTGAAGGTTCTCGGTGAGCTTCTCTCTATCTGCAACAATCTGGTCGCGTGTCTTTTCAAACCACTCCGTGTCCTCCCAGGCAGCAAGCGCGCCTGCAAGTGAAAGCCTGTCGAGTGGATAGGAGTTGAAGCTGTCCTTGACCCTGTGCAATCCCTCAATCAAATGCGGCTGCCCCACGGCAAACCCAACACGCATTCCTGCAAGGCTGCGAGACTTTGAGAAAGTCTGCACCACAAGCAGGTTGTCATAATCTGGTACAAGCTGAGCCGCGCTTTGCCCACCAAAATCGATGTAAGCCTCATCGACAAGAACCACCACATCCGGGTTTGCCTTGAGGATTGCCTCGATATCCTCCAATGGCATGGCAAGACCGGTTGGCGCATTCGGGTTCGCGATGACCACACCACCACAAGTCCCGGCAAAGTCGCTGGGGTTGATACGGAAGTCATCGCCGAGAGGCATCAGCTGATGTTCAATCGAGTAAAGCTTACAATAAGTTGGATAGAACGCGTAGGTGATCTCCGGAAAGAGAATTGGCGCTTTCCCGCTGAAGAAGGCATGAAACGCATGCGCCAACACCTCATCACTGCCATTTCCTGCGAAGATATGGTCAGAGGTCAGCTGAAGAGAGGAGGCAATACCCGCTCTCAGGTCAGAAGCTGACGGGTCAGGATACAACCGTAACGCATCGCCTGTGGCCGCAGCAATTGCTTCCAAAGCACGCGGAGAGGGCCCCCATGGGTTCTCATTGGTATTCAGTTTGATAAAGGTCTGTTGCTTCGGCTGTTCCCCTGGGATGTAGGGTTCCAGTTTTTGGACAATCGGGCTCCAGAACCTGCTCATATCTCAATCCAATCTCAGCAAACCGCAATCAATCGCGCATCTTTAAACTGGTAGATCCTAAGAGCGCTTGGACAATGCATCATTCAAAACGCACTGCATGCGATAATAGGTTTCCACCTCTTCCTCGGAAAATACCTTCGCGAACTCTTCTATCCGTTTCATCTCGGCCTTGCGAACTTTTTTAATCAGCGCTTTGCCTGATGGTGTCAAACAATAAAACACGGAGCGCTTGTGCCGCGGATTGCTCACTTGTGCCACTTGCTCCTTGTCCAGCAACTCTTTGAGGACCTTGGCCACAAACTGGCGCTTCAGCTGCAGAAAATCAGTGAGTTGTGGAGCTGTTGCCTGCTCCAAAGCAAGCGCAGCTTCCAGCACAGCACGCTGACCGACAGTAAGATCGGTTCCTTCAAGATCCGCCTCAACCCGATTGCTGATGGTACGGAGCAACGGTCTGGTCATCTGAATGCCAGCATAAAGCATTTCTGGTTTAGATTCTGGTTTTTTAAGCATTTGATTTACTTGTTTTAATTAGTTTTATTGTCAATAAAATTGACAAATATAGTGTTCTGATTTACGTCTACCCTACAGATTTTCAGGTGATCTCAAAGGAAAATGAGTACAGATCATGGGTTTTAAAAATCTTGCAGAGCGGCAAATCCTAAAAGCACAAGCAGAAGGGCAGCTGAATAATCTTGAGGGAGAGGGTAAGCCGCTGCCAGCACGTGCACCTGGTTCTCTTGATACAGCTGCAGGCATGAGGATCATGGCTGATGCCGGGGCTGTACCGCGCGAGATTGAATTGAAGAAAGAGATAGATGCTCAGCGGCTTGTTGTTCAAAAAGCTGAAGGCACGCCAGACTGGAAATCCGAAATGGCAAAACTGGCAGACTTGCAACTCCGTCATGCGATCGAGCAGGAAGCCCGAAAAAAGTTCTTCACATGAGTTGCCGAGCGCACTTCAAGTGTATGCGCTAAGCAAAACCTGATGGTTGCCGATATTCTACGTACTAGGAAAATCCACAGGGGCGAGATGGTACAACATCTCCAAGCCGTATCAGCTTGTGAACTCAGAGAACGCTTCAACCACATCCAGATAGACCTGATGCTTGAACGGGATCACCAGACCGGCAAGGTTCTCGGCTTTTTCCCAGCGCCACTCACAAAACTCCTGCGCATGCCCGTCAGGTGGAGTCAGGATGTTGATTTCGCTGTCATCACCATCAAAGCGGAATGCAAACCAACGTTGTGTTTGGCCGCGATACTTAGCCTTGCGCACTTGGCGTTGAATTTCCTCAGGGAAATCGTAGGAGAACCAGTCAGGCGCTTCAGCCAGCAGTGTGATGGACTTCACAGAGGTCTCTTCATAAAGTTCACGCTTCGCAGCTTCCAGCGGGTCTTCCCCTTTGTCCAGACCACCCTGCGGCATCTGCCAGGCAAACTCTTCTGGAATTGGCTGCTCGTCTCCATAGCGTTTGCCGGCCCAGACAAGGCCATCCTTATTGATAAGCATGATGCCAACACAAGGGCGAAAAGGAAGAGCGCTGTAATCGGTCATGTCTGGTCCAATAAAGAGAGTTGAGTACGTATTCCCGAAAGATTGCTCCGGTTTTCGGGACTACGCGCAGAAGAAAGATTGGAGCATGATGCGTGAGTTCATATGAACGCAACAGGCTCTAGCGTGTGGAATTGATAGCAGAGCTGATTGGAACGAGAGAAAGACCGCGCTCCTCTAGCCGCTGCGACCACGCCTCCAACGCATTTAACGTAACAGGGAAAGCAGTCGCAGTTGCGACGGCAATGCCGCGTTGACGAGCAATTGTTTCCAGTTCCAGCAACTGTGTACCAATGGCTTCGGCGCTCAGGTTCTGGTCCAGAACCAGATCGGCCTGCACAAATGGCACTTTCTGCGTCCCGGCAACCTCGCTTGCTCTGGAGCGGGGAGACGAACCGTCATCAACATACATCAGGCCACGATCACGAACTTTGCTGAGGAACTCACTCATACGGGTCTCGTTAGAGGTGAAGCGGTCGCCCATGAAATTGACAAGCCCAACATAATTGCTGGTCTGCCCAAGAACCCAGGAGAGACGCTCCTCGTTCTGCTTCCTGTCCAGGTTGGTCAGCAGGCTTTGCGGGCCAGCGTCGTTGTCAGGATAATCGAACGGCTCCATTGGAGCTTGAAGAAGCACTTCATGCCCGGAAAGGCGGGCGGATTTCATCCAGCTGTTGATGTCATCACCATATGGAGAAAGCCCCAAAGAGATGTCAGCAGGGAGATCCTCAATGGCCTTGAGCGTCATGTCGGAGTTAAGCCCGATACCATTGATTAAAATAGCAATCCGCGCCTGTGTCAGCGCTGCAGGGTTTGGCCGCCGTGCATAGGCATCAAGCGGGCGAATACCCTCAGCAGAGATCTTTGGAAGGGAGCCGAACTTGTTGGGCTCGAGCAGCTGATCAATTGGGTCGGTAGAAAGAGACTCGCTTGAGAAGCCACCATCCAGCCCCTCATAATCAACACGCCGGGCCAGATCGACGAGTGATGTCGGTCCACTGGCCTGATCTTGCGCGTTTGCGCCTGCCGGGCGAGAGGGACGATAGCTGCCATCCTGTCCAAAGCCATTAGCATTAAACTGGTCAGACCCAATCTGGGCCAGTTGAGAACCATCCGGTAGGTCAACAATCTCGATATCACTGGGAGCAACACCATCAAGAGCACTGGAAAGCTCGATAGTCGCCATCGGCTCGCCACCGTTGGGGTCATCAACAATGCCGATCCAGATAAAGCCGGTGGTGAAAATAACAGTCATGATGGCGACACCAATCAGGCCGAGCGGCAATCGCCCGATGCTCCGACGCTTGTTCATTCCAAGCGGAGCTGTCAAATCGCTCCTAACCATTGGTGCCCCCACCCTGTCATAAAATTCCGCCGCGCCAAACGAAGGTTTAGCGCGGCGTCCTTAATCACTTTATAGCATATCCCCGAAATGTGGCTACCGGTTTTCGGAGAGGTATATGCCTGAAAACAAATAGATAGAAATCGAGCGCTCCGGATGAAGCGCTCGATACTCTGAATTATTTGGATTCGTTTGCTGCACTGTCTGCACTTGGTGGGAAGGCTGCATCAGTCTTCTCGCCGCGGAGCAGGGATTTTGCCAGGTTCAGCTGCACATCTTTGTCTTTGTCCTGTGGCACGTAAGCCTGACTGCCAGAACCTTCATCGCCTTCTTCAGCCTGAAGGTGACCACGCAGACCTGCTTCGCCTTTGGTTTCAGCACGGCCTTTCAGCTCATCAGGCAGTTCCTGCAAGGAAATGATGTCAGGGCGGATACCCTTAGCCTGAATGGAGTTGCCAGACGGTGTGTAATAACGAGCAGTTGTCAGACGAATAGCACCATTCGCACCAAGTGGAATGATGGTCTGTACAGAACCTTTACCGAAGGAACGTGTGCCCAGAATAGTTGCGCGGCGATGATCCTGCAGAGCACCGGCTACAATCTCAGAGGCTGACGCAGAACCGCCATTCACCAGAACGATCACAGGCGCACCCTCAGTCAGGTCACCATTGCGAGCGTTATAGCGCTGGGTCTCTTCAGCATTACGGCCACGGGTAGAAACAATTTCACCACGGTTCAGGAACGCATCAGAAACAGCAATCGCCTGATCCAGCAAACCGCCTGGGTTGTTGCGCAGATCCAGCACAAAGCCCTTCAGGTTATCTTCGCCGATTTCAGCAGTCAGCTCATCAACAGCGTTTTCCAGGCCATCAAAGGTCTGTTCGTTAAACTGCGTGATGCGGATGTAACCGATGTCGTCTTCTTTGTTCCAGCGAACAGAGCGAATGCGGATCACATCACGGGTGATGGTGATATCGGTTGGTTCGTTGATACCTTCACGACGCACTGTAATGACGATGTCTGTGTTCACCAGACCGCGCATTTTTTCGACAGCCTCATTCAAGGTAAGGCCCATAACCTGTTCCCCATCAAGATGGGTAATCAGGTCACCTGCCTGTACGCCTGCTTTGTAAGCCGGAGTGTCGTCGATAGGAGCAACAACCTTCACAAGGCCGTCTTCCATGGTCACTTCAATACCAAGGCCACCAAACTCGCCGCGGGTCTGCACCTGCATATCGCGGAAGCTCTTTGGAGGCAGATAGCTGGAGTGCGGATCAAGGCTGGTGAGCATGCCGTTGATAGCGGTCTCGATCAGCTTGGAGTCAGCTGGCTCCTCTACATAATCAGAGCGCACACGTTCAAACACGTCGCCAAACAGATTAAGCTGATTGTAGGTATCAGGAGACGCAGCAGAAGCTGGTTCAGCAAATCTGAATGGTGCCTGAGAATATGTTACGACCGCCGTAGCCCCCATGACTACGCCAACCAACAAAAGCGATGCTTTCCGTATCATCCGCGAACCTTTTCGTTTTCGGCGCGTGACCACCATGGGTTGGGGTCGATTGCAGTGCCGTCTTTCCTGAATTCTACATATAAAACCGGCTGGTCCAAACTAAAATTAAGGTTATTAGCGCTTGCGAGGCGCGTTTCTCCCATTTTAGCGATTGGCTCTCCAGCTAGAATAAACTGCCCTAACTCCACCATGACATCGTCCAGCCCGGACATAAGGACATGGTATCCGCCGCCTGCATTAACAATTACCATCTGCCCGTAAGAGCGGAAATCCCCTGCATACACCACCCAACCATCAGTGGGGGAGGTGACCTGGGCATTCGGGCGTGTCGCAATGGATTGGCCAGTTGTTACGTTGCCAAATCCATCTGCAACCCCAAAGTCTTGCAGGAGTGTTCCAGACACCGGATCAGGCAAAAGCCCAAGGGTATCCGAAAAAGCAACAACCGGTTTCAATCGGCTCGGATCAGCAAACGGATCACCGGAGGCGATCCGGTTTTGCCGCTCAATGTCCGCAAGTCGCGCTGCTTCTGCCGCACGACGGCTGCTATCCACTTCTCTTTCAAGGTTAGCAAGCAACTCTTTCAAAGAGGTTGCCTTTTCGGCAAGTTCCCTGGCGCGAGCCTTCTCGGCTTCCAGCGCTGCAAGGCTTTCCTGCCGTGCTGCCTTCTTCTTTTCTAAAAGTAATTCAACACGATGGCGCTCTTCCGCCATCTGTATTGCACCACTTCGAACCCGGTTGCGCTCTGCTTCAATTTTTGCTCGAAGCCGAGACAATTCAGCAAGATCACTCGCCAGCGCTTCCGCCTCAATCCGCACTTCTGGCATGATTGAGTTGAGCAGGATCGCACTGCGTACCGCACCAAGAGCATCCTGAGGACGCACGACCATTGCTGGCGGCGGGCGATGACCGATCCGTTGCAAAGCGCTTAAAACTTCAGCTAAAACATCTTTACGTTCATTCAATGACGCCCGGACAGATTGCTCATTTTTTCTGTGCCGGCCCAAACGCGCTTCAGTGGCTTCCAACTGGTTTTCCAGTTTTTTCATACGCTCACCGGTCCGGATCAACTCTCCGCTCAGGCTCTCACCATCACGCTCCAGCGCACGAATGGATCTCTGAATTTCTTCACGTTTTTCTTTGGAGAGGGAGATATTCTCATTCAGGCTGCGAAGCTCTTTTTCCCGTTCCTTTTTTTGGAGCAGGGCAATCGCAGCCGGATCTTCGGGATCAATCTTGCCATCTTCAATTTTAAAGGAAACGTTCGTCAGTTTTTGCGCAGTACTTTGCAGCGGCAGAACAAGCGCTACCGCAAAAAACAAGGCAAAGCTTGTCACCAATCGGAGGATCAGGTTTCCCCTAAGACGCAACAACTGAACTCCCAAAGTGCAGCGCAGAGCAAAACGCTGACCTTAATACTAAAATATCGACGTAGACCAACCCTGCAAAACAACAGGCACGCAGCCTCAAAGTTAACGCCGAGGATAATGCTCCAGACAGCGTTAAGGAAGTGTCAACCACGTTGAAGGCTTAGCGACTTCCAGTAAAAACATCAATATCTACAGTAGCCATTCGGGCAGGTGAAACCGGAATGGGCAAATACAAAACAGTCTTAGTGGAAGGTTTTGGAATAAGAGCGGCAACCTCCGCACCATTCACGCCCGATGATACGGATGCCCTGTCAGTATGGTGATTGCGCGGTAGATTTGCTCGCCGCACAGGATCCGGACGAGTTGGTGTGGCCATGTCATGGAGCCCAGAGCGAGCTTCAGGTCTGCGCGTTGCAGCAGTGCCTGGCCGTGGCCGTCGGCTCCGCCAATGGCGAGCACCATATCCGAAATACCCTGATCGGCCCAACCGCCAACCTTTTTGGCAAAGGCTTCGCTGGAAAGTGCCTTGCAGTGCTCATCCAGTGCAATCAGGATCGCACCGGAAGGAAGCGCATTGAGCAACAGTTGCGCTTCTTCGTCTTTTCGATCACTCGTACGGGCAGCCCGGCTCTCTGAAAATTCGACCACGGACACAGAAGTAATGCCAACGGAACGGCCAGCTTTGCGGGCTCGGTCCAGATAGCGTTCAAGCATGTCCTTTTCCGCGCCAGCTTTCATTTTGCCGACGCAGGCAATCGTGACTTTCATAAAGTCTCCGGGATTAGATCGTAGTGACCCACAAAAAGATCTCATGCAGATGGAGCAGCACCTGCATCAGCGGCATTTGCCCAGACTCCCTCATTCCCCCAAAGGGGCAGAGAATTGACTGGTGTAATAGTCAGTGCTTCAAAGAAGCACTGATACTATCCGATGAACTGCGTCGGTGCAGAGCTATCCGCAGACCACATTTTTTCTACATTGTAGAAACTGCGGACTTCTGGGCGGAAAATGTGAATGATTGCATCACCGATATCGATGAGCACCCAGTCACAATGCGGCATGCCCTCAACGCGAGCGTTACCGTAGCCAGCATCTTTCAGATCACGGAGCAGGTAGTCGGCAACAGCACCCACATGGCGATGAGAGCGGCCAGAAGCCACAACCATGTGATCAGCCAGAGCAGATTTGCCTGTAAGATCTAGAGATACGATATCCTCAGCCTTGGAATTCTCCAGGCTGTTGAGGATCAGTGCAAGCACGTCCCCCTCATTGGTGGGATCATGCGGTTGAAGAGGAGCGATGGTGTCCGTCCCTTCATGTTGAGTTGTCATGGTCAGCTTAAGAGCCCTCGCCATGGTTAGAGAAAGCAGTACTCTGCCGGTCGAAAAGCCTGAAATGCACAAACTCAAGCCTTCCGTCAAGAAGAATACTCAGGTCCCTATGGCATTTTCAAGACGCTACTTGCCGTAAAAAGCGTAAAGTTACCCTGGGGTGTGTCCTCTATTCCTCAGGAGGGTGGAAGAGGTTTCATCCAGCGGACCACGTAAAATGGTCCAGCACGGGGCTTTGCACTCAGGCAGTTGGTCTGCACTTTTTTCTTTTAATTGAGCAAAGGCATACCTTTGGCAAACTTGAGCGGAAAGAGACGAAAGGGTCGCTTTAGGCCGGTCAACAATTGCCACAGGCACCCCTTCTATAATGCTCTGCCAGTTTTGCCAATGGTGAAAATTGGAGAGATTGTCTGCACCCATAACCCAGACAAAATTCAGATGCGGTCTGCGCAGCTTTAATTGCTCCACCGTACTTGCCGTGTAAGAGGTGCCAAGTACCTTCTCATAGGCCGTCACCTTCATGCGTGGGTGCCGTGCCAAAGCCTGCGCGGCGGCAACACGTTCTTCCAGGGGCGCGAGGTTTCGGTGAGATTTCAGTGGGTTTCCGGGCGTGACCAGCCACCAGATCTGATGCAGGTTCAAGCGCCGCAATGCCGTCTCCGCCACCATAAGATGGCCGGGATGTGGGGGATTAAACGACCCGCCAAACAAACCAATGCGATTGCCCGGTGCAGCATAGGGAAGGCGCATCCAGTCTGGTTGCACAATCCCAAGCTTGCCGTGGTTATCGCGCATTGTGGGGTCGGGGTTCGTCATGGACGTGTTTGGCCGTTCCCGCGAACCACGTATTTGAAGCTGGTCAGCTGTTCCACACCAACAGGTCCGCGTGCATGCATGCGGCCAGTTGCGATGCCAATTTCGGCGCCCATGCCAAACTCACCACCATCCGCAAACTGTGTGGATGCATTGTGAAGAACGATAGCCGAGTCCACTTCTGCAAGGAATTTGCGGGCCGCAATCTGGTCTTCTGTGATGATGCAGTCCGTGTGATTGGAACCGTAGATCCCAATATGCTCAATCGCATCTTCCAGCCCGCCAACAATCTTCACAGAGATGATCGCATCTAGATATTCAGTCGACCAGTCGTCATCAGTCGCCTCAGAAGCGGTTGGGCAAAGCATCATAACGTCTTCATCACCGCGTATCTGGCAGCCCTTCTGTTGAAGAGCAGCAAGAATTGGCGGCAAAATGGTTGCTGCCACAGCTTCATCAACCAGTAGCGTCTCGGCAGCACCACAAATGCCCGTCCGGCGCATCTTGGAATTGACGGTGATTTCAATCGCCTTATCCAGATCGGCCTTTTTGTCGATGAAGATATGAACCAGACCTTCCAGATGCGCAAACACAGGCACACGGGCCTCATCCTGAACACGGGCAACAAGGCTCTTGCCACCACGTGGAATGATTACATCAAGATTACCGTCCAGGCCTTTCAGCATTTCACCAACAGCAGCACGGTCTTTCACCGGCACAATCTGTATGGCATCTACCGGCAGTCCGGCGTCTGCAAGGCCAGCCTGCAAAGCTTTATAGATAGCAAGGTTGGAGTTGATGGTGTCAGAACCACCGCGCAGCACAACAGCATTACCAGCCTTCAGGCACAGTGCTCCTGCATCCGCAGTCACGTTCGGGCGGCTCTCATAGATAACGCCAATCACACCAAGAGGCGTGCGAACGCGAGAGATGTCCAGACCGTTCGGGCGTTTCCAGTCCGCAATCGTAGAACCGACAGGGTCGTCCAGCTTGGCAATGTCTTCCAGCGCGCAGGCAATGGCCTCAATGCGCTCTTCGTTCAATGTGCCGCGATCAACAAAGGATGCCAGCTGACCATTGGCCTGCATGCTCTCCAGATCAATCGCATTCGCTTTGAGGATCTCAGGGGTTGCAGAGCGAACGGCAGCTGCCATCGCTTCCAGGCCTTTGTTCTTCTGGCTTGTGGGGGCAATGGCAAGAGTACGTGCAGCAGCGCGTGCTTGTCTGCCAAGAGTTGCCATCAGGTCGCGAACATCGGTGTTGTCCGCATTTGCCACTTCAGAAGTATTCAGCATCTGCAAAACCCTTAAGTCATCACTGGTTGAACTTGGTCAACCTAAACAGTTTCTATGAATTGTCCAAATCAGATGTAGAGAGCACAAGGTCGTCCGTATGGACCATTTCTGCCCGTCCCGGATAGCCAACAATGGCTTCAATTTCTTTGCTGTTGCGCCCGATGATGAGAGAGGCCTCACCGTAATCATAGGCCACAAGGCCGCGACCCACATCATGCCCGTCCACATCTATTATACGCACAGCATCACCACGTGTGAATGTGCCATCCACTTTGGTCACCCCTGCTGGCAGCAGGCTCTTGCCCGCCTTCACAGCTTTCAGCGCACCTGCATCCAGCTGAATGGTGCCATGCGGCTTCAGGTGACCGCTGATCCACGTTTTGCGGGCGCGGGCGGGTGAGGATGGAGCAGGGAACCATGTCGCCCGTGCGCCATTTTCAATCGCGTTGAGTGGGTTCATGGTCTTGCCACTGGCAATGATCATGGATGTACCAGCGCTCTGCGCAATCTTGGCTGCATCAATCTTGGTCTTCATGCCGCCAGAGGAGAAGGCTGTTCCCGGCGCACCGGCCATAGCCTCAATCTCCTGCGTCACCTGAGGAACCTCAGGCAGGAAGATGGCATCAGGATCTGTCTGCGGAGCGGCGGTGTAAAGCCCGTCCACATCAGACAGCAGCACAAGAAGATCCGCACTCGCCATGGTCGCCACACGGGCGCCCAGACGGTCGTTATCGCCATAGCGGATCTCAGAGGTCGCAACGCTGTCATTCTCATTGATGATCGGGACAGCGCCCATCTTCAGCAGAGTGCCAATCGTCTCGCGCGCATTGAGGTAACGGCGACGCTCTTCCGTGTCGCCGAGCGTCAGCAGAATCTGGCCAGCCGTTAAACCACGCGCACCGAGAATTTCAGAATACGCCTGAGCAAGTGCAATCTGGCCCACAGAAGCGGCGGCTTGCGCCTGCTCCAGTTTGAGCGGACCAGCTGGCAGACCAAGCACACCACGACCAAGAGCAATGGAACCGGAAGAGACCACCAGCACTTCTTTCCCAGCTTCGGAAAGAGCCTGAAGGTCATCTGCCAGCGATTCCAGCCACTCACGCTTCAACCGGCCTTTTTCTACCAGAAGGGCAGAGCCGATTTTGACGGTGATGCGCTTATAGTCGCTCAGACTTCGAGCCATTACGGGCGCCACTCCTCAATTCCATCAGAAGGAATGGCATTGGCCTCGTCTTGCTTATCCTTGTCAATTGCACGAATGATCATGCGCTGAGCAGTGTCGATGTTTTCACCACTAGCAGACGAAATGATCAAAGGCTTCTGACCGCAGGCTTCTTCAAGAGACTTAAAGCGCTCTTCGCGCAGCTCTTCTGTCAGTGCATCTGCTTTGGAAAGACAAACAATCTCAGCCTTCTCATCCAAACCATGGCCATAAGCTTCCAGCTCACCGCGAATGGTGCGGTAAGAATCTGCCGGGTCTTCTTCGCCAGAGCCATCCACCAGATGCAACAGAACGCGAGTCCGCTCCACGTGGCCAAGGAAACGGTCGCCAAGACCATGACCTTCGTGTGCACCACGAATGAGTCCCGGAATGTCAGCGAGCACAAAGCCGCGATTGTCGAGTTCACACACACCCAGGTTCGGGTGCAGCGTGGTGAACGGATAATCCGCAATCTTTGGGCGTGCTGCTGATACAGCGGAGAGGAAGGTGGATTTGCCAGCGTTTGGCAGACCCACAAGGCCAGCATCCGCAATCAGCTTCAGGCGCAGCCAGATCCACTTTTCGTCACCTTCAAGACCAGGGTTCGCATGGCGCGGTGCCTGGTTGGTTGAGGATTTGAAGTGCGCGTTACCGAAACCGCCATTACCACCTTTCAGAAGCAACAAGCGCTGACCAATCTCGGTCATGTCCGCCTGAACGGTCTCGTTGTCTTCTTCAAGAATCTGAGTGCCTACAGGAACACGAAGCACAACATCGTCGCCCTTGGCGCCGGTTCTGTTGCGGCCCATGCCATGCATGCCGATTTTTGCTTTGTAGTGCTGTGCGTAGCGATAGTCGATCAGTGTGTTGAGGCCATCAACGCACTCAACCCATACATCGCCACCACGGCCACCATCACCGCCGTCGGGTCCACCTTCGGCAACATATTTCTCACGGCGGAAGCTGACGCTGCCCGCGCCACCATCACCAGACTTTACAAAGATCTTTGCCTGATCGAGGAATTTCATTTTATTCTCTTTCGTCCACCTGTGACGTTCTTTGGAGGACGTCATAAAGC
Source organism: Pseudovibrio sp. Ad5 (assembly GCF_001623095.1). NCBI lineage: Bacteria > Pseudomonadati > Pseudomonadota > Alphaproteobacteria > Hyphomicrobiales > Stappiaceae > Pseudovibrio > Pseudovibrio sp. Ad5. The sequence goes on along the minus strand of NZ_LMCH01000066.1, from coordinate 163,838 downwards.
CCTATTGCGCTCCCGCCAAGGGCGGAACGGCAAATCTGGCTAATTTTATTGCTTAAGCGTGTTCCCGAAAAGTGTCTAGCGCTTTCCGGAAAAGAATAAGCAACCTGATTTATGGTTTACTGCCCTGAACAGCCAAAAGGCTCACGAACATCAATTCGCAAGCCTTTCAAAATCCAGATGCGCAAGAACAAATCTCTAAAGACAAGCTGCTTTAGAGACTGGACCGTCAGGCTGCAATCGCCTGCATTGATGTCCATCTGTCCCGGGTCAGCGTAACTGTGGTGTAATCCATTTTGAGATCGCCACGTGCGCGGTTCTTCTCTTTAGTCTCGCCAGTCACCTCAAACCCGTTCTTCTGAAGCACATTCAGAGACTTCGGATTAATGGTGAACAGGCCGGTGTTCATCGCAGCTGCATTCAGCCGGTTGAACACGTAATCGCAAACCAGGTTGGTTGCTTCACTGGCATAACCTTTACCCCATTGGGATTTAGCCAGCCAGTAACCGAGGTGCGGTGTTGTCGAGACATTGCGGATGCCAATGACGCCGACAAGGCCTTCGCCATTGTCGATCACCCAGTTGATCTCTTCGCTGTGAGATGTCGTGCGGCAATGGTCAAACCACCAGTCACCATCATCCTTTGTATAAGGATGCGGAACGACAGTCAGCATCTTGCTCACATCGAAATCATTCAAAGACGCATTATGAATATCAAAATCACTCTCGCGAAAATCGCGTAGGATCAAGCGCTCGGATTGTAACTCCGGGAACATGACAATCTCTTCTTATTCTTCTTGGAACGCTTGGCTTGTTGTCGCTGGCGCTCTTTCTCTTAAGTACACGAAGATAGCGTCAAACCCGTCGAGCCATGTGCTTGCAACGCGCCGGTGCTATCCAACCCTTGCTTTTGGTTCCTGAGATCTCAAGTGAATCCCTGCCACGAGTGCTGGGTACGATCACAAAGGGACGAGGGAGCAAAAGGCTGTTGCCGCAACCTTGCTCAAAGACCCTATCCTGCCATCTGCTGAAAGTCGCGGAACGCATAAACAGGCGCGCCAGCCAGATCAGAGGAGCAGGACCCATCTTCAATTGCCCGATAAACACACACAGATCGGAGAATCAAAGGTGATCAATGCCTGCACCTTTATTCACAGGGGAACAAAGTAAGCAGACAACAGCATCTTGGAGGTTTCTAAATCCGAGAGGAACTTAAAAGCTTGGGGGCGGTCACTATCTCGGACCACTCCCTATTGCAAGCGCTTAGAGCATGTTCATGGAATTTTTTTCACATAGTGAGGAATATTTGCGCGAATATCGGCAAAACCCGCAATGCAACCACAAGGTGACCTAACATCGGGTTTTCCCTCAACTTTTATGCGTTTTGTGAAAACATCAGGGAATAAGTTAGGATTTGACTCAGTAAAAACACAGAGAATTTAAAAAAATTGGTTCTACAGGCATCAAATGGAAAGCTGGATCTTTACTTATCAGTCAATATGTGGAATGCCGTCTCTACGTTAAGACTATCGACACCCTGTCTCCTTTTTAGGCGTCAGTGCACTCGATTTCGCCCTGACGCAACCAAAGCCATCTGCATGTCGCAGCGGCACACTAACTAGGAGATATCACGATGGCTAAAGGCACCGTGAAATGGTTCAACAGCACTAAAGGTTTCGGTTTTATTGCACCTGAAGATGGAAGCAAAGACGTATTTGTTCACATCTCTGCAGTAGAGCGCTCCGGTCTGTCTACTCTGGCTGATGGCCAGGACGTAACTTACGAACTGGAAGCTGGTCGTGATGGCCGTCAGAGCGCTGTAAACCTCGAAACCGTATAATTCGAGCTGTTCAGTGAAAAAGAGCGCAGCAATGCGCTCTTTTTTTTGTCTGGAATTTGGCCCAGACATCAATAAACCAACAATGAGATAGCCATCAGGCTTCCATTCAGCCAAAACGACCCTCTACAGAATACCATCCTCCCCAAATCCGGCTCCCAACATCATGCTTCGCCGTGATGTCAGCTGAACGCCTCCACATTCCAGTCCCTTGCAATCTTGTTTCTCCTCACCAAACTCACTAGAGCTTAGTGTAAGATACGGTATCGTACCCACGTGAGAGACGGAAAACCTGCATGGAATCAGAGAAAAAGGTATCGCGCGGCGAAAAGCGGAAAAATGAGCTTTTAGAAATTGCAGCTGATGCGATCATCGAACTTGGCTATGCCAACACCTCGATGGATGAGATCGTCAGACGCGCCCGCGCCTCCAAAACCACAGTCTACAGACACTTCAAAAACAAAGAAGCAATGTTGGCAGAGATTGTCAGCAACCTGTCTGAAGGGCCTGTCCTCTCCATTAAACCTCTCGACTCAAACGAAGATGGTGGCTCCCGTCAGGAGCTTGAAGAGATTCTTTTTGTCTTTGGCAAGGCCGTTCTGACCCTCATCTATGATGATAGAACTCTTGGCCTTTGGCGCATGTTGATAGGTGAGGGCAGTCGCGCTCCTCATATTACCAAATCATTCTTCCAGCTTGGCCCCAAACGGGCAACCTCCAGCATTGCACAGCAGCTCCAACTGGCGAGCAGTCTGGGTATCGTCGCCATCGAACACCCTGAAAACGCAGCGGCTATCTTCATGGGTATGTTGCGCGAGGACACTCACCTCGCTCTTCTGCTGGGCGTTCAATCCGCACCGACTCTACAGGAAATCTCAGATCATGTTCGCCAATGTGTGCATGATTTCATGAAAGCATATGGCGCCTGATCTCAACTAGCGCCGACCAGCTGAAAACAGTCATGCTTGACGAAAGTGATTTTTATCTGCTAAGTGTACGGTACAGTATCGTACACTTACGGAGATAGAGATGCTTGATAATAACACTGTGACACATCTCATCGTGACCCGGGCAGCGGCCATGCCAACGCCCCAGCACATCAGCTTAAACAAAATCAAAAAGTCGAAAGACGGCATGGAGCTTGAGGTCGATTTCCTCGCAGAGCTCACAGGCGACGGCTTGGTCAAGACCGGCGTGGTCCAGCCCAACGTCCCTGGCTTTGGCGCTTTTGAAGTTCTCTGCGACGAAGGCTCATCCATTGGCGGCACGGATACAGCTCCCGCACCATTGTCTTACCTGGCCGCGGGTATCGGCTTCTGCCTGCTCACGCATGTGCATGGGTTGGCTCAGTCCCGGAAGCTGAACATCTCCTCCATCAAGCTGGAGCAGAAAATGAAGTTCCAGTCCAGAATTCCGGGAATGACCGCTGAAGAAGGCTCGGACATGCTTGGTGTTTCAAAAGGCGTCGAGACAGTCATCATCATCGAATCGCAAGAGGACCCATCTCTGATTGCCTCTTTGGTGGAGGCGAGTGAGAAAGCCTGCATGGCGCTTCAAACCGTCGTAAATGCAGTCCCGGCATCGACCACCATCATCAACAACGGCCAGAAACTCTGAGCCAGAATTGATGTGTAGGGCAGCCTCTCAAGCATAATCGTTTGAGATGTTGCCCTCCTCTCCATTTCACCTTCTCAACAATGTCTCCGAGAAGGACGGAGGAAATACAATGACATCCTCTTCCCAACACAACTACTTCCCCACCACCTTTCGCAACCAGCTCATGGCAACAATCGTCTGGGCTCAGGTCTTTGTTCTCTATTGCATTGGCCTGTTGGTTTTCACCGAACAGGACACAAGTCAGATTTTCTGGGCAGATCCGTTCATCAAGATCGTGCCGATTTACGTCTCTACCTGGCTCATCATTTTCACCTCGCTGCTTTTGGGCTGGTTTTGCTTTAACAAACTCGGCTGCGCAGGCTTGATAAAGCACACGCCCGGTTTGCAGATCGTGAGCGGTGTAAGCACAGCAATCATCATCACATGCATTATCTGGGCGTTTTTCGGGAGTGAACTGCCTGACTTTGTCCCGGCAGAAGAAAGCTCTCGTCCAGGCTATCTCTTTGGCATGGTTGCAGGTTACGGCGAAGAACTCGTCTTCCGCATGTTACTGAGTGCGCTGGTCTTTTTCGGAATGTTCAAACTACTGGCAGGCGTTGAGTACAGGTATCGCGTGTTCTGGTCTGCTGGCACTGCAATCCTCATCGCAGCACTAGCTTTTGTCTTCCTTCATGAGCTTGGAGAACTGGATAGCATCTTATTGTGGAACCTGATCGCCACACGCATTCTCGTTCCCGGCATCATAATGGGGAGCCTGTTTTTTCTGGCCGGTCCGGGTTTTCTCATCTTCATGCACAGCACCATGCACATCATGATACCGCTGCTATTCGACTAATCCCAAAACTTGTCGCGCGCACCCATCGGCACGCGACAAGCAATTCATCTTCAAACCGTCACCGCCCGCATGGCTTCCCATAAAGGACGGGTGAGCTCCACATTGATGAGAGTGACTTCTTCTTCTCCGCGAGCGCGACTTTTTTCTGGCTCCGAGCCGATTGTCTGGAAACCGTTCTTCGCCAGCACATTCAGGGACCCGTCATTTTCTTCAAATGCGCCGGAAGTCACTTTGCTCACACCCAGTTCCTCAAAACAGTAATTGACCACCGCCTCAGTTGCCTCGCTCATATAGCCTTTGCCCCAGAACGGTTGCCCCAGCCAATACCCAATGCGCGGGAAGCCATCTTCTGGGATGCGTATTCCAATGCCCCCTGAGAACCCATGTTCGGATTCAATAACCCAGTTTGTCTCTTCGCTTAGCGGTGTCTCCTTGATGTGGTTCAACCACCATTCTCCATCCGCTTTTGTGTAAGGGTGGGGCACCACAGTCAGCATCTTGCTGACATCGAAGTTGCTGATGTATTCGCAGATCGATTTCAGATCATCCTGCTGAAACTGGCGGAGTGTCAGGCGGTTTGTTTTGAGTTCAGGAAACATCATCATTACTCACGATTTTTTGTCTGAATTAGTCAGTCGAAGAAAGTCATTGCGGGTCACTTGCAGCTGGATCTCATCGAGCTCCACATTGCCCCGCGCGCGGCAGGCGTGCTTGGCCTCACCAGTAATCTTGAAACCCATCTTGGTCAGCACCCGCAGGGAGGCCGGGTTCTCCTTGAACACTCCGGTCCGCACCACATGCAGCGCCCGCGCTTCAAACAGATAATCAAGAACAACACGCAAAGCCTCACTCATCAGCCCTTTGCCCCAATGCTCGCGCCCAAGCCAGTAGCCAACGCTCGCAGCTCCACGCAATTCCTTCGCTTTAAAACCACCACAAAACTGCCCATCAAGCTCAATTGCCCAGGTCACATTCTCAGCTGTGTTGTTGGCAAGCGCCTGCTCAATATAATCCCGCCCATCCGCTTCCAAAAACGGATGCGGTTGACTGCTCAGCGACTTGGAGACTTCAAAATCCCCTAGGTATGCACAAAGCCTCTCCAAATCCTCAGGCCGCATCTCGCGCAAGACTAGGCGCTCGCTGCGTAGAACGGGGAAGGTTGTGTAAGTGCTGTTTCGTTGTTTCATCACAGCAACTCTTTATCTTTAAAAGGCGAATGTTCGTCACTTTCCGTCCGGAACTGGTCAATGGAAACTTTCAAAAACTCCTCTTCCAGCTCCTCACCGCCCCTCGCATTGCTGGTATTGGTGCGTAGCCCTTTGGTAACGAAACCAACTTTCTGCAACACACGCAAAGAAGCTGGATTGCAACGAAACGCGCCAGTTTGCAGTGTTTCGAGGCCTCGTTTTTGGAACAGATAAGTCAGGGCTAAATGCAGCGCCTCACTCATCAGCCCTTTGCCCCAATGCTCGCGCCCAAGCCAGTAGCCAACGCTCGCAGCTCCATGCAACTCCTTCGCTTTAAAACCACCACAAAACTGCCCATCAAGCTCAATTGCCCAGGTCACATTCTCAGCTGTGTTGTTGGCAAGCGCCTGCTCAATATAATCCCGCCCATCCGCTTCCAAAAACGGATGCGGTTGACTGCTCAGCGACTTGGAGACCTCAAAGTCCCCCAGGTATGAACAGAGCAGCGCAAGATCAGCTTCCCGCATCTCCCGTAAAACAAGCCGCTCGCTGCGTAGAACAGGAAAGGTGCTTTGGGTTGTCATGTCGCTCAACCTTCCGCTTCTGCGAGGTCCACAAAATCGGCTTTGGGCAATGTAAGCCGGAGATGTGGAACCATGATATCACCGCGTCCTTTAGAGGGGATAGTTTCTTCGCCCACTTTGCTGAAGCCCATCTTATCCAATAAGTGAGAGGAGGCGGGATTGTCGGCAAACACACCAGCCTCAAAGCTCGTAATAAAGCGCTGCTCAAACCCGAAACGCAGAACTGTGCGCAGCGCTTCGCTCATGTAACCACGCCCCCAATAAGGCTCACCCATCCAATAACCGGTCCAGCCAGTTACATCCTCAAACTTTGACCAGATGCAACCGACAAGGCCAGTTCCATCATCAATGGCCCATAACACAACACTGGCAGGATCATTGGTTTTGCCGCGATGGATGTAGAACCTGCCAGTCTCTTCTGTAAACGGATGCGGCATGCCAGAGAGCATGCTCGCAATCGCATAAGAGTTCGCCAGCTGGACAAGGCGATCCAGATCACCGTCTTCAATCATGCGCAATCGAAGACGGTCTGTTTTCAGCTCTGGAAAAGCCATTCTATCTTATCCCCGCCACGGCAAGCTGTGGTTGCTCAGCAGACTGTGCCAGCTTGAGTTCGAAATTTTGGGTCTCAATTTCGTCGGACTCTCTGGAAGCGCAGGAATGCGTGCAGACAGAGGTTGGAACGAAGCCGTTCTTCATAAGAACGCGGAATGACGCAGGATTCTCCAAAAAAACGCACGCATCAACGTTTTCAACGCTACGCTCATTTTGTAGATAGTTTACAACGGCTTGCACGGCTTCACTCATATAACCCCGCCGCCAGTAGTATTTTCCAAGCGCATAGCCCAAAGAAGCAGATTTGCCGATCCGGTGTGCACCAATGGACCCGATGAAGCCCGTACCATTATCAATCGCCCAAACCACATCCGAATTCAGATCATTAGAATGACTACGAGTGATAAACTCATGCGCCCACTCATTAGTGATCGGATGCGGAAAGCTGGCAGTCATCCGCGCCACATCAAAATCAGAAAACAGGAACCGCAGCCGAGGATAATCATCCGGCTGAAGTGCTCTTAAAATCAAACGGTTGGTTTGTAATTCCGGAAAAATCATTGCGCTGCCTCCTGCGCTCTGGACTGCTGTGCACTGATGAAATCAAGCGGGGATATTAGGAACTCTTCTGTCGGATAATTGCCCGCGAGGCGGGCACGACTTCGTCCCTCATTCTGTCCGGTATGAACAAATCCAAGTTTTCGGATCAGTGCCTGAGATCCCGCATTGTCGCTAAAGGCATCGGCAAAGATGGAAGGCAGCTCACGTTCCAGCAGCAGGTAGCGAAGAACCTCACTAACTGCCTCATACATAATGCCTTTTTTCCAATGTTCTTCTGCAAGCCAAAAGGCGAGTTCAGGTTTTCTGGAAAGGTGGCCTGCACCAACGCCACCAACCACTTCACCCTGCAGCTCAACGGCCCAGTTCACTCCATGGCCAAGGTCTCTGGGCATAAACCTTTGCAGAAAGACCTCAGCATCCGCTTTGGTATAAGGATACGGAGCACTCGCCAGCATTCGAGTAACATTCTGATTTTGCAGCAGTTTAAGAATGCGAGGCGCATCCGTCTCTCTCCATTCCCGAAGTGTCAGACTGGCTGTTCTCAAACGAGGAAAAGTGGTCATTGTGCTGCCTCCTGCACTCTGAGCTGTTGTGCTGCGATGAAATCAAGCGGGGATATGGCGAACTCTTCTGTAGGATAAGTGCCAGCCAGACGAGCTAGACTGCTCCCCATTCCTTGCCCGGTATTAACAAAACCAAGCTTGCGCATCAGGGCTTGAGACCCTTTGTTATCGTTGAATGCATCCGCAATGATTTTGGGGAGTTCGCGTTCAAGAAGAAGGTAGCGCAAAGCTTCGCTAGCGGCCTCAAACATAATGCCTTTTTGCCAATGTTCTTCAGCAAGCCACCAACCCATGTCTGGTGTTTTATCAAGCGGCCCGGCACCAATACCACCAACCACTTCTCCTTTAAGCTCGACTGCCCAATTCAAAACTTCATTCAAATTGTGAGGCATAGCCTTATGCAAAAAGGCCTGGGCATCTGCCTTTGTAAAGGGATGTGGCTTGGAGGTTAGCATGCGTGTAATATTCTGATTTTGAAAGAGTTTTAGCGCGCGAGGTGCATCCGTTTCTCGCCATTCTCGCAGTGTCAGGCTGGTCGTTCTCAAACGAGGAAAAGTGGTCATAGTGCTGCTCCCATCATCACATGCGCATCACCATGCAACGCCTCAAACCGATCCCGCGGCAGATGCATGATGATATTCTCAACGTCTTGTTGCAGAGATTTGGAGTAACGGATGCAAACTCCAACAGGCTCAAAACCCAGCTTTTTCAGTAGTTTCTGAGAAGGGTAGTTCGTCGCAAACACACGGGCTGCGAAGGTGTCACAGGCATCGCGCGCAAAGCCCCAATGCAGCGCAGCAACACATGCTTCAAGCATAAGTCCATGACCCTGAGCTTTCTGGGAAAGCCAGTACCCAATGGTTGGTAGCTCCGGGAACTCATTGAGATCACCGGGTTTTTGAACATCAACACCACCAATAAGTAGGCCGTTATGTTCAATGGCAAACGGAAAAGTGTCAGTGAGAGGATTAGCGTTCAGTGCGAAGTCTGCCACTGCATTCAGCTCACTCCTCTGTGCAGGCCAGCTTGCACCGGTCAGCCAGCGAATGATTTCATAGTCAGAGTGACCAATCTCCCAATAAGGTTCAAGATCCTCAGGTTTGTAACGGCGAAGCCTCAGTCTTTGGGTATCTATAGTTGTAGTCAACATTGTAAAAGGCCTTGTAAATCAAACTCATATTTCTCTAATCGTTCGTTGGAGTAGGTAAGTGAGGGTAAAACGCAGCATGGCCTTGATGACCCGGATTGCAGACAGAGCGACTGCATCAGGATCAGGTAAAAGCCTGCTGGTTTTGTGTGGTTGAGGGTAAGCCGTTACAGCCAAACAACAATCACGCTGCCGAAAGCAGGTTGCTGTCACTGCAACCTGCTGATCTGGCATCACTTAACCAGCAGAGCCCCATCGCGTATTCGCGATCCATTGGCTGCGGGTCAGTGTAAAGCGTGTGGCATCCACCACGGCCATAGCGCCGAGAGAATGCAGCTTTGTCGTTCCGTCCTGCTTAAAGCCGCACTTTGACAGCACGCGGTGCGAGGCAGGATTGCTCACGCGACAAGAAGCGGAGAGCTCCTTAACGCCGTTAGCAAACGCGAATTCGATAACAGACTGAACAGCTTCTGTCGCATATCCCTGGTTCCAGAATGGCTCGCCCACCCAATAACCCAGGTGCACAGCACCAAAGTCTTCGGCAAGCGGGTTGAAACCGATAGCGCCAATAATACGGCCAGTGTTCTTCATGCGGATCGCGAACGTCGCCTGAGATGGCAACTGCACATCACACCGTTTCACGAGCGCTTTAGCGTCTTCATACGTGAAGGGATGCGGCATGTTCGTCAGTTTCTCAGCGATCCGACGGTTGTTGGCTAAAAACAGGATGTCAGCCAAATCATCCTTGCGCGCTCGGTCGATGACAAGACGCGCGGTGTCCTGCGGCGACCCGGCCGCAACGCAACTGCTTTCTTCTGGGATTTCTTCGTATTCAACTACCATGGTTTTAACTCCGGTCTACTGCCCATCCCACTGGACAAAGAAAAAGGGAAGATGGCGTCCCATCTCCCCTTTTTCTGATCTTTCGATCTGAACCGGATTTTTCCAAATCCGTCGGGGTCTGATGAGACGCCGACGATTTGGATTATCACGTCAGCGTTACTCGGCGGCGAGTGCCACCGGCATCACATTAATAAATGTTCGGCCATTGCGTTTTTCTTCGAATGCAACTTTGCCTTCGACGGTTGCAAAGATGGTGTGATCTTTACCAATGCCAACACCTGCGCCTGGGTGCCACTTAGTGCCACGCTGACGTGCAATGATGTTGCCAGGAATCACGGCTTCGCCACCGAACTTCTTGATACCAAGGCGACGACCAGCTGAGTCGCGACCGTTGCGGGATGAACCGCCAGCTTTTTTATGAGCCATAACGAAGTACTCCTCGTTTAATCTCTAGGACAGAAACTTGCGCGAATTACTTCGCTGCGAGTTCCTTAGCCTGTGCAACCCAGTTATCACGTTCGAAGCGGCCTTTAGTGCCAGTTTCTTCTTCAACGCGGGCGATGTCTTCAGCAGAAAGAGCTGCGATCTGTGCGTAGGTAGAGATACCTGCAGCATTCAGCTTTTTCTCAATTGCTGGGCCAAGACCCTGCAATTTTTTCAGATCGTCGGAGCCTTCAGCAGCTGGTGCGGCGGCAGCTTTCTTAGGAGCAGCGGCTTTTTTAGCTGGCTTAGCGCCACTGGTCAGGATGTCGGTGATTTTCACAGTAGTGAAAGCCTGACGGTGACCATTACGACGACGGGAGTTCTGACGACGACGTTTTTTGAAGATGATGATCTTACGATCACGACCCTGCTCAACAACCTCAGCTACAACAGAAGCGCCTTCAACGGTTGGTGCACCAATGGTGGTTTCAGCATCTGAACCAACCATGAGAACTTCGTCAAAAGTTACTGTTTCACCAGCTTCGGCAGAAACTTTTTCGATCTTCAGAAGATCGTCAGCAGCAACAGTGTACTGTTTACCGCCTGTTTTGATGACTGCGAACATGCGCATGTCCTTCTTATCTAAGCGCACCCTTTGGCGTCGCAGCAAACTGCGAACTTTGTCGACCGTTTCCTTTATGCTCTAGGAACGTCCCGTTTCGGGGAGATCGACCGCAAACTCTGGAAAAAACCAGAAGGCGGTTTCGATGTCTTGCCTCGGACAGCGCGAAAACACGGGTTTCCCCGCAATTTATGAGCTGCTGGAATATACGCAGGCATTCTGGAATGTCAACGCAGAATCTCGCCAATTATATTAGAAATACGAGAGGTGAGATTTATGTCACGAATACTCAACTGTCAAAGAACGCTCCTGCATCGGAGTGATTCGCGCTATGGTTGCGCTGTCAGATTTATACCTACGATCTAATTGTTACGTCCAAATACCTATTCCGCTGCGTTTTAAGGTTCATTCTATGATTGTTTTAAGGATCGATAAACCTTCGCCAGCCAACAATAGCGCAAAGAGATTTGTGCATGTTCCATACAAGTGCTTAGGGGAGAAATGAGCGCCGAATATGGAATGTATGTGACAATCTCGCGATCATTATCATCCAATGAATTAAACCGCATACGTGCGGGGGGCATAAAATGCGCATTCCAAAGTTCGCCTGGATATACTCCGTCGTAACTAGAGTTACAGCTCTTGGGTTGTTGCCGATACTTGTGCTGGGTGGGGCGTTGATTTCCCTCTCCCAAATGAACAGCCAGAATGCTGAGTTTCAAAAAAATACGCAGACCTATAACCAGCTGATGCAAAACGCTCAGGCGATTAGTGCAGCAGTAGATCGTATGCGCGCAATTGGTGGGGAGTTTTTGCTTCATCCAAAAGCAGAGGCATCTGACATTGCAGCAGATGCTCGTGAGCGCGTTGTTGTATTGGTAGAAGAAACACGTGAACTGAATGTTTCAGGCATTGAGGACGAACTCTACGATAACCTGGAAGGCTATGCCTACGGGTTTTCAGAGACGTTTGGCGCAGTGGTTGAAGCGACACTAGAGCGTGGAACCAGCTCAGATGGAGGTCTCATTTCAGTCCTTCAGGGGGCTAGTTCCACAATGCAGCTCGAAATTAATAAGGCACGCCGGAAACTGAACGTCAGCAAAGACACTCATCGTGTCGCTGGTTTGCTAAAAGATCTTCAGGCCATGGAATGGACCATTGGCGTTGACGGGTATGAAATTGAAAAGAGTACCTTCAAAAGCCGCATCGAGCAGTTTGGCATGGTCATTCAAACAGCGAAAATGCCAGAAGAAACATCTCAGGTAGTGAGCGAGCTCTGGGCAACCTACACAGAGACGCTGGAGCAGATTGAAACTCTGAATGCTGACATTCAGGAGGAGATGGTCTTCGCTCTGGAACAACTGGACGAGATGATCCCGGCTGCACAACAGCTCAATGATTTTGGTGCGGCTGGTGAAGCGGAAGCAACTGCGCTTCATAATGAGGCATCAGCTGCAAGCATGCAGCGCTTCTTGTTGCAAGCTGGCGCAATGGGCATTATCGGCCTGATGATTGCTGGCTACATAGCATGGCGCATCTCTCGCCCGCTGGCGAACCTGCATACGGCCATGGGCGTTCTGGCAAAAGGGGACGTCTCAATCAATATCGAAGGCACTAAAGGCCGGGATGAGTTCGCGAAAATGGCGAAGATTCTGGAAGTTTTCCGTGCCAACGCTATTGAGCGAAATCAGCTGAACGATGAGCGCGATGAAGACAACAAGCGTCGTCAGGAACGTGAGCAGAAAGTTGCTCTTCTGGTGCGAGAGTTTGAAAAAGCAGCAACGGCCGCAGGCGATGGCTTTAACTCCGCGATCCAGTCTTTGCATGAAGCCTCCTTCGCTTTGAATGTCACTGTCGAAAGTGTCTCTGATAAAGCTGGCAAAGCAGGTGATGCAGTCAGCCATGCATCAACATCAGTGGCAACTGTGGCATCTGCCAGTGAGGAAATGTCTCTTTCCATTAAGGAAGTAGCGTCTGAAGCGGTGAACTCCAAAGACGTTGCCGATGAAGTCGGTGGGCTTGTCATCAACACGTCCAAGACAATTCAGGAGCTGGCTGAAACTGCATCCCGTATTGGAAAAGTTGTTAGCCTGATCAAGGATATCGCAGACCAGACCAACCTTCTTGCTCTCAACGCCACCATCGAGGCAGCGCGCGCTGGCGAGATGGGCAAAGGCTTTGCGGTTGTGGCCTCTGAGGTGAAACATCTGGCAAACCAGACCACCACCGCAACGGAAGAAATCTCGCAACAGATCCATGCGATCCAGCAGGTGTCTACTGATGCCGTTGGCTCCATCGAAAAAGTGACGAGCATGATGGAGAAGCTATCCACCAGCTCTTCAGCAGTGGCAGCAGCTGTAGAACAGCAGTCTGTAACTGTTGGCGAAATCGCGCGTTCTGTGACCGATGCATCTGATCAGTCCCGTATTGGCGAGTCCGAAATGGGGGAAGTTGCCAGCACTATTGAAAACTCCACCAAAACTGCAGAAGACATCAACAATCAGGCAGACAGCATCTCTGAAGAAGCTGATCAGTTTAACCGCTCGATCAAAGCCTTCCTTGAAAACGTTCAAGCCGCATAATTCTCCAGAAATGGACAGTCATTTCAACGCAGTGGGTTCGCTCACTGCGTTTTTCATTGGCTGGTGACGCGCGAGCTGTGAGTTATCTGCGGCATAGCGGTCGCAGGGCTTGCCGAAGGGAAAGCTTCTTTATATGGTCCGGCAATCCTCACCACGAGGATCAATTAGGAGAGTTGCCGGAGTGGTCGAACGGGGCGGTCTCGAAAACCGTTGAGCACGCAAGTGTTCCGAGGGTTCGAATCCCTCACTCTCCGCCATTTGTTCTTTAGCCTACTTTTTCAATGATCATCGTAAGCCACTTCTCGTGAGGGCTGTAGGGCTTGTTGCTTAGCGTAATGCGGGCATCTTGAAGCTGTAGGTTCGGGACCTGCTGTAGGATGTTGCTGAAGTGAGCTTCGGTCATCATGGAAAAGCGACGCCCGTCATCGCGGTTTACTTCTCCTTCTCCCAATTTGAAAGAAGCAAACAAGGTGCCGCCATTCTTGAGGGCATTGCAGAGATTGGTGAGTGCGAGAGGTAGTTCAGAATAAGGAACGTGAAGCAAAGAGGCGTAAGCCCAGATAGCATCGTAAACCTGCTCGCTGATAAATTCCTGAAATGTGTTTTGCTGGACAGCTATACCGATCAGTTTACTAGCCGATTTCACCATTTCAGCAGATGCATCGAAGGCGTCAACTTCAAAGCCAAGCTGCTTGAAAGCATAGGCATCACGCCCGGACCCGCATCCCGCATCGAGAACTCGCCCACCTGGCGGCACTCTCTTGAGGAACCGTTGGTAGTGCTCCTCCATGTCCAGATGTAGTGTGCGCTCGATAAAGCTCTCTGCATTCTTCTCGTAATAGGCTCGGGTGGTCTCTGATGAATTCGGCATAAGACCTTCAACTCTCCCTTAAGTCAGCAACAAATCAGTCTGGATTTTGAAACAGTTTCTCTGAAATGACCAACACTTTTGCAAAAGAGCATTTGCAATTACCGATCTCAGACTTAATGATCCTACAGGTTCAGGTGGTGCTGTTGCGCTAACCGATATCTGCACCTGAGAAATATGGAGAATGCATAATGACCGTCGAAGCTGCTGAGCCACAACAAGTGTTGGATATTCCGAAAAAATTGGGACGTAGGCTGCGTCTGGGAATGATCGGCGGCGGTCAGGGTGCATTCATCGGCGCAGTTCACCGCATCGCATCGCGTTTGGACGATCGCTATGAGCTTGTTGCTGGTGCCCTTTCTTCTGATCCAACGCGGGCAAAAGCGTCAGCTGAAGAACTCTATATCTCATCTGATCGTGCCTATACCTCCTTCGAAGAAATGGCAGAAAAAGAACCGCTTCGGGATGATCCGGTTGATGTAGTTGCCATTGTGACGCCTAACTATATGCACTATCCGGCAGCTCGCGCGATGCTCGAGGCCGGTATCCATGTCATCTGCGATAAGCCGATGACAACGACGAGTGAAGAAAGCAATAAGCTTGTTCAACTGGTTGAGGAAACCGGCAAGCTGTTCCTGTTGACGCATAATTACACCGGCTACCCAATGGTCCGGCAGGCGAAAGAGATGATTGAGGCAGGTGAACTCGGGAAAGTTCGTCTGATTCAAGTGGAGTACCCGCAAGATTGGCTGACTGAGCCGATTGAGCAATCAGGCCAAAAGCAAGCCAGCTGGCGTACTGATCCAAAACGATCCGGAGCAGGCGGCTGTATCGGAGATATCGGAACGCACGCCTACAATCTTGCCTCCTTCGTATCCGGCATGAAAGCAACGGAAGTTTTGGCGGAGCTGACAAGTTTCGTAGAGGGTAGAGCGCTGGATGATGATGTGCAGATGCTGCTGCGCTACGAAAATGGTGCCAAAGGAATGCTGTGGGCGTCTCAGGTTGCTCCGGGCAACGAAAATGGGCTGAGACTGCGTGTTTATGGAGACAAAGGCGGTGTTGAGTGGGTGCAGGCCGACCCAAACCATCTGGTTTACTCACCCTATGGGAAGTCAAGCTACCGCATCACACGCGGCGGCCCAGACGCAAGAGAAGCCGCAAATGCAGTCTCTCGCATTCCAGGTGGTCATCCGGAAGGGTATCTGGAAGCTTTCGCAACAATCTATAACGAGTTTGCTGATGTTTTGGCTGCGCGCATTTTAGGTCAGTCAGAACCTGAGCGCAGCAAACTGCTTCCGACTGTATCTGATGGACTGGATGGATTGAACTTCATCGAAACAGCCGTGAAAAGCTCTCAGAACGGCGGTTCATGGCAGAAACTATAAGAGATGCTCCCCCCGCCATAACAGAACGGCGAGGGGAGTTTCTTTAGGCTTGGGAGCCTGCTGGTTTGAGTGGTGGATCCTCTTGTGAGGCCATGCCGCCTGAAACTTCTTCCGTTGCTTCGGCAGTAAGCTCTTCTGGCAATACAAGATTGAGTACAATCGCGATCAGAGCAGCAGGAAGCAAGCCACTCGTCATCAAAATGCGCAGCGTGTCAGGCAGATACTGAACAGCTTTTGGATCCAGCTGCAAACCAAGGCCGATTGATAACGCAATCGCGAAGATCACCATGTTCCGGCGGTTCCAGTTGACGTCGGAGAGCATGGAGACGCCAGCAGCGACCACCATTCCAAACATAACGATCACACCTCCGCCGAGCACTTCGATAGGAATTGTGCGAATGATTGCTCCAACCTTGGGTATCAGTCCGCACACGATGAGGAATAAAGCACCAATGGTCACCACGTGGCGGCTCATCACGCCTGTCATGGCAATCAACCCCACATTCTGGCTGAAGGATGTGTTCGGCAAACCACCAAAAACACCGGCTATGGCTGTGCCAAAACCATCAGCGTAGGTTGCCCCTTGGATCTCCTTGTCGGTCGCCTCACGTCCTGCACCGCCTTTGGTAATGCCAGAGACATCGCCAACAGTTTCAACAGCACTCACAAACGCCATGAGACAAAAGCCAACCACAGCAGCAAGGCTGAAATCAAAGCCGTAGGCGAACGGCATCGGTAGGGCAAAAGATGCAGAGCGACCAACGCTTGCAGCAATCCCATCCACAGTCACCATGCCAACCATCATCGCGTAAAGGTATCCTGCAAGGATGCCAATCACCACGGCAGATACAGCTAAGATCCCGCGGGCATAGAACTTCAAGCCAAGCGTGACGAGAATTACAATGAGCGCAGCAGACCAGTTGAGCATACTTCCATACTCAGGCTTGCTAATGGCAGGCACACCACCCGCAGCATACTGAATGCCCACTTTCACCAGCGCCAGACCGATCATGGTTACGACAAGACCAGTCACCAGTGGTGGTAAGGCAAAGCGAATGCGGCCAATGAACATCCCTAGAATGGCATGGAACAAACCACCAATAAGCACGCCTCCAAACAGAGCAGGCAAAGCTTCAACACCTTTACCTGCAACGAGTGGGATCATGATGGGTATGAAAGCAAAGCTGGTACCCTGCACAATCGGCAAGCGGGCTCCGACTGCTCCCATTCCAATTGTTTGAAAAAGCGTAGCTATTCCGGCAAACAGCATGGACATCTGGATCATGTATGTCATGTCCGGGAAACCCTGCGCCCCTGCATCAGAGCCAAACCCAAATCCGGCAGCTCCGGCAATAATGATCGCCGGAGTAACATTTGAGACAAACATGGCAAGCACATGCTGAATGCCAAGTGGAACCGCCTTATGTAAGGCAGGTGTGTAGTTCGGATCACGCAGTTGTTCTGATGTCCCGATGGAATTGCTGGTCATTTAGTCCCCTCCTACTAATGACGCACAGTGTTATTCCGTTATTAAGTAGGCCTCCTCCAGCCAGTGTTCTTCTAGGTTATTTCCGTCCCCAATCCGGTCGACAACAGCGAACAGTCCTGACCCGTTGATGGGGGTCAGAACGCCGTGCCATGTGTTCCGTTTGATATTGATGGACTGGGTTGAACTCGCCATAAACGCACGAGGTGATGAAGGCCGTCCACCTTCATCTTCGGCGACTATGACAAGATATTCTGATTGGTTCATCGGAATGAAGCATTGCGACCCTAATGGATGGCGCTCCAACATCGTCAGCGTGTGCGGCAGGCTGCGAAGCTCTGCCTGAAACAGGCTGATACCAGCGCGGCCACCAATAAACTCAACATCAGCCAGATCAGAAAAACGCTCACATCGGCCTTCGTTGATTAGGATAGGTGATGTCCCGCCGGTCTCAATCAGTTCACCAAACGGCATAAATACCGCAGAGGTAAGCTTCTCAATCCGTATGGTGCGCTCTGTTGTGACCTCATTACCCATATCTGATCACCTTTGAAACGAGCCGAGTTGGGCATGTCGATTGACGTCTTTGTAAAGCAAGTACCGGAAACGGCCTGGACCGCCAGCGTAGCAAGCTTGCGGACAAAAAGCGCGCAGCCACATAAAGTCACCGGCTTCCACTTCAACCCAATCGTTGTTCAGCCGGTAGACTGCTTTCCCTTCCAAAACATACAAGCCATGTTCCATCACGTGGGTCTCAGCAAACGGAATGCAGCCACCGGGCTCAAAGTTCACGATGTTGACGTGCATGTCGTGGCGCATATCGCTGGGGTCTACAAAGCGCGTCGTCGTCCAGGCTCCATTGGTGTCTGGCATGGGAGCAACCACAGCATTCTTTTCATGGGTAAACAGGGCGTCGGGCTTTGCAATGCCTTCGACAGCCTCATAGCGCTTTCGAACCCAATGGAAGGTGGCAGCTAGAGAGCTATTGTTGCGCACTTCATATTGGGCTCCAGCAGGCAGATAGGCGTAGCCACCTTCAGTAAGTGTGAAAGCCTCATTGCCCATCGTGATCGTAATCTCACCTTGAACAACGAACATCACGCCCTGCGCTTCAGGATCTGGTTCAGGTTTAAGGGAGCCTCCATCTGGCTGAACTTCCATGATGTACTGCGAAAACGTCTCAGCAAATCCAGAGAGTGGTCGGGCAATAATCCAGGCACGCGTCTTTTCCCAGAAAGGCAGATTTGAGGTCACGATGTCCCGCATCACGCCTTTGGGAATAACGGCATATGCATTAGTAAACACTGCCCGGTCTGTCATGACTTGCGTTTGCGGAGGCAAGCCTCCCGAAGGTGCGTAGAAAGAAGAAGGCGACATGCCCTCAGAAGAGGCATCAAAGGTGCGGGGTGGCAGTGTTTGGGTACTCATATGTAAGTTTACTTCCTTGTACGACACTCACGCTATGGCAGTCCGCGTAAGTGCAGCAACCCGAATTAAGTTGAATTCCTTGCCGGGGAGGTGCACTCGTCGAATTAGGGATCGACGAGGCACTGTTCGAAGCACTGGGCAAATGTGCTGGTATCAACCGTGTCCATTAAGCTCGTCAGCTGGCAGGGCCACCAAACTCCTCCCATCTATCAGTTTAGCCTAATAAATGAGTTGGATTATCAAAATTATTTTGAAAGTATTTCGCGGATAGCCGGAAAAAGAAATAGATACATAAACGACTTTTCAATCAAGAATTACTTATTCAGAAGATGAGTAGAGTATTGAGAACTCTTGTCTTTTAGATACGTCTTCAATCGCTCACTGATGAAATTAAGAAAGAGCCGGATTTTAGGATCTTGATAGCGTTTGTGCGGAAATAGACATGCTAAATGCACATCAGCAGGAGGGGTAGCAGTGCAGACGGCGATAAGGTCTCCACTGAGTAAATGATCGACAACATCAAACAAGGGGGCATTGATGAGGCCGTGATGACCGAGTGCCCAGTTCACCAACACATCGCCGTCATCAGAGGTGAACGGGCCACCAACTGTGAAGCTCTGTAAGCCCTCAGAAGTTTGAAGCGTCCATCGGCTTTCAGCGGAACCGGGAAACTGGAGCAGTAGGCAATCATGCTTTCCGTTTTGGAGATCTGCCCCTTGCTGTGGCTCACCTCGCTGATCAAGATAGGTAGGGGAGGCACACAGTACCCGAGGACAGTCCAACAGGTTTTTCAGCCGCATTTCAGAGTTTGGTAACTGTCCCAGAATGAATGCCAGATCCAAACCTTCTCCAGTAATGTTAAGAGGACGGTCCGAGAGCCTGAGGCGAACATGAATTTCAGGATAAGCATCGTGGAATTCAGGAATAAGCGGTGCGATCAAACGCCGCCCTATGCCGAGTGGAGCAGAAACAAAGATTGAGCCGCGTGGAGTGTGTGTCACCTCCTGAACAGCCGCTTCAGCCTCTTCCATTGCTTCCAGCATTTTACGGGCGCCAGGATAAAAAATGCTACCTTGCTCAGTGGGTTGGATGGTGCGGGTGGTGCGGTTAAACAAGCGAATACCCAGGTGCTTCTCAAGCTCTCCGATACGGGAGGAAGCAACTGCAGGAGAAACATGCATGTCCCTTGCCGCAGCAGACATGCTGCCAAGCTCAAACACGCGCACAAACATCCTGACATTGTTGATGTAAGACATTGCTTTAACTTTGAAATCCCCACCTCTACACGAAACATACCAGCATCAAAGTAGTCTGGATAGGTGTTTTTCATTGCGTGGTGAGTTGGAAATAAAACATAGTTTTACTCCAAGTTGTATTTCAATTTTACTCGTTTAATCCTGTTCTTTCTATGAGTTGCTCTACTTTTGGGTGCTAAAGCTCCTGAGATTCTATGTGGATTGTCTTACCTGCTAGAATTCAGGATCAAATACTATGCATTCACTTGAGGGTGTTACTCGCTCCGATCAATATAGGGCATTGGGTCTCAGTACCTTTGCTTTTACTATCTGTTTTGCAGTTTGGACCATTTTTTCCATCATTGGCGTGCGCATTAAAGGCGAATTGGGGTTGTCCGATACTCAGTTCGGCTTATTGGTTGCCACACCAGTGCTCACCGGTTCTGTGAGCCGCATTTTCCTTGGAGTATGGACAGAGCAGTTCGGTGGACGAATTATGTTCCCACTGCAGATGCTCATTACAGCAGTCTGTGTTTGGTTGCTCACCTCAGTACAAACCTATGAAGTGTTTCTGTTAGCCGCCTTGGGTCTCGGATTGGCCGGCGGCTCTTTTATTATCGGCGTAGCCTATGTCTCCCAGTGGTTTGAAAAAGAGAAACAAGGCACTGCACTTGGTATTTTTGGTGCCGGTAATGTCGGTGCAGCAGTTACCAACTTCGTAGCACCATTTCTGGTCGTAGCAGTTGGCTGGGAAGGCACAGCACGCGTTTATGCAATTGTTTTGGCAGTCACAGCTGTTCTGTTTTATCTGCTCAGTAAAGATGACCCGTCTCAGCAGGAGCGTAAGAAAGAAGGCAAGCAAGCTGTATCTGCAGCAGAACAGCTCGCTCCGTTGAAGAACCTGCAAGTCTGGCGTTTTGCGACCTACTACTTTTTCGTCTTTGGCGCCTTTGTTGCGCTCGCGTCATTCCTACCGCGATACTACACCGGGGCTTACGGACTGGAGCTCACGACGGCTGGCGTTTTCGCTGGCCTTTATTCACTGCCCGGGTCTGTTTTCAGAGCTCTGGGCGGTTGGATGTCAGACAAATGGGGCGCACGCTTTGTCATGTACCTCACATTTATCGTCTCCCTCTTTTGCCTCTTCCTGCTGAGCTATCCAGAAACCTCATATGTTGTCAGCGGTATTGACGGCCCAATCGAGTTTAACTTCGGTCTTGGTGTTGGTGCCTTCGTCTCTGTGACCGTCGTTCTGGGTTTTGTCATGAGCCTTGGTAAAGCAGCGGTCTACAAGCACATCCCGGTTTACTACCCCTATCATGTTGGTGCTGTCGGAGGCCTCGTAGGCATGATCGGCGGCCTTGGTGGCTTCTTCTTGCCAATCGCCTTTGGAGTTCTGCTCGACTGGACTGGCGTTTGGACGGCACCCTTCATGCTTCTCTTCATCATTGTTGCGGTCTCAACTGTGTGGATGCACGTCGCCATCCGCAGGATGGAGCGCAAGCGTTATCCAGAATTGCAAGACGAAACAGATTTGTCTGATCTCCCGGACGAGCCGGTTGAAGGTCCGGACGGACCTGCAGGCGTAGAAAAGTATCCGTAACCAGCGAAGCCCTTTCTGGACATTCGGTCTGGAGAGGGCATGTAGCCAAAAGGAATGAATGTATGTCTGATAACAACACTCAAAAAGGGCACACACTAATTGAATGGCGACCGGATGACCAGGAATTCTGGGAAACCAAAGGAAAGGCGATCGCCTCTCGGAACCTTTGGATCTCTATTCCGGCACTTTTGCTTGCCTTCTCAGTGTGGCTCGTTTGGAGTGTTGTTGTCGCAAGGCTACCCGCCATCGGTTTTGATTATACGACAGACCAGCTCTTCCTGCTGGCTGCTCTGCCAGGCCTTTCTGGCGCGACGCTCAGGATCTTTTATTCCTTTATGGTCCCTATCTTTGGTGGTCGCCTTTGGACAACGCTAACCACAGCATCGCTGCTTCTTCCGGCTCTGGGTATCGGGTACGCAGTTCAGGACCCCACCACGCCTTATAGCATCTTCCTTCTGTTAGCCCTGCTTTGCGGTTTCGGGGGCGGTAACTTCGCTTCTTCAATGGCAAATATCGCATTCTTCTATCCAAAGAAGGAAAAAGGAAACGCGCTTGCGCTCAATGCAGGCCTCGGAAACCTTGGTGTTTCCGTCATGCAGTTTGTGGTGCCGCTTGTCATCACAGCCGGTGTTTTCGGTGCAATCGGTGGTGCTCCTCAAATCCTTGAGGATGGATCCCAACTCTGGATCCAGAATGCTGGCTTTATCTGGGTTCCATTCCTCATCATCGCTACGCTGGCCGCATGGTTCGGCATGAACGATATCGCTGATGCCAAAGCGAGCTTTAAAGAACAATCCATCATCTTCTCAAGAGCGCACAACTGGATCATGTGTATTCTCTACACGGGAACCTTCGGTAGCTTTATCGGCTATTCCGCAGGCTTCCCGCTGCTCATGAAGACACAGTTTCCGGAAGTAAATGCACTCACCTTCGCATTCCTTGGACCACTCGTTGGTGCACTCTCCCGGGCTGGTACGGGTTGGGTTTCCGACAAGTACGGCGGTGGCCGTGTAACCTTCTGGACCTTCCTGTTTATGGCGGTTGCTGTTGGTGGCGTGCTGTTCTTCCTGTCCATCAAAACAGAGCCGGGAGCTTTCTGGGGCTTCTTTGCCTGCTTCATGGCACTGTTCTTCCTGACAGGTGTAGGCAACGCTTCTACATTCCAGATGATCCCGACCATCATGCGCCAACAGGTCGGCCTCTTGATGCCAGAGCTGGATGCAGCAGCTCATCTGCGCCAGTCAGAACGTGAAAGCGCAGCCATCATCGCCTTTACCTCTGCAATTGCAGCCTACGGTGCCTTCTTCATCCCCAAAGCCTACGGAACATCCATCGCCTACACAGGTGGTCCGGATGCCGCGCTTTGGGCCTTTGGCATCTTCTACGTGATCTGTCTGGTGATCACGTGGTTCTTCTACACCCGCAAGGGTGCCTCCGTTCCGTGCTAAGCAAATAACGTGAAGGGCATTTCAGATGTCTCTACTACTCGATAAACTGAACTTCTTCGCAAAACAGGACACTGGTACCTTTGCAAACGGGCACGGTGTTACAACCAATGAGAACCGAAACTGGGAAGACAGCTATCGAAAGCGATGGCAATACGACAAAATCGTACGCTCGACCCATGGTGTGAACTGCACTGGTTCCTGTTCCTGGAAGATCTACGTCAAAGGCGGGATTGTCACCTGGGAAACCCAGCAGACGGATTATCCGCGTACGCGCCCGGACCTGCCAAACCATGAGCCACGGGGCTGTTCTCGTGGTGCCAGCTACAGTTGGTATATGTACTCCGCAAATCGGGTGAAGCATCCACTCATACGCTCTCGCCTCCTCAAGCTATGGCGTAACGAGCGGACAGTGAAATCGCCGGTCGCTGCGTGGGCAGCCATTCAGGATGATCCCGCAAAGCGCGCAGATTACCTGAAAGTGCGCGGACACGGCGGTTTTGTGCGAGCCACTTGGGAAGAAGTCAACGAAATTATCGCAGCAGCAAATGCTTACACTGCGAAGAAATGGGGCCCTGACCGCGTTGTTGGCTTCTCGCCAATTCCGGCTATGTCCATGATTTCTTATGCAGCTGGAACCCGCTATCTGTCTTTGCTCGGTGGCACATGCATGTCGTTTTACGACTGGTACTGCGATTTGCCTCCTGCCTCACCACAAACATGGGGTGAGCAAACCGATGTGCCTGAATCCGCTGATTGGTACAATGCGGGCTTCCTGATGTTGTGGGGCTCCAACGTTCCACAAACGCGCACACCGGATGCGCACTTCTACACCGAGGTTCGCTACAAAGGCACCAAGTCAGTCGTGGTCTGCCCAGATTACTCGGAAGCGGCCAAGTTCTCGGATCTCTGGCTCCATCCAAAGCAAGGCACTGATGCAGCTCTGGCGATGGCCATGGGTCATGTCATCCTTCGTGAATACCATTTAGACAGGCAGGCAAAATACTTCGAGGACTACTGTCGTAAGTACTCCGACATGCCGCTACTGGTTCGCCTCATCAAAAAAGACGGCAAATACATCCCGGAACGCCTCCTGCGTGCTTCCGAATTTGCGGACAAGCTGGGGGAAGAAAATAATCCAGAATGGAAAACCGTCGCCCTGGACCGCAAGTCGAAGAAGATTGTGGTTCCGCATGGCTCCATCGGCTTCCGTTGGGGTGAAAAAGGCAAATGGAATCTTGAAGAAAGAGACGGCGCCGGCAAAGACACGGACCTCGCCATGTCTTTCATTGACAAAGCTGATCATGATGAAGTCGCTGACGTGGCTTTCCCATACTTCGGCAATCGTGAGCATGACCACTTTGCGGGAACCAACCATGAAAGCGTGATGGTGCGCAAAGTCCCCGCAAAGAAAGTGAAGCTGGCGGAGGGCGAAGCGCTTGTCGCGTCCGTTTTCGACCTCTTCATTGCCAACTACGGTCTGGATCGTGGATTAGATGATCCAAACTCTGCAAAGTCTTATGATGAGGAGCTGCCTTACACGCCTGCATGGGCAGAGAAAATTACTGGCGTTCCCAAAGATCATATCATCACAACGGCTCGCGAGTTCGCGACAAACGCTGAGAAGACCAACGGACGTTCCATGGTCATCCTCGGTGCTGGTCTGAACCACTGGTACCACATGGATATGAACTACCGTGGCATCATCAATCTGCTGGTGATGTGCGGCTGTGTTGGTCAATCTGGTGGTGGCTGGAGCCACTATGTGGGGCAGGAAAAGCTTCGCCCACAAACCGGATGGACAGCACTCGCCTTTGCGTTGGATTGGACACGCCCACCACGGCATATGAACTCAACATCCTTCTTCTATGCGCATACAGACCAGTGGCGCTATGAGACGCTCAAGGTAGATGAGATCCTGTCCCCCACAGCCCCGGATGGGGACTGGGATGCGTCGCTGATCGACTACAACATCCGCGCAGAGCGTATGGGGTGGTTGCCATCAGCTCCACAACTTGAAACCAACTCACTTCAGGTTGCTAAGGCGATAGAAGAGAGTGGCAAAGAAGCAAAAGACTATATTGCTCAGGAGCTAAAATCAGGCAGTCTCAAACTGTCCTGTGAAGACCCCGACAACGAGGCCAACTGGCCACGTAACTTGTTTGTCTGGCGCTCCAATCTGCTCGGTTCTTCCGGTAAAGGTCACGAATACTTCCTCCGTCATCTGCTCGGCACTGAGCATGGTGTGCTGGGCAAGGATCTGGGAGAGGAAGGCCGCCAGCGGGCGAAAGAAGCCGTCTGGCATGACAACGCACCGGAAGGCAAACTGGACCTGTTGGTCACGCTGGACTTCCGTATGTCCACCACCTGCGTCTATTCGGATATCGTTCTGCCAACAGCCACATGGTACGAGAAAAACGACCTCAATACCTCGGATATGCACCCCTTCATTCATCCACTTTCCAGTGCAGCTGATCCTGCATGGGAAGCCCGCAGTGACTGGGAGATCTTCAAGGGTATTGCCAAGTCCTTCTCTGAGGTCTCACAAGAAGTTCTCGGCAAGGAAAAGGACGTCGTCCTTGTCCCGATCCTGCACGACACCGCTGGTGAAATCGCCCAGCCATTCGACGTAGCGGATTGGAAGAAGGGTGATATTGATCCGCAACCCGGCAAGACTATGCCAAACGTTGTGGTTGTCGAACGAGACTATCCAAACATCTACAAGCGCTTCACGGCTCTTGGCCCACTGATGAGCAAACTCGGCAACGGTGGCAAAGGCATCAGCTGGAACACCGAACACGAGGTAGACCTCCTCAAAGGCCTAAATGGTGAGGTATTGGAAGACGGGCCAACCAAAGGCTTGGCTAAGATCGAAACGGATATCGATGCAAGTGAGGTTGTCCTGTCTCTGGCCCCGGAAACCAATGGTGAAGTGGCTGTCAAAGCTTGGGCTGCTCTCTCTGAGTTCACTGGCAGAGACCACACCCATCTGGCACTGCCGAAGGAAGAAGAGAAAATCCGCTTCCGCGATATCGTCGCTCAGCCACGTAAGATAATCTCTTCGCCGACATGGTCCGGCATTGAATCTGAGCATGTTTGCTACAACGCAGGCTACACCAACGTGCATGAGCTGATCCCGTGGCGAACGATCTCCGGTCGTCAGCAACTCTATCAGGATCACCTCTGGATGCGTGCGTTTGGCGAAGGCTTCTGCGTGTACAGGCCGCCGATAGACACCAAAGGCGTCAAACCGGTGATCGACGATAAATCTCTCGGCAGAAAGCAATTGGTCCTCAACTTCATCACCCCGCACCAGAAGTGGGGCATCCACTCCACATACACCGACAACCTGTTGATGCTCACGCTCAACCGTGGTGGTCCGGTGGTCTGGATCTCAGAGGTTGATGCGCAAAAAGCTGACATTGAAGACAATGACTGGGTCGAAGTCTTCAACATCAACGGTGCGCTTGTGGCGCGTGCGGTGGTCTCTCAGCGCATGAAGGAAGGCACGATCTACATGTATCACGCTCAGGAAAAGATCGTGAATACACCGGGATCAGAGCTCACCGGACAACGCGGCGGTATCCATAACTCGGTGACCAGAACCGTCACCAAACCAACACACATGATTGGCGGGTACGCGCAGCAATCCTACGGCTTCAACTACTATGGAACGGTTGGCTCCAACCGCGATGAGTTCGTTGTGGTTCACAAACTGGAAAAAGTGAACTGGATGGAAGAACCGCTGGATGACAGTGGTCAGGAGGCAGCAGAATGAAAGTCCGCGCACAAGTCGGAATGGTGCTGAATCTGGATAAATGCATTGGCTGCCACACCTGTTCAGTGACCTGTAAAAACGTTTGGACCAACCGAGAAGGCGTTGAATACGCCTGGTTCAACAACGTGGAAACCAAACCCGGTATTGGTTATCCCAAAGACTGGGAAAACCAAAAGAAATGGAACGGTGGCTGGGTTCGCAAACGCAATGGCAAGATCATTCCCAAGATGGGTGCCAAATGGCGCATTCTGGCGAAGATCTTTGCAAACCCTGACCTGCCAGAAATCGACGACTACTACGAGCCGTTTGATTATGATTACGAGCACCTGCAGGGCGCTCCTGAAAGTGCTCAGTTCCCGACGGCTCGCCCAAAATCAGCGATCACCGGCGAGCGGATCGAAAAAATTGAATGGGGACCAAACTGGGAAGAAATTCTCGGTGGTGAGTTCTCCAAGCGCTCAAAGGATTACAACTTTGAGGGTATTGAGAAGGAAATCTACGGCGAGTTCGAAAACACTTTCATGATGTACCTGCCACGTCTGTGTGAGCACTGCCTCAACCCAACATGTGTTGCTGCATGTCCATCAGGTGCCATCTATAAGCGTGAAGATGACGGAATCGTCCTGATCGATCAGGAAAAATGCCGTGGCTGGCGCATGTGCGTCTCTGGCTGTCCTTACAAGAAGATCTACTTCAACTGGTCCTCTGGCAAATCAGAGAAATGCATCTTCTGCTATCCACGCATCGAGTCAGGGCAGCCTACAGTCTGTTCAGAAACCTGTGTGGGCCGCATCCGTTATCTGGGTGTGATCCTGTACGATGCGGATAAGATCGAAGAAGCAGCCTCTACCAAGGATGAGAAAGACCTCTACGAAGAGCAACTGAAGGTCTTCCTTGATCCGCATGATCCAAAGGTAATCGAACAGGCCCGCAAAGATGGTGTTCCTGAGGATTGGCTCAAGGCTGCCAAGGCATCGCCGATCTATAAGATGGCAATCGACTGGAAAGTGGCTTTCCCACTTCACCCGGAATACCGCACACTGCCAATGGTTTGGTACATTCCACCTCTCTCCCCAATCCAGTCAGCCGCAGAGGCTGGTAAGATCGGTTGGGATGGTGACCTGCCGGATGTCCGGAGCATGCGCATTCCGGTCCGCTACCTCTCCAACCTCCTCACAGCAGGCAAAGACGAGCCTGTTGTCACGGCGTTGGAACGGATGCTCGCCATGCGCTCCTACATGCGCTCCAAGTCAGTTGATGGCGTAGTCAATGAAGCTATCGCTGAACGAGTGGGTCTGACTTCTGAGTTGATTGAAGACATGTACAAGATCATGGCGATAGCCAACTATGAGGATCGCTTCGTCATTCCAACCACTCACCGTGAAGTGTCCGAGGATGCCTACGATGTTCGTGGCTCCTGTGGTTTCTCCTTCGGCAATGGTTGCTCTGGCGGCAGTGATGGAACTGACCTGTTCGGTGGTTCCCGCAAGAAAACTGTCGAAACCCCAACGGATATATTTAAGGAGATGCGCGGATGATCGTCTCCTTAAAAATCCTCTCGCTCTTGCTCAACTACCCGACGCAAGAACTGCTGGATGACCTGCCAGCACTGAAAAAAGCGGTAAACTCAGATCGCTTGCTCTCTGCAAAAGGCCAGAAAATGATCTGCACTCTTTGCGATGATCTGGCTACTAAAGATCTCTATGAGGTGCAGGAAAGATACGTGTTCCTGTTTGATCGGACCCGCTCACATTCACTACACCTGTTTGAGCATGTGCATGGTGAGAGCAGAGACCGCGGTCAAGCTCTCGTCGATCTGCGTGAGATGTACCTGACAAACGGTTTCGCGGTAGAGACCACGGAACTACCTGACTACATCCCATTGTTCCTCGAATATCTGGCGCATCAACCATTTACAGAGGGGCAGGAACTGCTTGGCCAGACTGCGCATATCTTTGAGGCCCTTCGTTTGCGTCTCAAAAAGAAGGGCTCAATCTATGCCAATGTGTTTGGGGTTGTTGCTGAAATCAGCAAAGCGGCACCTTCCAAGGAGCTCCTCTCCAATATTCTTGCAGAGCCCGAAGATGACCCAAATGATCTCGAAGCCATGGATCGCATTTGGCAGGAAGAGGTCGTCAAGTTTGGTGGCAATGCAGGAGAGGGCAGTTGCGGCCCTGATCGCTTAAGAATGCAAATGAGAGCTGCGGACAGACGCCCGCCTGATACCACGACCCAGAACATTCAAGGGGAGAACTAGAAATGTCTGGCTTCTTCAACACGTTGTTCTTTGGAATATATCCATACATCGCCCTCTCGGTTTTGATTGTTGGCACAATCATCCGTTATGATCGTGAGCCTTACAGCTGGCGTGCTGGTTCAAGCCAGCTCCTGCGCCGCAGGCAGTTGGTCTGGGGTTCAGTGCTCTTTCATGTGGGGGTGTTGATCATCTTCTTTGGCCACTTGGTTGGATTGCTGACCCCAATAGTCCTGTTCGATCTGGTGGGTATCAGTCACGGTGCCAAACAGGTTCTTGCTGTCGTCGTCGGCGGTATTGCTGGCCTGATGGCGATTGTGGGTGCAGGGATGCTCATTCATCGTCGCTTGTATGATGCGCGTGTACGAGCAGTCTCCAGCACAATGGACACCTTCATTATATGTCTGTTGGGCTTCCAGTTGCTTCTGGGTCTTGGAACTATACCTGTTTCCCTCATGCATCTGGACGGTGAGGAAATGGTCAAATTCATGAGCTGGGCACAAGGCATCTTCACATTCCGTGGTGATGCAGCAAGCTATGTCGTTGATGCTTCATGGATCTTCAAGTTGCACTTGTTCGTGGGGCTGACGATCTTGCTCATCTTCCCGTTCACACGCTTGGTGCATATGCTCAGCGTTCCGGCAAGATACTTGTGGCGTCCCGGTTACCAGATCGTGCGTGAGCGCAACTCCACCAATTCACGCCATCCTGCTGAGTGAGGTGAAATGGCCAATCTCTACACCAACCCAAATCTGAATGAAGGTGCTCAGGCCGATGCGGATCTGCCGAGCACTAAGGTGCCTCCAAAAAGCAAACCGATCATTACCGATGTGTCGGTCAACGGGGTCCAAATCTCAGAGCAAGACATTCTGGCAGAGGCCCAAAACCATCCGGCTGAGAACCCAGGTCAGGCGGTGCAAGCTGCCGCGAGAGCGTTAGTCGTCCGCGAACTGTTGTTGCAGCAAGCCAAGGCCTTAAACATTGAGGCTGCACCAGAACAGATGGATGACGGAAGTGAGACACCTGAAGATGCAGCGATCAGAGAACTGATTGAGCAGGAGGTCGAGATCCCGACAGCTTCCAAGGATGAGTGCCAGCGCTACTACGAAAACAACAGGACTCGCTTCAGTTCAGAGCCAATCTATGAAGCCAGCCATATCTTGTTTGCGGCTGGGTCAGAGCAACACACTGCCCGCAGTATAGCCAAAGCCCGTGCCCACGATGTCATTAAACTGCTTCAGGACAAACCAGAAGCCTTTGCAGATCTGGCGCTGGAGTACTCCGCTTGCCCTTCAAAAGAAACGGGCGGAAATCTGGGCCAATTGACCAAGGGAAGCACAGTTTCGGAGTTTGAAAAAGCGCTCCAATCGATGCATGCAGGACAGATGACAGGCGAACCTGTTGAGACCAAGTTCGGCTACCACATCATTTTCCTGAACAGGAAGATTGAGGGAAATACCCTGCCATTCGAGCATGTTGAGGAAACCATCAGAGCATGGTTGGAAGCCGCAAGCTGGTCCAAAGCAGTGTCTCAATACATCACTATCCTGGCAGGGTCTGCTGAGATAAAAGGTATTGATTTACTTGGTTCTGACAGCCCGTTGGTTCAGTAAAATTGTAAGTACTTAGCGACGAGTACCTGCTCTTTTATCGATAAACTTGGATAAGCAGTAAGCTATTGATCTCTGGTATTTTCTCCTTCCTTAAATGTGATTAGGGTTATTTCCGGAGTTCTTCCCGTGATGTTCTCGGGATCCTGTGTTCTGGAGAAAAACAATGTCGAAACTGAACTGGGGCTTTCTCGGAACAAGCTTCATCTCGCTGACAATGGCAGACGCTATACAAGCGGAAGGATCGACGCGGATACATTCCGTGGCAGGCCGGTCAGAAGTGCCTCTGAAAGTCTTCGCAGAAAAGTACGATGTTGAGCATACCTTTGATGACTTCAACGAGCTGATTGAAGACGAAGCCGTTGATATCATTTACATCGCTCTCCCAAACCACATTCACCACGAGTACGTGATCAAGGCAGTAAATGCGGGGAAAGCCATTCTCTGCGAAAAGTCGCTGTCTATTGACATGGAAAAAACCGATCAGGCGCTGAAAGCGGTTGCCGAGAACGGTGTATTCTTCGTGGAAGGGTTGATGTATCTGAACCACCCGTTTGCAGCTGCTATTCGCGATGTGGTTGCCTCTGGGGAGTTGGGTGAGATCCAGTCGATTACAGCTCAGTACTGCGCGTCAATTGCCAGGTTCGTGAACCCACACAGCAAGGGGGCACTTTATAACCTTGGTTGCTATCCGACCTCGCTGATGCATCTTCTGTTACAGACTGCATTCCCGACCCATATCTTTGATAATTATAACATATCGGCAATGGGCCGTCGTGGTGCTGATGGGAACATCTGCGAGTCAGCAGCAACGTTGCGGTTGAATAACGGTGTTGTTTGCCAGCTTCACACGGCGGAAGACTACGGTCTGCATGCTGGTTTCACAGTGCTTGGCTCCAAGGCAAGTCTGGTGTTGAATTCCAACCCATGGCTACCGGAAGCTGAGGGGAATATCTTCACGGTCACCCCCTACGAAAAGCCGGGTGACACGCGCACAGTTACGGCAGACGGCAACGCCTTTATTTATCAGGTCAGAGCGATCCGCGAAGCGATCGAAGCTGGCAACAAGGCGCTGGAAAGTCCGGCTCCGAGTGTTGAGGACAGCCGTCAGATCATGCAGATTCTGACTGACTGGGAAGCTGCAACCGTGACTGCCTAAGCGACATGATATTGCAATGTGAGGGGTGCGATTGCACTCCTCTGTGCAGCCTGCGAGGGGTGCCAAAATACTCGCGACTACAACAATTCCCAAATTTTTCTCAGTGATCCGTTGAGGCTTGTATTGCCTGCTCCATGAGCAGCAAGCGTCAATTCCTGCATAAAATCAGCTTGCTACGTGGATGCAATTTAGGCAATCAGAGCAATCACTAGGCGCTGTGTGCTATTTTTCAATCCATGGAAAATATTGCAAAATAATATTGATTGAAATTATTTGACCGAAAAGTAAAATTTCATAATGTTGCTTCGATTCGAGTGTTTTATCGTCACTTAGCTCAATCCACAGCTATATAGTGGTCCAATAATATTTATACAGTCGATAAATAGCTGAATACCATAAGAAAAGTACTGTGTGATCTGCATTAATTTACGTGCCGTCACGCAAAAAATACTTCTGAGGCATCTAGTCATTAGCCGCTTTGTCTCGTATACAGCCATTTTTAATGCCTTCGTCCTGCTCAGGACCTTTTCACTTAAAATGCGAGATAGGGCAGATTGCGGCTGCAGTCTGATCTGCAGCCCTGCACAATTATTGATTTCAGGGGGTGTGCATGTTTGCGACACGTTTGAACGGTTTGGTGAGACGTCATGTTCTCGCAGCCGTAGCTGTTTTTGCGGCCATAATCGCGGTTTATTCACCAGCAAAAGTTTTAGCTGCCGAACCTCTCAAGGTCGCAGCGATTTACACCGTTCCTGTTGAGCAGCAATGGGTTGGACGTATCCACCAAGCGCTCAACGCAGCGGCAGAACGCGGTGACATCACCTATGTCTATTCTGAGAACACAGCCAACACCGACTATGAGCGCGTCATGCGTGAGTACGCCGAAGCTGGTCATCAGCTCATTGTTGGCGAGGCGTTTGCAGTAGAACGCGCAGCGCGCAACGTGGCTGCAGAATACCCGGAAACAGCTTTCCTCATGGGCTCGTCCTTCCCGGCAGCTGAGCCAAACTTCGCGGTGTTCGACAACTTCATTCACGAACCATCCTACCTGTCCGGTATGATCGCAGGTGCGAAATCCAAGTCCGGCAAAATCGGCATGATCGGCGGCTTTGCTATTCCGGAAGTGAACCGTCTCATGCACGCATTCATGAATGGTGCTAAGGCAACCAATCCAGAGGTGACTTTCACAGTCAACTTCATCAACTCCTGGTACGATCCGCCAAAAGCGAAAGAAACCGCTTACGCCATGATCGATGCCGGTGCGGATGTTTTGTATGCAGAACGCTTCGGTGTGTCTGATGCGGCTATGGAAAAAGGTATCTTCGCGATTGGCAATGTGATCGACACCGCTGCCGACTATCCAAACACCATCCTCGCCTCTGCCATCTGGCATATGGAGCCAACAATTGACACTGCGATTGCGGCTGTAAAGGCGAATAACTTCAAGGCTGAAGACTACGGCAAGTACTCCTTCATGGGCCATGCTGGTGGTTCGCTGGTGGTTGATGAAACGCTGGTGGATGCTGACCTTCTTGGCAAGGTCAAAGCTGTCGAAGCGAGCATTCTGGATGGGTCCTTTACCGTTGAGATCAACGACGAAGAGCCAAAATCCTCCAATTAACGCTGATCGGGCCGGGGGATATCCCGGCCCGTCTTCTCCGCCTGCTACGCGCATAACCTCGTCAGTCCAAGGGTATCCCATGCCAGAAACTGAGAGCGGGCATCCGCTTTTATCTCTTCAAAACATAACCAAGATCTTCGGTGATCTGGTTGCCAATGGAAACGTTAATCTGAACCTGCATGCCGGGGAAATCGTTGCGTTGCTGGGTGAGAACGGAGCGGGGAAAACCACGCTCATGAATATCCTGTTCGGTCATTATGTGGCTGATCAAGGACGTGTCATGGTACGCCACTCCTCCGGTATTTTGGTAGATTTGGAGCCCGGTGCTCCTCAGGCGGCCCTTGAAGCGGGGATAGGTATGGTTCATCAGCACTTCACGCTGGCTGAGAACCTGACGGGTCTTGAGAACATCGTTTTGGGCACTGAGAGCCTGTTTTCACGCCGCTTCAGCCGCTCCAAAGCGCGGGCAAAACTGCAGGAGCTGATGCAGAGCTCCGGCCTAGAAGTTGATCTGGATCTGCGCGTCTCCAAGCTCGCTGTTGGTGAAAGACAGCGTGTCGAAATCCTCAAAGCGCTCTACCGCGACGCCCGCATTCTGGTGCTGGACGAACCCACAGCGGTTCTCACACCTCAGGAATCCGACAGTCTTTTCAAAACCTTGAAGCTGCTCGCCGCCAAAGGCATGGCGATCATCTTCATCTCCCACAAGATGGCCGAGGTGCTGGGCGCGTCTGATCGTGTTGCGGTTCTCAGAGGAGGCCGGATTGTTGCTGACCTGCCGACATCGCAGTGTGATCGCCACCAATTGGCTGAGGTGATGGTCGGGCATTCCGTCCAAACCGCAGAACGCAAACCCGGCTATCCGGAAGACGAAGCGCTGGTTTTTGCCGGTGTCAGCGCTGGGGATGGCCGCGAGCAGATCGAGAACGTCAATCTCGCCCTCCGTAAGGGGGAAATCATCGGCCTCGCAGGCGTCTCCGGCAACGGCCAAAGCACCTTGGCTAAGGTCATCTCAGGACTGGAAATCCCTACCTCTGGCTCCGTCCTGCTCAACGGCAAACCGCTCAAGGCCAGTGCTGCGGCTGCCATCAAATCCGGCGTCGCCCGCATCCCGGAAGACCGTCACCACGACGGCATCGTTGGCGCCATGTCGGTAGAGGAAAACCTCGTTCTGGAGGAAATTCGTGGGGCCGCCTACCAACGCTTCGGCCTTCTTCGCTTCAACGAAATTCGCAAGCGCGCTCAGGAGGCTATCAAGGCCTATGACATCCGTTGTTCTGGCCCGCTTGCTGTCTCCCGTTTGCTTTCCGGCGGGAACATCCAAAAAATCGTCCTCGCCAGAACGCTGGATCAGCAACCTGATATCGTCCTTGCCGCCCAGCCCTCCCGCGGGTTGGATGTTGGCGCAACGGCTGATGTGCACCGCCGCCTGCAAGAGGCGCGAGACAGAGGCGCTGGTGTCCTTCTCATCTCTGAAGATCTGGACGAACTCTTCCAGTTATCCGACAGGATTGCCGTGATCCATCGCGGGCATATCTGCGAGCCAATGGAGACGGAAAAGTTGGATAAGAAACAGGTTGGCCTGATGATGGCAGGACATTCCGCAAAAGGGGAACAAGCAGCATGATCCGGTTTGAACCTCGTACCAATGTTTCTTCGCTCTTCGCGTTTGCCCTGCCAATTATCGCAGGAATCACCGCGCTCGTGCTTGCCGCGATCCCCATTGCAGCAGCAGGGGGAGAAGTTTTCGCCGCCTACGGGCACACCTTCAAAGGCGCATTCGGCTCCAAGTTCGCATTCTCTGAGCTTTTGGCCCGCGCAACGCCGCTCATTTTCACGGGTCTGGCCGTAAGTGTCGCCTTTCGTGCCAAGCTCTGGAACATTGGCGCAGAAGGCCAGCTCTATGTGGGCGCACTCGCAGCAGTCGCCATTGGCACCGGCGCAATCTCCGCGCCCGCCTACATCATGATCCCGCTGATTATACTGGCAGGCATGATTGCTGGCGGCACCTTGATGCTCGTCCCAACCCTGCTGAAAACGAAGCTGGGCGCGGATGAAGTGGTCACCACACTGCTACTCAACTTCGTCGTGCTGCTGTTTGTGCAGATGATGCTGGAAGGGCCAATGAAAGATCCCATGGGTATGGGCTGGCCACAGTCAGAACCCATGACCAGCGCCGCCACACTGCCCAAGATGTTCGCCCGCATGCGCATCCACTGGGGCCTCGTGATCGCACTGGCATCAGCCCTGATCATCTACATCATGATGAAGCGTAGCGTCTGGGGTTTTGAAATCCGTGCAACTGGTGAAAACGTCTCTGCCGCAAAACATGCTGGCATTCCGGTCACCTCCACGTTCATCAAAGTCGGCCTGATCTCCGGTGCATTGGCAGGCCTTGCTGGCGTCAGCGAAGTGGCTGGCCTCAAAGGGTACTTGACTGCCGATATCTCCCCGGGCTTCGGTTACACCGGCGTTGTCGTTGCGATGCTTGCAGGTCTCTCACCCGTTGGTGTGGTCGTGGCCGCCATCTTCATTGCAGCAGTCTTTGTGGGGGCAGATAGCATGAGCCGTGCCATGGGCGTGTCCAGCTATATTGCTGATCTTGTAGTCGCCATGTCTTTGATCTGCGTATTGATTTCCAGCCTCTTTGTGCGCTTCAAAATACGCTTTGTCAGGCCTAAAAAGACACCACTTGTCGCCAAAGGGGAGGCATAAGCCATGGAATACATTGATATTCTTCTCTCCGCCAATTTCTGGGCCGCTGCCATCCGCATTGCAACCCCGCTCATCTTTGGTGTATTAGGTGCCTTGGTCTGCGAGCGGGCAGGGGTGCTCAACCTCGGTATTGAGGGCATCTTTGTCGTTGGTGCCATGTGTGGCTGGATGGCTGTTTGGCTCGGCGCGGGCCTCTGGGGCGGCATCCTTATCGCGGCACTGGCCGGGGCCTTCTTCGGCTTGCTTCATGGCATCCTCACGGTGCCGCTGGGCCTATCGCAGCACGTCTCCGGCCTTGGCATAACCATGTTTGCAACCTCGGTCAGCTACTTCACCTACCGTACAGCCCTGCCAAAGGTGTCTAGTCCACCTCGTATTGAGGCGTTCCAACCGCTTGATATTCCGGTTCTTTCAGACCTGCCCTTCATTGGCCCAGCCCTCTTCCAGCAAACCTCCATGACCTTTCTGGCACTCGCCATGGTCTTGCTGGTCAGTTACGTGCTCTATCGCACCCCACTTGGCCTCGCCATCCGCGCGGTGGGTGACAATCCATCCGCTGTTGAAGCGCAGGGTCTTTCGGTATTCGCATTGCGTATCGGGGCAATCATGGCTGGGTCTGCGTTGATGGCGCTGGGCGGTGCCTTCCTCACCATGTCCGCCTTTGATGCCTTCTTCTTTGGCATGATCAACGGACGCGGCTGGATCTGCATTGCACTGGTGGTGTTTGCAAGTTGGAGACCGGGCAAGGCTTTGCTGGGTGCACTGCTGTTTGGCGCGTTTGATGCCTTCCAGATCCGCCTGCAAAACGAGGTCGGCGCGGTGATCCCATCGCAGGTCTTCCTGATGATCCCATATCTGCTATCCATCGTGGCGCTGGTGCTTGTGGCTCGCAAGGCAGACTACCCACGCGCCCTGCTGCAACCTTATTTCCGTGGTCAGCGTTAAGCTGGAAAAGCAAGAAAGGCACCACTCATGTCTCTGGATCTCCTTGTCAAAAACGCAGTTCTGACCACTGGCGAAGCTGGTGTAGATATCGCGGTGAAAAACGGCACAATCACCGCGATTGAAAAGGGCATCACCGCAGAAGCGGAGCGTGTGATTGATGCACAGGGCCAGCTGGTCTCAGCGCCATTTGTTGACCCGCACTTCCATATGGATGCCACCCTTTCTCTTGGCCTGCCAAGAATGAACGAGAGCGGCACCCTGCTGGAAGGCATCAGCCTTTGGGGAGAGCTGAAACCTCTACTCACCATCGATGCGGTTGTCGAGCGTGCCCTGCGTTATTGCGATCTGGCAGTCTCTCAGGGCCTGCTGGCAATCCGGTCTCACGTGGATGTCTGTGATGACCGTCTGCTGGGCGTGGAGGCCCTGCTGGATGTAAAGCAACGCATTGCGCCTTATATCGATTTGCAGTTGGTCGCTTTCCCGCAGGATGGCTTCTACCGCTCACCAACGGCAGAAAATAACCTGCTCCGCGCACTGGATATGGGTGTGGATGTGGTTGGCGGCATCCCGCACTTTGAGCGCACCATGGAAGACGGCGCCCGCTCCGTGAAGGACCTTATGGAAATCGCAGCAAAACGTGGCCTGCGAGTAGACATGCACTGCGATGAATCTGATGATCCACTCTCACGCCACATTGAGACACTGACTTACGAGACACAGCGCTTAGGGCTACAGGGCAGGGTGACTGGATCACACCTCACCTCCATGCATTCCATGGATAACTACTACGTCTCCAAACTGCTGCCTTTGATGGCGGAAGCTGATGTCTGTGCCATTGCCAACCCGTTGATCAACATAATGCTTCAGGGGCGCCACGACACCTACCCAAAACGTCGTGGCCAGACCCGCGTGCGTGAGATGCGCGAACTCGGCATCACCGTTGGTTTCGGTCATGATTGTGTGATGGACCCCTGGTACTCGCTGGGCAACGCAGACATGCTGGAAGTGGCAGGCATGGGCCTGCATGTAGGCCAGCTCTCCAGTCGTGATGACCTCCGCTATTGCTATGAGGCCGTCACCACCAACTCCGCAAAGATCATGGGGCTGGAAGGCTACGGCGTTAAAGTCGGCGGCAACGCAGACTTTGTGTTGCTACAGGCACAAGATGCTATTGAGGCTATCCGCATGAAAGCAACCCGCCTCGCTGTCGTCCGCCGCGGTAAAGTCATCGCCGAAACCGCGCCTCGCATCACCAACCTCTCGCTGGAAGGTCGCCCAAAAACTGTGAATGCCGCGGATTACTCACCAAGCAGCAACGCCTAAAACGGGGACAACTCCGCAAAACCGCGCTTGCGTTGCTATGTGCGTTCATTTGCGTTGAATGCGTTTTTCCTGAGTTCTTTCGTCCCGCAGCACCCTGCGGGGCGGAAAAACTCCCAGTAAATAAAGTTATCCCCCTCTGCGCCACAGCTGGTTATGATGAACCTCTCTGATCAAGCAGGAGGGATGAGCGGTGGAACGCATTCCGGCCCAGAAGTGGTATCGCACCACGAAACTGGCAGATGACATCACGCTGATTGATGAGCCCTACATCAAGCAGTTCTACCGCTGCAACATCTGGCATGTGCGTGGACGCCACAAGGATCTGTTGGTGGACAGCGGCATGGGCGTGGTCAGCCTGCGCGAGCATGTTGCGCTCACCGCTGAAAAGTCCGTCATGGCTGTCGCCAGCCACACCCACTTTGACCATATCGGCTGCCACCACGAGTTTCCGCATCGCTTGATCCATATCGCAGAAGCTGACCTGCTGGCCCATCCAACCCGTCAGAACACGCTGGCTGATCCTTACGCAACTGACGATATCTTCGATGCGCTTCCGCCAGAGCCCTACAAGTCCTCCGAGTACGCCGTCAAACCAGCCCCTGCCAGCCACCTGCTGGAAGATGGCGAAGTGCTCACCACCGGAGATCGACACTTCGAGGTCATCCATACACCCGGCCATTCCCCCGGCGGTATCGCCTTATGGGAGAAGGCGACAGAAACCCTGATCGCAGGAGACATCGTCTATGACGGCCCGCTGGTGACAGACTGCTACCACTCCAACATGGCGGATTACATCAGCAGTATGAAGCGCCTGCTGGACATCCCCGTCCGCACCATCCATGGCGGTCACTTTCCTAGCTTCGACGGCGAACGCCTTCACGAAATCATCTATGCCTTCCTGAAGGAGCATGACAAATAGTGCCAACTCCGTAGTCTTCCCTATAAAATCCAGTCATCTCCTGTGACGCTCAGAACAGCAACCTGCAAAGTCATTGCTTACTCTGGAAGGTGGGAGGGCAGTACGCCCGGGCCGCTGACATCATGGGAGTTGGACAATGACAGCGATTGGTTTGAACAGTTTTGTCTCCGCCGCACACACCATCCCGCAGGATGGCAAGCTCACGGTTGCTGAGGGACAGGTGAAAACCCACTCCAGCACCGCAATCGCTGGCCGGCTCGTCACATGGGTCAAGCAACAGGCCGAAGGCGCTGAGCAAAAGCAAGCAGATCAGGGCGCCTTCCGTCTGGCGCTCACCAACCACTACGGCAAAACGCTGGGCGAAAAAGCCTATCAGGCCGCCTGTCGGGCTTGCGACCAGAATCCTGGCACAAGCCACAGCCTAACATCCCGGCAAGTGCAGGAAGGCGTCACCTTTGCAGAACATCAGGTGCTGAGAAACGAAAGCTCAGCAGTGCGCATCAAGGCCCTCTCTGAAGATGTGAAGCACAATCCGATCAACAATCTGGTTCAAAACAAGGCCCATCAGACGGTTCCTTCGTTTCAAAGTGAGATCATTGAGACCCCGGAGACAAACACCGAACTTCTCGCTGCTCGCGCGGATGGCAAATACACGGAGCGGAACCCTTTCCACGTAGAACGGGAACTGATGGCCCGTCTCAGCACAGAGATTGCCGGGAAGTATGATCCTCTCCTGGCCGAAAATGCCACCTCCAAGGCTTGGGGCAATGAACTGCTGCAGAGTATCTATCGTAATGTGCTGCGAGACCCAAGACCTGTCGAGAAAGGGGAGGCCCTGAGAGTTTCCGAAACACCTCACCCGATGAAGATCGCCGTTGAGCGCTTTGAAAAGCAGGTCTGGAAATACGCAGAACAAAGCT
Organism: Pseudovibrio sp. Ad5; assembly: GCF_001623095.1. Classification (NCBI taxonomy): domain Bacteria; kingdom Pseudomonadati; phylum Pseudomonadota; class Alphaproteobacteria; order Hyphomicrobiales; family Stappiaceae; genus Pseudovibrio; species Pseudovibrio sp. Ad5. The sequence goes on along the minus strand of NZ_LMCH01000066.1, from coordinate 123,789 downwards.
TCCTGCACTCTCTGCCAGAAAATGCAGAAGTCGCCATCCATGATCTGTCACGACAGCTGAACTGGGAGAATTTCCCCGCACTGGCCGAGCAGCACGGCGTCCCCGGCATTGGTTGGGACAGCGAGGCGACAGGCACCTACTTTACGGCCAATATCCCGCCAATCCGCGATCTCGCGATTGAGCGGCTCATTGAGAAGCGGGAGGATGAGACGTTCCTGAGCTCCGTCACGGTCGAGAGTTTCAACGATATCATTGAGGATGCGTTGAGCGAGCTGAAATCACCGCAACAAAAACACGCCAGCCCACCAGCTGCCGACCACACCAGCAACACCACAAAGCACGTCCGCTGGGTCTAAGCCGATAAGCTCAGCCTGAGGAGCTCGTCTCCTCAGGCACCCACGAGATGACATAGCGTGGCAGATCCGGAAACGGTCCTTTACCACGTTCCTCACAGGAGAGCTGCTCAAACCGCCCCGCCGTGCCAAGCGCCTCACACCCGCATTCCCAGTTCGCCAGCCAGATCCCCAAGGCCACCATGGCATAGTACCGTGAATGCGTCGCCGCACAAAAATCCACCCGCCGTATCCTCGCATTCTCCGCAAGCACGACACCCCGTGTCGGCTGTGCATTGTAGGAGGAGGGCGACCATTGGCACACCTCATAGCATCGCCCGAAATCCCGATAGGGCCGTGCGTTCGTGTTCAGCGGCTTGGTGAAACCAGTATCTGCAAAGAACAAGTCCTGCACATCCAGCCGATGCCGCTGTGTCTTCTGAATGAACCGGATCGCCAGCGGGGTGTAGCGGGAGCGATACCCAAACCCGCAAACGCAGATGATGTGATCCTTCTTAGGATCAAACCGGGCGCCCAGATGTTTGATGATGCTCTTGTGGTCCGCTCCCGGCCCAATCCAGCAGGTTGCCAGCCCTTGCCGTGTGGCCTCGATCACCACCTTCTGCAAACTACGCCCCACATCCACCACCGCCATCTCATGATACTCACGCGGTGCAATAGCCACCAAAAACTCATGCGTCCCAACTGCAGGCCAAACAACCAGCGGATTGTCGACATACTCAAAGCGAATGGGGTGAGGGCCCAGACAATGCTCTGGCTTGCTAGTCCACTCTGCCGCTGAAAGCACCATTTGGCGATGCTCTTCGCTCATAAGCCGCTTTTGAAAGGACCGGCACGAGACCCGCGTCCGCAGCAACTCAAATGCATCCAGATGCTCAAGGCTGGTTGGCAGTGGCTCTTCCGGGTGAAAGCCATACCGAACTGTCACCACATCGAAGATCAGATTGAAAAACAACAGCGCCGCAAGAACAATCGGCGAATCCACCAACAGAAATGACCAGCACCCGACCAGCGCACCGATCCCAGCCAACACCAGCAACAGCACCACAACCACCAGATTGGGCAGGTACTGCAGCCAGCTGGTCCACTGCAGCCACATCTTCACCCGCCACCACCACCTGGTTTCAAACCAGGCCTCGTTAGGAGTGCGCGTCTCTTGAGGAGGTGTTTCGTTCATGCACGTGTTCCGCAATCAGACCAGAGGAGGCTCACTGCAAAACATCTTAAGCGAGGCGTGTTCCTGAAACGTAACCAAGCATCAGGAACAGGATAGAGTATCAGCCAACCGCCTTGGCTGTTTTCGCTGGGCGGTAAAGGAACCGGTTGAATGCGTCCTCCGGCATCATCTGGATCAAGCGACCAATCAGCGCCATCGCTGCAACGCAGAACACAAAGCGCCCAACCAATGCGCCGGACCAGTGCGCGCCAAACGCCATCATCACCAGCGGATCCTCAATCAACCCATGGCAGATGCCCATGAAGGAGAGCGACAACACAACATCGCGAGAGGATAACTTGCCTTCCTGCGCTTCTTTGATGATGAGACCACCACCGTAAGAAAGCCCAAGCAAAACACCAACCATGGTGATCGGCGTTGCCGCCTTGCTGATGCCCATGAGGCGCAGCAACGGAGAGAGCAGCCAGCCAATCAGGTCGGTGATCTTCATCAGTTCCAGCAGTTTCAGGAAGATGATCAGCCCCATGATAATCCAGAACATGGTGAAGAGCAGAGACGCACTGGAATAGCCCCATTGCAGCCATGTCTCTTCAATCGTTGGTGCGAAAGGCAGCCAGTCAAGCTGGATCGGCTGCTGCAGCCAGCCACCCGCAGAGTAAATCAGGTTCAGCACCATGCCGTAGGTGATGCCCACCACGAAACGCAGGCTGGAGGAAAACACAAAGCTGATCCCGGCACGGCGGGAAATACTCTGCTCCAGTGGCAATGCATGGGCGATCAGCACCACAGAAAGCAGCACGGTCACATCAGCAACACTCAGCGACACCAGTGGCAAAATGGTCAGCATCACAGCCACGGCAGAATAGGTGCTCACCAGCAAGCCAACAGCAAGCACAAGCCCCGTCGCAGCAGGCAGTCCCATCAGGCCCATCAATGGTTCAAGCGCAACGCCAAGATAATCAACCAGCCCTAATTCCATCAGAATGCGCACAAGGATCATCACGGGAACCATGGTCTTGACCATAATCCAGAACAGACCGACGGAGTCTCTTGCAATCTTTTGACAAGCGGCGGTGAAGCTTTTCATTTTTTGACAAACCAATGCTGCGCGCGCTTCGTCTTGCTCAAAGCACTGCGAGTGAACGGAGGTTGGGAAAATCAAAAGGGTCGGCCCTTGCTGCATTGCCCAGCAAAACTACTAGGATATTTCAGGTTTTGAGGAAATAGTATTTTACTCAACCCACCCACTTTAAATTCTCAAAGGAACGTTTGTGCGCGGGGGAAGACCTGTGCAGTTTCCGGCCTGGTCTTTCAGACAGACCAATGCGAATTGTCTCGCTGTAACTCTTGCTTTTGTCACCTCCGGTTCTGCTTTGCTTAACTAACGAAAGACCTCTTCCTTTTGAGCCTGCCTGTTTTGCCTTAGCGTTTTTTGAAAGAGCAAAAGCAGGTGAAAAAAAATGGCCGGAAAAACCCTGAAGACCTTTAAGAACCTTTCTGATTTCCGCAGTGGCTTCTCTGATCTCAAACAGAAGATGGACCACAAACACGGCATCCACCTGCTGGACATTACCAAGTTTGACAAGGAGTTGGGCAATAAGACCTTTCTTGAAAAAAGCTATGAGGCAGCCGTTGAGGACTCCCCAAAAGTCTCCAAAATCTCTGAAGCGCATGGAAAGCTGACACGGCTCAAAAACTCACTGGAGCGCGAAAGCAGCGGTTTTGAGGACCTCGACAAGCTTTATAACAAGCTGGTCGCTCAGCTGAATGAGGCAAGCAAGAAAAACAAAGGCGACGTCAAAAAGCTCAGTGAAGACAAAGAGTATGATGAAGCCCAAGCCAACCTCCTAAAGCTTGCCCCCCATTGGAAAAAAGCTAGCAAAAAACGGAATGACTTCCGGAAAGCCGAACGCGAACTCGCCGCTCTCGACAAAAAACTCACGGAAATCAAAGCCGAAGCCTCAAAGAAATGCCCTGTTGAAGTGAAACGAGACTCCAAGAAACTCCTGTTGCTTATCGCAGGCGACAAGGTGGTCGAATACTCTTTGAAACACACAAAGTAGACTTCACCTCAGGCACCACTCCCCGGGTTACTTCAGCACAGGCCGCAAAAATTGGCGGTCATACCGGCGGATGCACTGTGTCTCTTCAGCATAGGCAAAGGCCTTCTGGCAGTCTTCGTCTTCCATGCTGTCTTTGCGATACTGCTCATAGGCTGCGAGCGATGGAAACGAGAACAAAGCCAACGCCAAATCATTCGCGCTTTCATGGGGCAGAAAATACCCGTGATGCTGGCCACCAAACTTCTCAACCAACGGAATCCAAAGCCGGGCATAATGCTCAAACTCAGCAACCTTTGCCGGGTTCAACTCATAATGCACATAACAAGTAATCATAGCCGCACGAGCCCCTTTAAACCTAAGCCATAACAAGTGGGCGCAGTCTTATATCAGAGCGGGTATTCCGGCAAGGTTGTGCCTGAAGTTGTAATTTGCTTCTAACGAGCATTTAGCGCCGTCGCCATGTTGTGCCTCTCATTTTTTGTGGTATCCATGCCGTCGATTTTCGGCATGTCAGAAGCTCAGTAGCGCTCATTTTGAAGCAACCAAAATTGGCGAATTCAAGAGCACTGGCTTTGTCGTAAACGTGAAGCGATCAAATCATAAGAAGTGTCACCCAAACAACGAAAGCTCTGCTTTATGAAAATGAAATCTGCGCCTCTTGTGCTGGCCTCAATCGCAATGCTCAGCCTTCTGGGCGCTTGTGGCTCAAGCGAACAAAGTAAGCGCGCCTTTATCTCTTTCAAAGCGTACGGTTCATGCTTGAAAGAGATCAAACCAAATGCACCTCAGGGGTTTCGTGCTGACGCTGGCCGTAGCGAAACATTTGAGTTTGATATCTATCGCCCAAAAGCAAAGTTAAGCTCTCGTGAGACAGCAAAAATGCGGGCTTGCTACAATCGGCGCAACAAGTGAGTGAGGATGCATCCAGAGCCCGCATAGATAAAGTGGCATGGGTGTAACTTGGTGAGAGCATGAAGAAAGACTGCTTTGGGCTCTCACTCACGATTGTCATGCTTGCCTTTAAACTCTGACTTCAATAACTGGCAGATTTGAGTTGCGGTTCAATTCGGAACTCTCCAGCAGCGCCAAACTGAACAAACCAGCTTGGGTTGGCTGAAATTAATTCAGTTATTCACGGTTTTAGGCGGGCGTGGTCCAGTTCGCGTTGCCTCTCATAAAGTCAAAGCCTTTCAGCTCCTTACTCCATAAAAATGGCCAACAATGACTGCTTCTCATCCCCTATCTGACAGAGTTGTTACTCAGGTGTCATGAGCGCTGTGATGAATAAAACAGGGGCGTTTCTGACTTAGCGTTAGCCTAATCCCATTACAAAAGAAACCAGCAGAATGGGATGGACACTATGACTTCAGTTAGCTTGAGCAATTTTCAGAATATCGCGGTTGATTCAGCGCCTTCTCAAAAGCTGACGGTTGCGGATGGGAATGTGCAAACCCGTCAGGCAAGCACGTCTATTCAGGGTCGTTTTGTCTCCTGGCTTGCTCTGCAAGGCAATTTAGATACTCAAAAAGCAGCAGATCAGGGGGCGTTCCGCACTGCACTCCTGGACAAATATGGCGAAACGCTTGGAACACAAGCGTACGATCAGGCCTGCAACGCCTGCGGTTTCTCAGCTGGCCAAAACCACAGCCTGACATCAAAGCAGGTCGTAACCGGTGTTCACTATGCAGACGAAAAGTTGAATAGCGATCCACTTGCGCCATTCGTTTCCAAAGTTGAAGTAAAAGCAGCAGAACCGGAAAACCATGACGTGGCCTCTGTGCTTCCGGCAAACTTGCTGGAAGGGAACTTCTCCGTCCCTGATAATGAGATCAGGCAGGCAGCCGTGGATACCCTCGATGTGATCACACAGTTTATCTCAGAAAAGTACACCCCTGAGATTGCAGAGGTCGTGGAAGGCCGAGTTGTAGAAGCAGGATTGTTTGATGAGCTCCTTGCTGAACAGGTCGATCCAAACAACAGCGTTGAACTGCGCGAGACCATCAGTATCTTCATTGATGCGATCTGGGAAGAAGCAAAGAAAGTTCACATCGAGTCTATCCTGTAAATGATCAGGAAAAGCGCCGAACCTTAGTCGCCTGCCTTTGCTAAGCTCCTAAGCCAACAAAGCAAAAAAGAAGCGCCTGCTAGGTGGGCAGGCGCTTACAAACCCCGGGCAAGGGATAGTTTTAACGATGACCGCTGCTCTTACTCGGCAGCTTGTTTAACTTCTAAAAGGCCAAAGAGATTGCGCGGATCAGCCGGTTCAGCAATCATCTCAAGGTCCTGAGTTGTTTCGTCCTGCTTCACAAGATCATAGATGTAGCGCAAGCCGGAAAAGTCCTCGATGGCAAAACCTACGGAGTCGAACAAGGTGATGTCCCGCTCTGTGGTGCGGCCCTCAGCAGCGCCCGTAATCACTTCCCAAAGCTCAACAACCGGATAGTCATCATCCAGCTGCTGGATCTCACCTTCAATGCGGGTCTGTTCCGGATACTCAACGAAGATCTTAGAGCGCAGCAAAATGTCCTTGTGCAGCTCGGTCTTGCCGGGGCAGTCACCACCAATGGCATTGATGTGCACGCCAGCTCCAACCATGTTGTCGGTCAAAATGGTGGCCTGCTGCTTATCAGCGGTCACTGTGGTGATGATATCCGCACCTGTGATCGCTTCTTCAGAGCTGCGGCAGATGGTGATGGTAAAGCCTTTACCGTCAAGGTTTGCAGCACACTTCTCTGTTGCTTCCGCATCCGTATCAAACAGACGCAAGTTGGTAATGCCCATCACCGCCTTAAACGCCAGAGCCTGAAATTCAGACTGAGCTCCATTGCCGATGATCGCCATGGTCGTGGAATCTGCTCGCGCCAGATGCTTTGCCGCCATAACAGAAGTCGCTGCAGTACGCAGGGCAGTCAGAACGGTCATCTCGGAGAGGAAGAACGGGTAGCCCGTGTCCACATCAGCAAGCATGCCAAACGCAGTCACAGTCTGCTTACCTTCCTTGGTGTTTTTCGGATGACCGTTCACATACTTGAAGCTGTAGAGCTCCCCATCGCTGGTCGGCATCAGTTCGATAACGCCAACTTTGGAATGGCTTGCAACACGAGGTGTTTTGTCAAACAGAGTCCAGCGGCGGTAATCTTCCTCCACATACTCGGTCATGCCTTTCAAGACAGTCTCGACACCGTGTTTGTTGACCAAATCCAAAATTTTAGAAACGCTTACGAACTGGACCATATGGGACTTCCTAAAGTTTTTATTATGTTGCTTGAGGTCAGGCGCGAGTTGGATGGTCCAGCACCTGCTTGCCAAACAAGCTGGAAACCAGATCCGCCATCAAAGTCGCTGTCCGGCCACGCACATCCAGGAATGGGTTCAGCTCAACCAGATCCACAGAGGTGACCAACTGACTGTCGCAGAGCATCTCCATAATCAGATGCGCTTCACGGAAGGTCGCACCGCCTGGAACAGTCGTGCCCACTGCTGGTGCAATGTCCGGGTCCAGAAAGTCCACATCAAAGCTCAGGTGCAGACGGCCATTGGCGGCCTTCACACGCTCCAGAAATTCATTGATTGGCTTGACGACACCGTTCTCATCAATCCGGCGCATGTCATAGGTCTCAATGCCGGTTTTCTGCAGGGCAGCCCGCTCCGCATTGTCGACGGACCGCAAGCCCATCATGCAGATATTTTCTGGCTTGATCGATGTGTTCAGCTCCGGATAATACCCCTCAAAACCGGAGAGACCACAAAAGTAAGCCGCGGGCGTGCCGTGCAGATTGCCGCTGGTCGTTGTGCTGAGATTATGGAAATCAGGATGCGCATCCAGCCAGAGCACAAACTGCTCTTCACCAGCTTCTGCCGCCGCATGGGCAATACCGCTGACAGTTCCAGCTGCCATGGAATGATCGCCACCAAGGAAGACCGGGAGATGACCTTCACGGACTTCCGCCAAAGCCACGTCATGGAGCTTCTCAGTCCAGCTGATTGTCTCACTCAAATGGTGGACAGCGCCGTTGGAATGAACCCGATCCCGACTTGCCTCTGGTAAAATGTTGCCCCGGTCTATAACGGAGTAGCCCAGTGCTTCCAGGGAGTCTTGCAGTCCGGCAGTTCGCAGAGCATCCGGGCCCATCAAACAGCCCTGAATGTTGGTTCCTGTCTGTACAGGTGCCCCGACGAGCACAACGGTATTCTTCATTCCCACTTCCCGATTAAATCCGATATGGGGTATTATCCTTGTGGAAGTGGCGGTAAAAAGCTGGCATTGTGATCAAAATGGTGGTCGCATTGGCCAGATTGGTAAGTAAGGTTACGCACTTTGGATGAGATAGATCAAAAAATCATCGCGATACTACGTAGAAATGCGCGTGCGAGTGTTTCTGATCTTGCCCTTGAGCTGAAGATTTCTCGCTCGACTGTGCGCTCACGTATGGAGCGTTTGAAGTCCATCGGCGACATTCTCGGCTACACAGTCGTGCTGCGGGGCGATGTCTTTGAACAACCTGTTCGTGGCATTATGATGATCAAGATCGAGGGCAAAGGCACCCAGCGCATCGTCGATCATCTGAACAAGATGACCGAGGTCACTGCCTTGCACACAACAAACGGCAAGTGGGATCTGATCCTGGAGCTGGGAACCGACACGCTGGTCCACTTCGATGATGTGCTGCGCCGTATCCGTCTGATTGACGGCATCTCAGCCAGTGAAACCAACCTGCTCCTCTCCACCAAACGCACCAACGAAGCCCGCCGCAACGTGATGCTGGATTGAGGGCAGAGAACAGCGTATCTCCGAAAAGTGGAAACCGGTTTTCGGATAAAGATATGCAAAAAACAAAGACCAAAGCAGTTCATGTGTTTCAACTTAAATGCGAACTGCTTTAGGCTTTCGAGTTTATGCCTCTCGTCAACTTGTCGCTCCAGAAAGAAAGCCTCGGATTAGATAATTGGCTTTCATGCACAAACAGAGCGAGACACATTGGCGGCACAGGCAAAGGGGGGCACGCAATTGACAGACTGCTAAGGGAGCCGGATTGAAGCATTGAGGGAAGACAGACAATCAGATCTGTACCTTTCAGAAGAACACCCAGACTATCAAAGTCAGAAACGCGTAGCGCGATGTTTCTCTTCAAGCCCTGCTCGGCTAACAGCTGATCAATTCCTGAGCTCCTGATCTCACCATGAGAAACCACCGCATGATTTGCAGCGCAATATTCCGTTAAAGTCTGAGGTGCAGAACACACAGAGCTGTCATAGAAAACTGCCATTTCCATATCGACTAACTTACGTTGAATAATATCTCCACCCTCTTTCAAAAGTGTGGGGAACAATGCCAAATCAACATTTCGGTTTCGTAGATTTTCGCGAACTTCCAGCCAGGATCCGGTAGAGCGCAGCTCCAGAGTCATGCAAGGTGCGAGTTTCCGAAGTTCATTGAACATCGGCTTGACCAGGAGATCCCGCTCCAATGCATTCGCTGCGATCTTGAGTGTCCCTACATCTTGCTTTGGTAGGTACGAAGCAGGCATGGCGAGAGTGTCGTAGTCTCTCAAAATACGGTGCGCAACCGGCAAGATCTGAAGCATCCGTTCTGTCGGCTCAATGCTATTGCCCACTCGGATATAAAGTTGATCAGCCAAGGTCTTTCGAGCACGTTCTAGAGAGTAACTAAGCGAGGATTGCGTCATTCCCAGACGAGTAGCAGCGCGGGTTACGGAGCGGGTCTCATTCAACTCTACCAACTGCCTAAGGGTTGAGCCATCTAATGTAAGGTGATCGAAAATCTTCATAACCTGAATCTAATAGGTGTTATCGCTAGAACTCACAAGGCCGTCTATATCTCGACGTTTACATATGGAGCGTCCGATGAAATTTCTATCGAAACTGACAGCAGTCTGTTTGATCTTATTGTCTTCTGCTGGTCTTGCCGGTGAGTTGGAAAAAAACAACAAAGAACTGGTGCTAAATGCTCTGGCAAAAGTGTTCGACGCACAAAAGACTGAGCTGATTGAGACCTATTATCACCCGCAATACATACAGCACAGCCCAGAGGTTAAGGACGGTGTTGACGGTCTGAGCGAAGCGATCACGCAGATGCGGGAAAATGAAATTACCCCTGCGAGAGAAGTCGTGCGCGTTGTTGCTCAAGACAATCTTGTTGCGACGCAGTCACGCGTCACAATTGGTGAACACACAATGATTGTTGGAGATTTATTTCGTGTCCAGGACGGGAAAATCATAGAACATTGGGATGCGAGCCAGATTGAAACATCGAAATCAAAAACCGCCAATGGCAATTCGATGATTGATGGCGGAGGGAACCCGAATGCAGATGTTTCCGAGGCAGACCTTGCTCGGAATAAAGAAATGGCTACTGATTTCTTTGCTAAAGGCATTGCGGGTGATGTCGCGACTCTCAAAAGTCTTTTTGGTGAAGAGTATATTCAGCATAACCCGCAGGTTCCAAATGGGATTGAGCCAATCCTTGGGTTCTTCAAGAACAGTGACGGTAAACTCAGCAATGTCACCGTGCACCAAGCCGTGTCTGAAGGGGACCTCACATTTGCTCTGGTAGAGTATGCGGACTGGGGGAATGCAGTGATCGAGATTGTTCGGCATGATGATGAGGGAAAGATTGTAGAACACTGGGACATCGTGCAGGAAATTCCGAAAGATTTTTCGCATGAAAACGGTATGTTCTAGGCTTTTAAATGTTTCGGCTGTTGAAGGATGAAATGAAAGAGCCGGAGGCGATGAAACGCTCTCCGGCTTTCAAGTTTACAATTACCTTGGCTTGATGGGAGGCGAGTGCCTTACGCTTCTGCTGGCGTAAGTGCTTGTTGTTGTTGCTTTCTCAGTTTTGCCAAGTGGTAAATGTTGATGAACACGCACATGCCGTTGAGCAAAACAACCGGGTAAGCATCAACTGCGACACCATAAATGGTGAACAGGATGCAACCGACCATATTGATCACACGAAGCCACAGGACGTTGCCCATCAGGAGGGAAGTCATCACAGTAATTGAGGCCAGATAGCCTACAAGTTCCATATTCATTATGCCGCAGCCATTTCTGGTGTTGTTGCATATGCAGTTTCCAGAGCCAGTTCCATCATCTGGTTAAAGCTGGTCTGGCGTTCTTCAGAGGAGGTTTCCTCAGCCGTGATCAGGTGATCGGATACGGTCAGCACGCACAGCGCTTTCACACGGAATTCCGCAGCAATTGCAAACAGAGCCGCAGCTTCCATTTCAACTGCCAGAACGCCCATTTTCTGCATCGCTGGCAGCAGTGCAGGATTGGAGCCGTAGAAAAGATCACCTGAGAGGATGTTACCAAAGCGCGGCGACAGACCTAGCTCGCCAGCAGCATCAGAACAGGCCTTCAGTAATTCAAAATCAGGTGCAGCAGCATAATCGTAACCAGCAAAGCGATCGCGGATCATTGCGGAGTTGGTGCTGGCACTTGTTGCGACAATCAGATCGCGCAGTTTCAGCTCTTCATCAACACCGCCACAGCTGCCCACGCGAATGATTTGTTTCACGCCGTAAAAGTTGATCAGCTCATGCGCATAGATAGAGATGGATGGCATACCCATACCATGTGCCATAACTGAAATTGGCTTACCCTTGTATTCACCAGTAAAACCAAGCACATTACGCACGTTTGTTACTTCGCGTACATTTTCCAGATAGGTTTCTGCAATATACTTTGCGCGAAGCGGATCACCCGGCATGAGGACTGTTTCAGCAAAGTCTCCAGTCTGGGCGTTGATATGCGGTGTCATCAGATTCTCCTATGCAGCTTGCAAGGAGAAAGGTAGAAATATCTCCGATTCAAAAACAGGACAATTGTCCGCATCTCTGAACTAAATAATGCAAAAATGACAATTAAATCGCTCGCAGACATTGGACATAAGGAAGTATTAGAATGGGTCAAAACTGGTCCGTTTCTTCTACGCTATATGGAGCCCGGAGATTACCTGCTCCGGCAAGGCCAAAACCTTGAACACCTGTATTGGATCGACGATGGCTTCTGCACGGTCAGTTACACCGCTGCCAATGGGCGGCGCTTCAGTCACGGCAGATTCAATATCGAAGATCGCCTTTACGGTGAGATCGAGTTTTTGACGGGCAAACCAATTCAGTTCGACATCCGCTGCGATGGTCCCGTCAGCGTGCGCGTTATCCCGATTGCAGAGCTGGAAGCCCTGTTAGTGCAACACCCTCATGTGGGCATCTGGCTCAGCCAATGTCTGGCCGACACCTATCAGGGTGTTATGGACAGGGTCACCTCGCACTTCATGTACCCGCTGGCCTACAACATCGCCAAAGACCTGCTCCTCCGTGAGCGCGGCAACAAACCACCAATCCAGTTCGAGCGCGTCTTCCGCGAAGCCGAGCGCTTCGGCTGCTCAGAACGCGTCTACCGCCGTGCCGTCAGTCAACTGATCGAACACGGCCTGGTCGAAAAACGAGGCCGCGAACTCAAAGTCGCCAACCACACCAAACTGGAACGCTATCTGGCCGAAGAAGAAGAGCGGTAAGCCATTCAATGTCGCAGTGCTTCGCTGAATTTGACGTTGAACGAGGCGGAGTCCCAAGGGTCCAGAATGATACGGACAATGTTGACACTTTTGGGCTTATCTAGATTGTCTAGCAGTTCAGCCATGTCTTTTTCGGTGCGGACTACGAAACTGTTACAGGTTTGGCCCTCTACACCGCCAAATGCTGAGCCTAACTCCTCGTAGTTCCAGACGGGTGTGTTGTTATAGGAGCGTTCCTTACCAGGATAGATCTGCCGCTCAGCCCCATAACCTTTGTTATCCAGAACAAAGAGAACGCAGTCAGTTTCATATTTGATCAGCGTTGAAAGCTCTTGTGCAGTCATATGGAAGGCACCATCGCCAGTGATCATATAACACCGTCGTCCTGATGCTTCCTTTGCAAAAATACCTCCGCAAAACAAAGCGAAGCCGGCTCCCAGTGATCCATAGTTTCCGCAACCATGAATATCGACACCAACAGGATACTCTGCCTGAGAGGCATTAATGTACCCGCCTGTATCTCCAAACATGACATCACCAGCTTTGGCATAATTTGCGAACTGAACAAACAGACGGTCGATTGTCAGGTTTTTGTCCGTTGGATCAAACCTGTCGCTTCTTTGAAAGCTAAAGCGCCGCGCAGTCTTGGAAATTTCGAGTGTTCCAGCCTGATCATTTTTTGCCTCTTTGAGCAGGGCCGGCAAAAAGTCTCGCAAATAGACTTTATCATAGACATGATTGTTGATGAGGACTTGGTCAAAATCCATCCAGATGCAATCCTGCTCTTCGCCAAGCTTGCTGGTGAAAACACCGGTGTCGAATTCGTTAAGTGTCATGCCCGCGACAAGGGCCAAATCTGCCGTTTCAACAGTCGTCTTTGTCGCGTCGCAGCTCATGGCACCCATATACATGCCTGCCGCATTCGGATGACCTTCAAAAGCGGGAATTTTGCCAACAAATGTTGTCGCGACACTGGCATTGAGGCATTCAACAAGGCTCTTGGTTTCTTCAATCAGCTTCTCTCGCTGTAGTAGATGTCCCGTCACAACACTGCGGGTCTGTGAGCTGTTGAGCAAGCCAACTGTATGACACAAGGCAGCTTTCAGGTTCACCTGTGAGGATTGATTGAGCCAAAGATCAAGAGGTTCTGTTGGCTTTTCTACTTCAGCCAGTTGAAGATCGTAAGGAATTTCAAGATAAACAGGCTTTTTCCTTTGCATTGCTGTGCGGATGAGATCATCAATCTCAGCCGAAGCAGTCTCCAGCCGGGTTAATCGATGAGAAGCGGCTGTAATCGGACGAAAAGCCTCCAGACAAGCATCGAAATTAGTATCTATAACGTGGTGCAATTTGCGTGGTGTAGGCGTGGTCAGAACTTCAATTGTCGGGGTGCCTGCAATCACAATCATTGGTGTGCTGTCTGCGAATGATCCACCCACCGCATTGGCAGTGCTAAGCGAACCAACACCGTAAGTCACGGCAACAGCACCAAAGCCAGACATCTTGGAATAACCATCCGCTGCATACGCACCATTAAGTTCATTACAAACTAGAATATGCTCCACGCCATGATCTTGGTCGATCAGCTCATCAAATAAAGGCAGAACATAATCGCCGGGAATCCCAAAGACATGGTTGGCACCAACCTCTTTCAAACGAAGAAAGAGATAGGTAGAAACAGACACTTTCGTTGATTGAGATGACATGGAAACGCTCCTCTTAAGCAGTTTCTTTCATTCTCGCATGAGATCTGAGTAAACCGCCTACTGGCTTGCATTTAGCGATACTGAGCGTTTCCATCCGCTTTAAAAAATTACTGCATTTCAGTCACTGAAATAACTTATTCGGCAATAAACAACAGCACTTCATGCGGTGTATTCATGGTGCCGTTGTGTTCTTCCAAACACCTGGTGATCTCAGCCATGAGCTAACCAATCTTTGCAATTACAATTGAAGGAACACAGGCAGCATACTATGAATGAAGGAAGGCACCACCAAGCAAACAGGGGAGGGATAGTTTGCAGCACGATCACACATGCGCGTCCCTGCCTGAAACGCTTGCTCAGGTCTGGCATCATTCGGGTGAACTCGGTGTCTCCGGACCAATCCTGCCGGATGGGTGCAGAGATCTGATCGTCACGGAAGTAGAAGGCAAACGCCCGTCGTGGCATGTGTCAGAGCTGTTCGATGAGCCGCACCAGACAGAACGCATAACTGTTAAGCGCATGATCGGCTTTCGCCTGAAGCCGGGCACGCAGGTAAACGAACAAGACCTGATCAAAGCGCTGAGCGTGCTGGGCTCCTGGGATGAAGCCACCATCTGTAAATTGCTTGCAGACCACACCCGCCTCAACACCAGAGTATCCGAAGCGCTGGGCTGTATCGCGGAGGAGCAATTGTCCATTGCCGCCTCCGCTGGAGCGTTGGGGGTGACGCTCAAAACCTTGCAGCGCACCTTGGCACGCCACACTTGTCGCTCGCCTGTCTACTGGCGCCAGCTCGCCCGCATCCGCAAAACCGCGCGTGCTATTGAAACCGCAGAAGGTTGGGCTGATTTTGCCCTCGACAACGGCTTCTCCGACCAGGCGCATATGACTCGCGAGTTCCAGCGCTGGTTCGGCACCTCACCCATGCAATTTGCCGCAAACTCCGGCTTCAAGCAGCAGGCTCAGTCCATCGCGTTTGGGTGAGCCTCAGCCTCAAGCCGGGGCCGTCACTGGCGAGCAAATCTCAATCAGAAAGCCGTTCATGTCCTTCACGTAGGATGTTGTCTGCCCCCATGGCTCGTCTTTGACCTCCTGCACAAGCTCAGCACCGGCTGCCAATGCTTTTGCAAGGTTGCCTGCCACATCGTCAGTCTGGAACGCAATCTCAAAGCACGGATTGCTTGCATCCGCCTGCGATGGGTTTTTGCCAAGGTTCTTCATCAACTCGAAGGAGGAGAAGGACAGTGTCGTCTCGCCAGTTTTCACCTCGCCATAATCCCCTCCCTCAGTAATCAGACCCGCCTCCACATCAAACGCCTTGCAATAAAAGTCGATGGTCTCACGAGGGCTCTCAACGTACAGAATAACGTATTTCAAATGCATGGATTTCCTCCTGTTTTCATGAGGATGACCCTAGTCAGGCACGGTGCCCACGTATTGAAAAAAAGCGACACTTTCATCGGCGAAACTCTGGTCAAACTTGAATGCAAAGCGGAGGGAATCTGCTAGGCTCCCTCAGGTTCCTGCCAGCGAGGCTGTCTCATGCGCAATTTCCGCAAAGTTCTGTACGTGCTCATCACCTGCTTCATCAGCATCTACGGCGCCTACTTCGCCTACACATCGTTTTATGAAGGCACGCTGTTCAACGTCATCGCGGGCCTGCTGATTTGCATTGTTGGCATCATAGGCCTCTACGGCACATTTAGCGGCAAAACGCAGGACACAAAGTAAGGAGAGGGATGATGCACGACTTATCAGAATACAAGGCAAAATCAGGAAGTTTCGAGCCAGTCTGGACAATCGAAATCCAGACGCTGGAGGAGGACACTGACCGCATATTAGACGCCGTCATGCAAGTGCACCCGCTCAGCTTTGGGCGCTACCAGCGCAACGCCAGTATTTCGGCGGTTGGCAAGGAAACCGCCCAGCCCGAACCAAACTCAACCACCACAACCCACATTGAGGGCTTTCAGGCTGGCATGACAGAGACCTACCCCATGGTAGAGCTCAAAATCTCCATTGAGCGCGACCCGAAAGTGCTCGAAAAAGTCATGGACGCCATAATCTACGCTCACCACTACGAAGAACCCGTCATCTTCCTGCGCGAAGACTGGGCCAGCCGCGCCGCCTACAACCCCAACAGCACCAACCCAAACCGCTGGTGGAACAACGGCAAAGGCATGCCGGAAAAGGTGGAATGAGGAGCGAGGGTAGTTGCTACCAATTTTTGCTGTAAAAGTTTTGCTGCTCGACTTCTATTTGGTGTTTATCTGGATTCCAACCAAAGTTATCAAAAATCTCAATAATAACCTCAGTTGCGACTTTATTGGAGTATTGACTTAGCTCCACTTTCGTAATGCTTCTTTCAATCAATAATCTTTCAATATTGAGCCTTTTCTCATCGAAAAATGCACCTCTTTCTGGTTTGCTGAACCACAACTGCCTAGCTTGACTGTTTTCAAGAGATAGAATGAGTTTAACTCCGCTTTCGTAAAGACCAGCTTCGTATAGCCGCTTAGAGAACTCGAGAATTTCAGAGACTTGGTAAATCGTATTAAAGACGCTTAATAGTTTACCCTTTGGCCTATCGCGATCTTGGCTTTCAGCTGTGTCTTCCCACATATTCTTGTAATAGAGAAACTGAGAACTCTTATACATTCTCCAAAACTCAGAATGATGTTGCCAGTCGCACCAAGCTTCAACATAGTCTCCAAATCGTTCTAAGCCACCATTATCGGGATTGCGACTAATGTGCGGGTAATCCCACCCTCTAAGAGAAACTCGACTTTGCTTAACTAAAATTTCGTAGTCATCAAAAGATCGACGTTTTTGCTCTGGCCGCAATGGGCGCATATTGATCCGCCAATATCCTGCACCTCGAATTTTATCTAAGAGGCCTTCTTTCATTAGAGGTCTCCCAATTCTGCATCATAGTCTTGCTGGTTGTCTTCGGTCACAGTTTCTTCGGCTTGCTCTGGAGCTTCCAATAGTCCTATCATTTGAAGTTGCTGCGTTCTGCGAGCAATCGATAGCTCCACAATTTTTCGCATGTCATTTGAGTTTGACACTTGAGCACTCTGCGCACGACCGCTTTGAGGACGAAAATAGATCACTCCTGCACTAACGTCAGTTCCGTCACGCTTGCAAATTACAGGCAGCTCCTCAAATGGCTGGACGCTTAAGATAGCATAATTTCTACCATCGTTATCTTGCGCAATTGTGCAATGAAAGTTAACAAAAGGATCAGCGTATGGAGCAATTTGATCTTTCATAGTATCGATGTCAAAACTCGCAATTTGGTCGTTGTTTAGTCCTTGCCTCGCGAAGGTTCCATCTTCGACACCAAATATAATCGTTCCGCCATCTTGAAGATTTGCCATAGCCAGGATATCTTTTACTAAACTGTGCTTATCCCAAAGCATAGCCCCTTTAAATTCCAGCCTATCGGTTTCTATAGCGCCTTCGAGTAGAACTTCCAATTCAGCGGTGTTCATTCAACTCGTTCTCCGATGACCAAAATAAATAGGTTAGTACGAATCCTTAAAATGCGATGCTAAAGGCAGAAGGGCATCTGTGCAATGTTGTGGCGCGGAATTACGCTCTTAGTCTTTCAAGCTCCCATTCCTACACCAACCCCCTGCCTTTATGGGGTAATTCCATTTCCTCTCATTGACACCCGCAGCAAGACGGCGCATCCTTAGTTTGAGGCGTCGAAACCTCTCACAGAGCGGTCACCGCTGCCGTTTATTGGCGGTCTTTTTGTGTCTGGAGTTAGGTCTTCAAACGCAAACTCTCGCTTATGGGCGGGAGGGCGGTGAATACAATACCCTTCGCGGGGGAATAAACCCGCCTGTCTCTGTCAGGTTTCGAACCTCCCGCTCGCCAGTGGGTTGTCGAAAGCTTTCTGTCGAGTGGTTTGTTCAACAAGCCAACAGAGAAGGCTTAATGATGACCAAAACTGAAGATGAGAAAAGTGCCCATATGTCCCTTCGCAATGAAGTGGACCAGCTCAACCTTTCATCCAACCACCTCAAAAATCTGGTTTATTCCATGAGTGTGGTGATGAGTGAGCGCATGGAGCACACGCAGGAATATGAAGCGTTGCTGACGCTGTTTGATACTGTGCGCAGCCACATAGAAGATGTGCAGGGATGTAGCGAGAAGATATCGGAATTGCTCGAGCCTTGCGCGCTGGACCTCACCAAAACCTAACAAGCATAGAGAGTGAGCAGAGGCATAACCTCTGCTGAACTTGCCTGAGAGGCAATGCGCTTCTCAGGCTTTTTCAGTGTATCTCCGAAAAGTGGAAACCGGTTTTCGGATAAAGATACGCAAGCACAACAGCTAAAGCAGTTCAGCTTAAATGCGAACTGCTTTAGCTAAGGTCTGCTTAGAACTGTACCGGCACAGTCTCGCCAGTAGAAATCTTACACTCGCCAACGCCGCCATCTGAAAAACCAGAGCTTGGGTTGCTCAGAGTAATCTGGCACTGCATGGAGCGAGCAGCGCTGAACAGCACGCCTTTAGCTCTTGAGTTGTACGTGGTGGAAGAGCTGGAGGAGAAGAAATCATCGTCGTCATCGTCATAGAAGAACCCGTCTTCAACGCTCTCGGTCTGCTTTTTTTCTGTCACCAGCTTACCGGTGAAAAACTCGCCGCTGGAAAGAGTCGCCACAGCGGAGGCCGCGCCATCATCGAGGAATTCTTCCGTCACCTGAAAAGTCACGCTCTGGGAGTTCTTGCCGTCTTTGCTGACAACACGTCCCTGTCCGGTTGTGGTGGACTGACAACCCGCCAAAACTGCAACAGCAGCAACGCACACACCGATCTTGAAAATAGTCTTCATTGTAATTCACCAATCCCGAAAAGTTAAATGTCGGTTTTGGCTGTCTGGAAGTCGTTTCAAATAACGCAGTCACCGCAGCCAAAAGCCCCTGAACCGGCTGTAGGTCAGGGGCAACTTGGTCGGCAATCACAAAAAGCACAGTGTGAGAAAAATTTCGCTCTCTAAAACTCGACTGGGAACGATCCTCCAGTGGAGAGCTTACACTGCCCAACACCACCATCAGAGAAACCATCAGCCGGATTGGAAAGCGTTACAACACAGCGCATGCTCCGCTTCGCGCTAAACAAAACACCGCGGGCATAAGGGCTGTATGTGGTTGAGAAGGTGGAGACGAAGAACGGCCCGTCGTCAAAGCCGTCAAAATCATCGAAGTCGTCGAAATCATCAAACCCATCATCGAAGTCGCTTTCTCCAATGTTGGTGGTCTGGCTCTTCGCAGTAACGAGCTTACCGGTAAACACCTCGCCATCTGGCAATGTGGCCGTTGTCGCTGCTCCGCCACTGCCAAAGAAATTCTCGGTCACTTCAAAGTTAACCGCTTTGCCACCCAGACGACCTTGCCCGGGCGTTGTTGTCTGGCAACCCGCCAAACCAGCAATGGCGACCAGGCACAAACCTGTCGTGAAAAAGCGTCTCATTCTGCGTTCCAATCCCGAATTAAAATGCAAACAACTCGGGGCAGAATTACAGAAAAATGTTGCCAAACGTATTCAAACACCGCTTGTAACAAATGCTGAAACACCAGCGAAAATGTACACAGGCAGACTACTTTTTCTTGCCGTGGCGCACAGCTCCACGACGCTTGAAAATGGCTTTACGTTTCTTGATTGTCTGCTGCTTCAGCTTCCGCTCCATATTGGCGATAATGGTGTTAAGGAAGCCAAATTGCACCTCTGCTTCCATTACTCTGCCTTTGCTCAGGAAACTCTCAATCTTGTAAGCTGCCTCACTGGCTGTTTCGTTGTTGTCTATAAAGAGGGCCAGATCGTCATCATCCTGAATAGCACTGCGTTGGCCGAAAAGTTTGTTGACGGTATCAGTCAGCTCCTCAACTTTGATCTGATATCCGTCGATTTTTGCAGCAGTACGTTGCCCACGTTCAAACGCAATTCGCACGCTCTCCATAGCAATCTGGGCATTCTCAAGAGCATCCCTGGCTTCATCTATCCGGGCGAGATCTTCTGCCTTGCTGAGATAAGCTTCGGCATTCTTGACCATGCTCTCAAATTTAGCGAGCTCCTCGGAGTTCTTAAAGAGGTCCTTGTTTCTGTCATAGGACTTGAGTTCGCGATAGATTTGTTCAATGCCAATCTTAACATCTTCCTTGGCATCAAGATCCGGTGTCTGGTCTTTGCTTTCTTCTTCAACAGCTGGCGCAGGAGCCTGCTGCAACATCTCTTGTAAGATCGATGCGCACTCATTAAATTGGTCGAACTGCTTCTCCGCCTCCTTCCCTTCATCTATTTTCAGATGATCCAGCATGATCTGGATGCAAACCAATGCCCTCGCGTGATGTGTCGCAAAGCGCTCAAGAAGCGCTTCATTTCCGTCAAAGCGATACTGCTCGGCATACAGCTTTGACAATAAGGATTGTCTGTCACTGACTTCCAGGATCATTTCAGAGCGCAGATTATCCCGATCGATGCGTGTTGCTTCATAAGCTTCCTCAAAAGCTCTCCGGTCATCCTCAATCTTGTCCATCATGGTTTTGGCAAAGCCGGCGAGTTGGTCTTTGATCGCTTTGCGAAGATTAGTCAGCGTTTCCTGAGAGGTTTTGTAACAGCTATCAAATGAAGTCAGGTCGATGTTCCAGGCATCAAACTCAGCGCGTTTTTGATGAATTCCGGCAATAATGTTTTCGTAGTATGCCGCACCTTCAGACAAACCATTCAACAATGAGCTCAGGATTTGTCGGCTGTTGACCTGTATCTTCTGCAGGATGATCAGATCTTTCTTTGCTTCAGAAAGAGATGCACGTGCGCTTTCCAGATCATCTCCTGCAAGTGCCGTACTGCCTTCTTCATGATGCTGCATCGCGCCAGCATAGGCAGCTTCCAGATCAGTCACATACTCATCAACACAATGCGGTCGCGCCTGACTGAAAATCGTATTGATAGCGGCGCAGGTCTGATCAAATTGCTGCGCCAGCTCAGCCCGCTCCGCACTATGAGGATCAAGAGGTGCCTGTTGCTGCGCTGGGTTCGGTGCGGGTTCAGCTTTTCTTTTCTTTTTCTTCCGCGGTGCCTGCGTAACGCAGCGTTCCAGATTTGCCAAAGCGACCTTGAGATTGCTCAAAATGGCCCGTGCATCCCTCACTTTACCTTCTGCAATCAACCCTTCCACCTGAAAGGCGAAATCATTGGCAATGCTGTTGTAGCTCAGGAAGTCGTTTTTATGGTCAGGATCTTGCAGAGCGGTCCCTTGCTCATACACAGCATTGATCCGGTCTTTCGCAGCTTCGGCATCTGCAAGATAACCCTCAACTTTTGCAGCAGTATTCGCGCCGCGCTCATAGGCAATTTCCATGGAATCGAGCGTAATACGAGCATTGTCGAGCGCTTCCTCTGAGGCCTCAAACCTCTTCCGTTCCATAAGGACCGATGCTTGCTCGGCAAAGCCTGCAGCCTTGTCATGCAGGTTGGTGTAGATCAGCCGCTCTTCGTTGTCTCTGAAGACACTGCCCATACTGTCATAATCTTCAAGTTCCACATTGATACGTGCAATTGCCTTTTGCAGCATCTCCCGGGCTTCAGCTTCAGTCGCAGCAGTGTTGACCTGCGGCATCCACTGCAAGCTACGGGTTTCTTTCTCCAGTTTTTTCAAACCATTGCGTGAGTTTCCAATAGCCTGATCAGCTTCCTCAACCCGCTGGCCACCCACGCAGGCCTCTGCGTAATCAATAAGTGCAGTCACTTCACCGCAAAGGGCATCAAAGCGGACCAACTGCTTGCCACCAAACTTCTCGTCAGCCTGCGCGTATCTCTCAAAGTCTTTGCGCGTGTCTGCCAGTGGTTCGAGTGTTCTGCGAAGATCCTCAATTTGCTGAGTTTGAATCTGAAGCATTGATTCCGCTTCAGTTATGTAGTCCCGCATGTCAGCCGCACAGTCACGAATGTCCATGATGCTCTCTTGAGCAAGACGGACACTCTTGGCCAGGAGATCGGTACGCGCGCTTAGGATCGCCGTACGGGCAGATTGATAAGCTGCCTCGAAAGAGGGGAAGTTGACACCGTGGTTTTTTACAATATCCCGTTGACCGTTAAGTCCCTCAACAGCGCTTTCCTGAGCGGTGACTTCACCTGAAAGTCTCTTGAGTTCCTCCTCATCGAAACCTTCCGGTGGAGTGATCTCGATTTCTGAAGTTCCAACAACTGCCTGCAACAACACCTGCTGCATCTGCGAAATGAGCTTTTCAGTTTCCTCCAGCGCGTTCTCACAGTCTATGCCGCGGTTGCTGAGAACTGCATCGTTTGCTTTCTTTGCTGCAGCCGCTGCTTCGCCATAAACCTTATCAAAGGTACTTTGCTGCTGTGGGCTATTATCCAATGTGACGCGCTGACCAGCCAGATCTCGAATTTCTCGCTGAGCGATCGACACCTTCAGCAAAAGCGCGGTACCAGCAGCATCCGCGTATCGCTTTGCGCTGTCCATCGCATCTTTCAGAACAGTGTATCTCTCTTTTGCAACTGAGAGCGTCCTGTCGACCTCTGACACCACATAACCGGAGATCGCTCTGTTCATTTCCGTGAAGTTATCTCGCGTCGCGTCATAAGCCTTATCGACTGCAGACAAGTCCACATTCCAGAGCAAGACAGGCTCGCGCTCTTTGTAGACATCCTCAACGCGCTTTTGTTGCAATGCTGCAGTTTTCTTAAGCTCAACCAGCTCCTCAACCGCATTACCGCGCCCTTTTTGATAGGCGGATTGCATTGTCTTCAGGTATTGGTCCGCCTTGTCGGTGTGCGCTTTGATTGCGCCAAGATCCGTGAAACCGTTCTCATCCTCTTTTCCAACCAGATCTTTAGCCAGCTCAATCTGTTCTTCTCCCAACTCCTTAGCTGCTTCAAAAAGATCCTGACTTTCATCCTCTTCGGTAAAGACAGGTTTGCGTTTTCCGGCAACCCTGATGGACTTGGCAGCCTTTCTGAGACGCTTGAAGAGATTTCCGAGTTCCGCATCGTGCGCTTTTTTGCGGGCAGTCAGCTCATCATCTGGTTCCGCATCGGTTTTTTGAGTGACCTCTTCATTACTCTCAGCCGTTGCATCAAGGGAAACGTCATCAAGCGGGATGTCTTCAAATTCACCCTCCTCAGTGGGATCTCCCTCCACCAATGGGAACTTCCATTGCAAACGCCTGTAGACCTTTTGCGCCCAGTGGTGCTGTTCTGAAGTGAGCTTGTTCTCCGGCATAGGAAACTCCGCAACGTGATGGATTGTTGGTTGTAACTTAGTCTCTGATGTTCTGGATTTGAGGCATAATCGGGCGTTTGGCATGAGATTTGAGCGAACTAGTGAAGATAGAATTGTGACCACTTGCAGATATTGAAATAAAACGAATGGTTACTTGCCGCGCGGCTTGCCTTCTCTGAGTATCTCACCTAGTAAAGCCTCGTAATTTGCGAGCAAGGCTGCCAGATGTCTGAGAAACAACCCATTATCGTTATTGACCGTGAAACCGGCACAGAGTTTGAAGAAACGGTTCTGGGGGAGAAGTGGATCCGTTGGGCCTATCAGGATTCCAGCTCAAGCCTGATCGAAAAGCTGTTGTTCCGCTCCGCTGCGCTCAGCAAGGCCATGGGCTGGTATTATGACAGCCCGCTTTCCAAAGGCAAAATCCAGAGCGCGATTGATGAGCTGAACATCGACACAGCAGAGTTTGCAGACCCGCAGGAGAGCTTTGCGTCTTTTAATGAGTTCTTCATCCGTCACCTGAAAGAAGGCACACGCCCGTTCGATATTGGCGCAAACACCATCGTTAGCCCGGCGGATGGTCGTGTATTGGTCTTCCCTAAGTTGGATGAAGACACCTTTACCCCAGTGAAAGGCCATCCATTCTCCATCCGCAAAATGCTGCCAGATATCGCAGATCGCTTTATCGGTGGTTCACTGGCAATCGTGCGCCTGTGCCCGGCAGATTATCACCGCTATCACTTCCCTTGTGCGGGCGAAATTGTTAACGCAAGAGACTTTCAGGGTGCCTACCACTCTGTAAACCCGATTGCTCTGGGCGCTGGTCCAGATGTGTTCGGCGAAAACAAACGCAGCTACACACTGCTCAAGACCGAAAATGCGGGCACCATGTGCTACGTGGAAGTCGGCGCGTTTGGTGTCGGTAGCATTGTAAACACAAAGACTTCCGGCCACGTCGCTAAGATGGATGAAAAAGGCTACTTCAAGTTTGGTGGCTCAACAGTTGTTGTCTTGTTTGAGCCGGGTGCGGTAAACTTTAGCGAAGATCTTGTCGCCAACAGTGCTGCAGGTAAAGAAACTCTGGTTAAAGTCGGTCAGCCCTTCGCAACGGTTGCCTGAGAAAATCTCCAGATCGCCTAGCATAAGTTGTATTTATCCAGCGTGACTCTTCGTCCAGACTGTCGGCTTCGCTAACAGACTGGACGGGGCTATGCTATCTTCACTTATCACTCAGGACCACATCGATACCTACCAGCGCGAAGGTGTTGTACTGATCAAGGGCCTCTTTAAGGATCATGTAGATCTGATCAGGGCTGGTATTGAGCGGAACATGGCAGAGCCGGGAGAATATGCAGCAGAAAACCTGAAGGAAGGCGAGGGCGGTCGCTTCTTTGATGACTACTGCAACTGGCAGCGTATTCCTGAGTTTGTCGAGGTGGTGAACAACTCACCAGCGGCAGAAGCAGCAGCAGACCTGATGCAATCCCAAACCGTTCAGATGTTCCACGACCACGTACTCGTCAAAGAACCGGGAACCTCCAAAGCAACGCCATGGCATCAGGATGGACCCTACTACTTTGTTGAGGGACAGCAAACCGTCAGCTTCTGGTCGCCAATGGACGCGGTAACCGGCGCCACCTTGCGCAGTGTTGCTGGCTCTCATCTTTGGGAAAAGCCCGTGCTGCCAATTCGCTGGCTGTCCGAGCAGAACTTTTATGGCGACAGCGACGAGTATATGCCAATCCCGGACCCTGATGCAGAAGGAATGCCGATCCGCGAATGGGAGATGGAACCGGGTGATGCAGTCGCGTTCAACTATTACACGCTGCACGGCGCACGCGGTAATACCACTGAACAGCGCCGCCGCGCATTCTCACTGCGTCTGCTGGGCGACGATGCCCGTTATATCGAACGCCCGGGCCGCACATCTCCGCCATTCCCGGGTCATGATATGAAGCCAGGGCAAATCCTGCGAGAAGACTGGTTCCCAATCATCTACAAGCGTTGACGATTAAAGATCAGGAGTGCAGTCAGTTGACCGCACTCCCCAAGCTTTAGCTCCTACCAGCATTCAGAGCGTCCGGCTTGAACTCCAGCACCCAGCACGTTTTCAGATGACCTTTCCGGAAGACGTTTCTGGTTTCGCTGTGATACTGAACCTCACGCAACTCCAGAAAATCTGGCAGCTCATCCTGAGCATGGCTGTTCTTGGCGAGCAGCTCACCCCACTCACGTGCCAGTTTGCTTGGCTTATCGACAATCTCTGCACCCAAGCTGATTTCACCTGTTGGCTTCAGGATCAATTGCGTCCGCGTTTCCGGTTGTAATAAAGCCCGCAAGGAACCTGTCAGCCCCGGAAATTCATCAGGCGTCTCCTGAGCTGTTGCGCTTGCTTCCTGCGTTTCCGGATCTTCAACTGTAACTGTTGTGTAATCTGGTTTGGCAGGTTCTGGAGCCGTCTTCTGCTTGACAGAAATCAGATACTCGCTCTTCTTGCCTCCTTCAGGACGCGTGATGGAAACATCAAACAAAGCGACCCAAGGTTGCTCTGAAATCCATTTCTGGATCTTCTTCAGGCTCCCACCCGATTTTTCAATCCGTGCATGAACGTCATCGCGAACATGCTCCATCAGCTTATCCAGCGCAAAATGAGCCTTGCCAAAACTCATCAGCAGGCCATTACCTTTTGTGCTCAAGAAGGTGTCCAGACGCTCTCTCATAGAAGAAAGCTCGCCGGATTGCTTGGTTTGACTGTCTTTCAATTCATTCAGATTGACAGTCAGCGATGCGAGGTTTTTGGCAGCAGCTTGCGGCAGCGCTCTCATCTTGCCGATTTCTGACATGGTATGAGAGGTCGGCTTGTATTCAACCACCCAGGCTGGCTCAAGCATATCGTTCTCAATCAGGAAGCCTTCAATCTTGTGATAGCGAACCTGCTTCAGAATGAAGTAGTCTGGCAACATGGCCGAGATGTTATCACCCCGTTGCTTAGCCGCTACGAGCGTACTGCTCCAAGCCATCGCCAGATCACTTGGCTTTTTAACGATCGGCAGTTCATCTACGCCATCCTCACCAGTCGGCACCAGTTTCAGGGCCTCCATCATCTCATTGGAGCGCAGGCCATTCAAAACCAGTTGAGGTTTATCGCGCAACTCACTCTTCGTCAGTCCCTGCTGCGGAACCACATCACTGTTGTCGAAGAATGTACTGTTGCCTACTGTTCTCGGAGCAGGATCGTGACGCAGCTCTGTGTTGATGTCGTAATATCCGCCATCTTTCTGAATGGAAACGGAGATCAGCGCCGCCCACGGCTGCTTAGCGATCCATGCCTCAGTCTTCTTGGCGCTGTGATGGTCCGCCAGATGCTGCTCAGTCAACTGCGATGCCACCTCACGTAGGCTGGCCAACGCGTACTGCGCCCGGCCATTCTCATGTGAGAGGCTTTCTGTGCTGGAAAGGATCGCATCTCCAAAGCTCATGGCAGCCAGCAAATCATTGCTGGCATTCAGCGCTTCGCCCAGCTGCTTGGAAGTTGCCATTCGATAAGCAACAACATCTTTCTCGATATCATTCAGATAACGCACATCCTGCTCGGTCACAGCGTGTGCTCTGGCAGTATCGACTGCTTCACTCAAACCCTTGCTAAAAGCATTCTGGCGCAAGAGCGTGTTGACATCGCCAACAACTTCTTTGTTCAGGGCCTTCAAGTTCTGGCTCAGGAACACCAGCAGCTCTTTGTGATTACTGGATAAATCCTCTGGTGCAGCCAGTGCTGCGACCTTCAGGAAGGCAAGGAAGCGAGGATCATGAGCGGCATCTTCAAAGATTTGCTTGGCCAACGCACGTGCATCATTGTCCAGCCCGGTTCTAAACTGCATACGCAGATATGTGTCAGCCTTGTCTTGAGCCATACCCAACAGACCTGTGATCAGTCGTTGCTTTTTTGCAGCTTCCGGTCCTTCATGTGCAGTACCTGTCGGGTCATTGATAAAGGCCGTTTTCTTTTCTTGATACGCTTGGAATTGCTGCTCAAGCTCCGGGCTCACCGCCAAATCCAACTCATGCATAGCCAGCATTGCCGGATGTGGTTTTAACTCTAATGGTTCGCTGCGTGGCTGAGGTGCAGATGGTTGCTCAACAGTCTCCAACTTAGGCTGCCCAACAGCTTGGGACGTGCCGTTGACAGCAGCCGTCTGGCTTC
Source organism: Pseudovibrio sp. Ad5 (assembly GCF_001623095.1). Classification (NCBI taxonomy): domain Bacteria; kingdom Pseudomonadati; phylum Pseudomonadota; class Alphaproteobacteria; order Hyphomicrobiales; family Stappiaceae; genus Pseudovibrio; species Pseudovibrio sp. Ad5. Next base: position 96,491 of record NZ_LMCH01000066.1, on the reverse strand, counting down.
CCTCAGGCTTGGGAGTGTCAACAATAACGTAATCGCTCAGATCAGGATCTGATGTCATGTGATCAAGCGTGTTCGCATGTGCAGTGAGCGGGGATTCTGCTTCGGTTGGAACTGGCTTTGCACTCTGCTGTGAGGACGCCTCGGTATTACTCGCACCGTGCCCCATCAACTTCTCTGGAGGTAATCGGTAGCCTTCATAGCGAAGCTTCTTTGCGGCGCGTGACATTCCATCCGTCGGGTTAGATGGTTCACCCTCCGGTTTATGATGCTTGTGATAAGCGAGTGGGCGCAATTGAGGGTCTTTCGCCCCGGCCTTTGCTGGACGGCTGTGCTTTGTAGATTTTCCGTTCAGCTCATCCAGCTGATCCAGCAAGCGATGCACATTCTTTGGCTCGGCATGGCCCAGCATATGCCCTTTATGAGAACTGGTTGTTTTCTTAGGTGTGGCCCCTTGTTGGTCTGGATTGACCTGAGGCTGCGAAATTTTTGAATGAATTGGAGAACGACCCACGGGACACCTCATAAATTCCCGGTGTTGGCCTCCATTGTTCAGGAGTGCCGGAACACCAACGTGAAAACAGTAAATTCTATTGATTTGTCAGAGTGGTCAGGAACCAATGATCACCATGTCTGAGCCGTACTTGGGCAAAGGCACATGGATTACATCGTCTGCGCTCTCGTCAGCAGAAGGCTGCGCGCGCTCCAGTCGTGCGTTTGCATCAAGCAGCAGATCAAACGCCTTGCGCATAAGCTCGACGCCACCACCCGTAGAAACCTCAGTCCAGTGAGAAACGCGCTGTCCGGTGATCGACGCGATGATATGTGGCTGAGTGAATGCGTTGCCGTTGCTTTTCAAAAGCATGAGAGCTTGGTCAGCAGAAAGGTCAACTTTGCGCAGACCACTCGTCAGCGCCATCATGATAAAATCCTCATGATGTTGGCACAAAATCAGATGACTGCGCTCATCGACGCAGAAAAAATAGGCACCACTACACGATTCTGGCAGGTCCAGATCAAAACTGGACGAAAACGCCCGAACCAACTCATCAAATGCAGTCGTCTCAGCCATGGCATACTCCTCACCATGAGTGGAAGAGATCTTGGAATGAAGATCTCAATGCAGTTGAGATTGGCACTTCTACAGAGGAGCTACTGTGCTGATCGGAACAGTTACTTTCAGAAAATGTAGAAAAACGGAGGCAGGTTGAGAGCTAAGGTAAAATATAGGTTGAATTACTTATTTTCATCTATCGCTCTCATGGGAACGGTGTATGCTGGCTAAGTTAAGTTCCTACCTTTCCTCCGGTAATCCATACTTCGATGATTTCGTTTAAGCATATGTATTTGCGGGCATTACCGCTCTTCCTCACTGGCAGCGCTGCCTTGTTCACCAACTGGACAGACACTTACGTCTCCAGCTATTTCGGTGCATCCGCTGTTGCCGCAGTCGGCATCTGTGGCATGATGTTTTATGTCCTGTTTTCATTCTCCAACGGCTTTTCCATCGCAATCCAATCCTTCACTGCTGGATTTCTGACCAGTCGAGAAAACAACGAAGTGCTGGACGCGTTTGTGATCTGTCTGATCTTGGGCGTAAGCTTTGGCCTCTTGTTAACAGCAGCTTCAATCTATTTTCTCGAAGACATACTCATTTTCATGAATCCAGACGCTGAGGTTAGAGAAGCCTCAAGGCGATACCTGGAGTTTCTCCTCTATGCGACGCCGTTTTATTATATGTGCGGTGCCTCCCGCGGCTTGCTTATTGCTGTCGGTAAGGCGTGGACAGTCTCCTACATCGGCATTGGAACGCAGATCGTGAATGCCGTTGCAACTGTCATACTGGCATTTGGTTGGGCTGGAGCTCCTAAACTGGGAATTTCAGGAGTTGGGTTTGGCACCTTCATCGCATTCGCGCTTGCAGCGGTGTTCTATGTGTCAGCAGCCCTACAAGCGATCTCGCAGCAAAAACTCAGGCTTGGCGTACTATCTCTGCCTCTGATTGCTGAGATTTTGAAGAAGGCATTCCTGTCAGCCTCCCAAAGCACAATCTATGCTCTTGGCATTTTCTCAAGCTATTGGATTGTCGGGCATCTCAGTGTTTTAGCTTTGGCCGTCTATCAGGTTATCACTCAGGCAACACTCATCCCGATTTATGTGGCAAATGCTTTGGGAAGCGTCGCGATCAGTCAGGTAGGTCAGGCAGTTGGGGCTAAAGACCTGTCGAGAGCTCAACAAGTTGGCCTGAAGATGATCTCAGGCGCGGCCTACCCAATTGTCATCTACGCTCTGCTCGTCATGGTGCTCTCTGAGGACGTCCTGCTCCTTTTGTTGGGAGAAGCATTGGATGAACCACAACTCATTATGGTGTTCACTCTCTCCTGCTTAATCTTACCAATCAACATTGCAGGAGCAGTGATGAACTATGTTCTGCAAGGTGCCCAACTGTTCGGGCGAGCCTGGACGGTCTCAGCAATCACGCAATGGCTTATATTTTTGCCACTGGCCTATGTATTCGGCGTCTCAATGAGTTACGGACTGGCAGGTGTAATCTTTGCGGACTTTATTTATCGCGTTGGCTTGTTCCTGACGCAATACAGTTTCTGGAAAGGCTATTCGGAACCTGCATTGGCAAGAGCTTCAGCAAAAACAGGATAAACCGCAGGTCTCTCTCAGACACCTACGGTTTATTGGCTGGGCAAGCCGTGGAGGGCTTTGCTTCAAGCCGTTGCCATCTCAGTCTCTGGTTTGTGCAAGCTCACAACAATCACAACCGCCAAGCCGTTTGCGAAGTAGTAAGCGGCGTCCAGGCCGGTAAAGCCGAAGAGGAAAGGGGCCAACAGGAATAGCGCTCCAACCGCTCCATCAACGGCCAGATGGAAACTGTAAGGCAGCACACGGAGCACACCGAACTGATGATCTGTCAGAAGCGTCAAGATCAACGCTGCTGTGCCTGTGCCAACAGATAGCCAGAGTGCCAATGGATTGGCTGCTCCAAGACCAAGAATGAAGGGCAAACCGATCAACGCAAAGGCAACGGGATAATCCAGATAAGCATGGATGCTTTTTGTAACGAAACGGAGGGACATGACAGGGTTCCTTTTTGACTGTGTCGGTCTTTCGTTTTAGGCACAGTCAGATTAGGAGAAGCCCCCGTTTTGCTCAATTTCAGGACGTTCAAAGAAATATGCAGATCGTTCAGAATGGATATAAATATGGAACAATTGAGCTGATTTCTCTCAATGAGATGTGCGATACGCCGCTGGTGTTAAACCTACTTCCTTCTTGAAAACCCGCGTAAATGCAGATTCAGAAGCATATCCGGCAAGCGCTGCCACTTCAGACACGCTCATCTGATCATCGACCAAGCCCTGCTGAGCAATCTGCATGCGCCAACTCGTCAGGTATTGCATGGGTGTAAGGCCCATCTTGCTGGAAAACTGCGTCGCAAATCCAGTTCGCGAAAGGCCGGCCTCCCGCGCCAAACCCTCTACACTCCACTCGCGCGCAGGCGCCTTATGAAAGGCCGCCAGTGCTCTACTCAACTGCGGATCAGCAAACCCGGCAAGCCCGAGGTGCTTTTCACCTTCCTGCTCAATGAAACTGCGCAGCGCCTGAGCAAACAAAACCTCGGTCATTTTTAGTGCGATCAGGTCACCGCCAAGGCGCGTGCCATGTGTTTCATCTCCTATCAGCCGCAGTGTAGCCTCCATCCAACGCCCAGCAGCTTCACCATAGTTTGATATATGGATGTAATCAGGCAGTTGATCAAAAATGAGATGGCGAGCATTGCGGGCTAGCGAAATGTGACCACAAATTAATTGCGTCTCACGTTCATCCTGCTCCCCGCCGTAAACCAACACACCTTCACCGTTGTAACCGGAAAGCTCCAGAACACGATCCAGCGGCAGGATGACTTCCTCTTCAGAGCGCCCGCAATAGATGTCATGCGCGGCACCATGAGGAACGATCAGTAAGTCACCTTGAGCGAGCAACACTTTCTTGCCGGTCTCCTTCACCCGCACCATGCAATCTCCTCGGTGGGCAAAGTGAAAGCGGGCTACATTCTCAAAGGAAGGCACGGCAACGCCCCACGGCACCGTAAAAGAGGTGCGGAAGTAAAGCGTGCCTTTGACGGAAAGGCGGGTAAGGATGTCACTGAGCGTATCAAGCATCATCCAATTATGGATGAGAGGTGCTTAAACGTCTACTGCCCTGAACGATCTGATCGATATTGCGAATGATCTACATTATCTGAAATCGTATTGGCGTGTTGTAAGCTTATCTAGTTTCACAAAAGTCAGCGTTACTCGTCTTAGCTTGCGAAGCAAAATGCTTCTGTCTGTTAAACAGAATAAAGAAGAAAAAAATGAAACTAAGACAATATTGCCACATTACAGCGCTGATTATTGTAACTGGGCTGACAGCGATGCCAACAACACCTGCGTATGCTGCATCCGATCACGTACTTGAATTCCGATTTGGTGGCAGGGGGCGTAACCCAGTTGTAGACACCATGCGCAACTATATCTTGGGATGTCTGCCCAACAGAACACGGATTGAAGGTGAGAACCCTGTAGCGGCGGCAGGTCCATGGACTGTTAGAGTTCCTGCGATTCAAGGTCGTGAATATTCGAATGCAGATGTTGAACGTACCCTTATGAGTCAGGGATGTGCTCGCGTTCGTCCAATAAAAGTTGAGGGCGTCAGAGCCTGGGGTCCTTAATTTGTTGCCCGAGGCTCGCAGAGACTTAAAGAGCTTCGGGCACTATCTTATCAAGATCGCACGAAAATCGTTCACGTTTGTCAGAGTTGGGCCAGTGATGACGCTGTCGCCAATTGCTTCAAAGAACCCGTGCCCGTCATTGTCAGCAAGTGACAGCCGCGGATTGATCTCCTTGCCCCAGGCTCTTTGTAGGGTAGAGGGATCACAGTAAGCCCCTGCAATCTCCTCAATCCCGTCAACACCGTCTGTATCTCCAGCGAGCGCGTAGACACCCTGCTGGCCATCTAATGCAACCGCCAGTGAGAGCAAGAACTCCACATTCCGCCCTCCACGACCATTGCCCTTGAGCGTGACTGTCGTCTCACCACCAGAAAGCAACACACAAGGGGCTTTGAACGGCTGTCCATGCGAGGCAACCTGCTTGGCAATCCCGGCCATCACAATACCTACATCCGTAGCCTCACCCTCAACGCTGTCACCCAATATATAAGCTGGAACACCTTGTTTCTCGGCAACAGATGCTGCGGCTTCCAGCGCCAACTGCGGTGTAGCGATCATATGCGTCTCAACAGATCCGAGGTGCAGGTCGCTTTTATCCGGTGTTTCACCAACGCCACTTTCAAGAACCTCCAATGCTCTTACAGGCAACCCAATCTTATACCGCTCCACAATCGCCATCGCATCTGCGCACGTGGTTGGATCTGCAACCGTTGGGCCAGACGCAATGTTAATCGGATCATCACCCGGAACGTCGGAGATCAGTAGATTAATCACTTTAGCAGGATGGCACGCAGCAGCCAGACGTCCCCCTTTAATCTGCGAGAGATGTCGCCGCACACAGTTCATTTCGCTGATCGTAGCGCCACACCGCAACAGCTCCTTGTTGATGCACTGCTTGTCTTCCAGCGAAAGCCCCTCAAACGGCAAAGGTAGGAGCGAAGAACCGCCACCGGAAATGAGGCAGAGAACTGTGTCATCAGCAGAAAGATCAGAAACAAGCTTCAACATGCGCTTGGCACCAGCCAATCCCGCGTCATCAGGCACTGGATGCGCAGCTTCAATAATTTCGATGGACTTGCAGGGAACGTTATAGCCATAACGAGTGATTACGAGACCGCTGAGATCTCCTTGCCAGTTATCTTCTACGGCCCGTGCCATGGCTGCAGAGGCCTTCCCTGCACCAATAACGATGAGCCGTCCTTTGGGAGTGTCAGGTAAGAACTTCGGGATACATTTCTCAGGTTGAGCGGATTCAATGGCCGCATGAAACAGGCCACTCAGAAAACGCTTAGGATCAACTGCCATTGCTGATCACCCCCGATTGCTACCGAAAAGTTTCGGTTATCTTTTTGAATTTCTTCGTATTTTCTAGCTTTAACCCGCAGGCATTTCCAGCAAAAAACAACAGGCTCCGCTCTCTGGTGAGAAAGCGGAGCCTGTTATTTTTCGAAACTTCATCGAAACCTGAAAAACTACAGAGAGTTATCTCAGCAGGAAGCCGTTACCAACAGGGTCATCATTTTCCCGCCAGAAGGTTGCTTCTCCGCTGTAATGTGCTTTGCCTGCTACCTGCGCGATGATCGCATCATGTGGTCCGCATTTGGCATCCGCGAAATAAGTGCCTTCAAAGCTTGTTGCAATCAGGCTCTCAAATCGCCGCGTCTGCCCTTTGCTAATCAGACCCTTAGCGGCTTGTGCAGCCAATCGTGCGGTTACACCGGACCCGGTTGGGCTGCGGTCTACCTGGCTGTCAGCAAACACGCAGATGTTCGCAGTTGGGTCAGCGCTGTAAGCGTCATTTCCATCTGTCAGGATAGTTCCATACAGGAATGCAAGATCAGCATCATCCGGATGCTGAAGCGTCACTGCTGCACGGATAGCATTGCTAACGGCGTTTGCAGCATCAACCAGATCACGTGTTCGGGATTTCTGTACATCCAAGCCAAACGCAGAAGCAGGCGCCAGACCATAAAATGCGCCTCCATAGGAGACATCGACGGTCAGCTCACCCATGCCTTTCACATCAACCGTCACGTCGCGGGAGTGAAGGAATGCTGGCACGGAATGGAAGGAGACTGCATCAGGAACACCGTTATCGACCTCGACGGAAGCAACAACCAACCCACAAGGACATTCAATGCGCACTTCAGTGATGGGCGACTTGGCCTCAACCAGCCCATGATCAATTGCGTATCGCCCCAGAGCAATCACCGCATGACCACACATGGTGCTGTAACCTTCATTGTGAATGAAGAGCACACCAAAATGAGCATCCAGGTGAGACGGTTCAACGAGGATCGCGCCGTACATATCGAAATGACCACGAGGCTCAAACATCAAAAAATGCCGGAGGTGGTCAAGGTTATCTCGTGCATAGCGACGCTTTGCCAAAATGGTGTCGCCGGGGATCTCCGGATAGCCGTCGGTTACAATACGAAGCGGCTCGCCGCCTGTATGCATGTCGACAACACTTATTTTCTGTTGTTTATCCATGTTCTCCCCCAGAACTAGTCGGAATGCCTTATTTCCGAATTGTTTGTCTTAGCATAGAGCTCCTTCAGCGCTTTCCATTTAATTAGTTGCAATTGATCGGAAAAATGCGCTCAAGCAAAACGAGCCCCTTCATAGCGTGCACAGGAGGATGGCTCAATATGCTGTGAAATATTACTGCTCAAGTGATTTGGAGTTTTTCTTAAGATGCTCGTGGCTCTTGGTGTTTATGGTGGCTTGTTTGCGTTTTCATTTCTAGCTGCCACGCTAGCTCCGGGCTCATCAGAGGCAGTCCTCAGCGGCTTGTTACTAGCGGGAGGCTGGGATCCGGTGATCTTGATCGCATCGGCTTCGCTGGGCAATGTCGCCGGCTCAGTGTTCAACTGGTATTGCGGACGTTTTCTGTCTCACTATAAAGACCGGTCGTGGTTCCCGGTAAAAGAGCATCAATTCAAGCAAGCTGTGCGCTGGTTTAAGCGATATGGACAAGCCTCAATGTTGCTCGCATGGGTGCCAATCATTGGCGACCCACTCACACTCATTGCCGGCACTTTGCGCATGAAATTCATGAACTTTCTGGTGCTGGTCGCAATCGGCAAAGTTGCCCGATACCTGTTTGTGTATTACGCAGTCACGTTTTGGCAGGGATAACCCACGGATTAAGCGTGGTTTTAAATAATCAATTCTGATTAGAGTAAATGGCCGAACCCTATGGGTTCTATAGATAAAATTAATTTTATATGTGCAATGCAATTTATCATGACTTAGCGGAAATATCGACAATGCAGAAGGGGGGTGATAGAGAAAAACGATCTTTACTCGAACTCACCTTTTGGAAATGCCTTCGTCCACGTCTAACGTCTCCATCGCTTATCGCAAACTGAAGCAAGCAATCCTCGAAAACCGGCTCGGTCCGGGTACGCAGGTGCTCGAGCAGGAAGCGGCTACCCAGCTGGAAATGAGCCGTACGCCAGTGCGTGAGGCCATGCTAATGCTGCAGAAAGACGGGCTCGTGGAAATGCGCCCGCGTCAGGGTATGCGCGTTCTTCCAATCACCGTCGGCGATATCTCAGAGATCTATGAGATCCTTGAAGTTGTTGAAGGACTTGCCATTCGCAAGCTTGCTGAAAAGCCAATTAGCGAAAAGCAGGCGCGTGCACTGGAGGACTCTGTTACCCTGATGGATCTCTCACTTGAACGTGGAGACCTCAGCGTTTGGACATCTGCTGACAAGAAGTTTCACGAGGATGTCGTCAAGTTTAGCGGCAACGTGCATCTGGAAACTGTCTTCCTACAGCTCTGGGACAGATCGCAACGCGCACGCAACATGCTGCTGAAAGCGCATGGTGCCCCTGTCAACTCCGCGCAAGAGCATTGGGAGCTGTTGAAGTTCATCAAAGAAGGCAAAGCGGCGGAAGCTGTCGAGTTTCAGAAAAGCTTGCGTGCTGAGGCCGCAGAGCAAATCTGTAAAATGATCTTTGACGTGATGAGCGGAATGGTCCCGTCAAACTAAAAGCGGGACCGAAGCCCCGCCTTTCCTGAAATCTTAGTCTGCTTCCCAGAGGTGTCCGGGTTTTCCGGTCACATATCCGTTTGCCAGCGCACCTGGCAGCTGTTGTGTTTGCAGACGTGCTACGGCCTCGGTACTTTCAATCTTTCCGTCAACAAGATCACGATAGATCTCGGCAATCGCAATCATATCAATATCATGCGGTGAAAGACGCAAGCGGCCAACGCCTTTTGTCAAAAGCTCGTCGCGGCCAAGCGTGATGGCTTGAACACTGTGAGACAGTGTCTGAATACCATTCGCTGCAAGAAACTTCTGATCATCCAGTGTCGTCACATCCATGCCGTCAAGATCACGGTCACAGATGAACTGACAGTTATCTTTATGCAGCTTGTGAGCGCGTGCATGGTAGCAGCGACCAGAGACAGCCAGTGGCAGACGACCAAATGCAAACAGCTCGATGGTGAGATCTGGCAGAGCCTGCGCAATCGCTTCAACAGACTTGATCGGCAGTTCAACGGGCGGGCAGAACGTTTCCATACCCAGGTTTATGAGAACCTTCGCTGTCTGCTCATTGTAGATGTTGAGGAACGGCCCACCAACGAAAGGTTCACCAGAGCGTTTATGAACACTCGCAATATCGTTAGCTTCTACCAGTTCGCAATCTGCTGAAAGGGCATTGATGGACTTACGATCACGCATGGTGACGGGCAGCGCAATCGTTGAGAAGACAACTGTTTTACCTGCATTGGTGAGGCGCTCATAAATCTCAGGCCACACCTTGTCGTTAAACGGCATGCGTTTGCCACAAATAACTTCGCCAATGTAAACGCGCTCAACTGGAGCTTCATCTGCTACACGCGCATAAAAGTCGACGAGTTTTTCGTTGGACCAGTTGAAGAAGTTAGGACCAATGGAAAGTTCGATCTTGCTCATGATTGGTCCTTATCTCCAGATCTTTTTGTAGGCGCCGGTGGTTTCGCGTCCACCTTCTGTCATTGCGCTCAACATGGCTGAAACTTCTTCTTCCGCATTGCCGCCTGCATCCATGGCATCAACAGCTGCACGGAAGGCTTTCACTACCTGTGAAATGTAGGCTTTACCGCGCTGGCGACCTTCAATCTTAACTGCGGTCACACCTGCTTTTTGAAGGCGCGGCAACAAGCTTGCAGCATTCAGGCTAACAGGGTCTTCAAACAGGTAGGAGGTTTCTCCCTCTGCTTTAAAGCGTCCCTTACAAAGCGTTGGGTATCCAGCAGTTTCGCCTTCACCAAAACCATCAATGGTAAAGCCGCCCAGACGGGCATAAAGATTGCTGCCGTCCTCGTCGTAAGAAACATCGCCTGGAGGGGAGCAAACGCCAGTCAGGTTTGGAGACTTGCCTGTAGCGTATGAAGACAAAGCGCAGCGCCCTTCCGTCATCACGCATAGGCCGCCAAACACAAAGACTTCAGTCTCGACCGTGACCTCTTTATTGAGCTTGACGATTTCTTCAACGGACATGACACGTGGAAGAACCACACGCTGCACGCCAAAGGTATCCTGATAAAAGCTGATTGACTCCGGTGTTGCCGCAGCAGCTTGTACGGAAAGGTGCAGACGCAGGTTCGGATGCTTCTCTTGTGCGTAGTCAAGCACTGCAATATCGGCAGCAATGATCGCATCAGCACCAGATGCAGAAACAGCATCAACCGCGCGCTTCCAGATGTGTGTGTCACCCGCCCGGGCAAACGTGTTCACAGCAACAAGAACGTGCGAACCGTGCTTGTGAGCGAGGCGAACCCCGGCATTCAGCTCCTTTTCAGAGAAATTCAGACCGGGGAAGTTTCGAGCGTTGGTTTCGTTGCGCAAACCGCAGTAAATGCTGTGTGCGCCCGCTTCTGCGGCGGCTTTAAGAGCAGCTGGTGTACCGGCTGGGCAAACAAGCTCCAGTGACGGATTATTATCGTTGCGCTGTCCAAGCATAAAACACCTTCCAGAAAATAACAGAGTGAACCACTTGGTTCGCGCAGGGCGCCTTCACCCTGCAGCGGCAATCAGGAAGTGGCAGTTGGTGCGTCGAGTAGTCGGCGCAGATGATCTAATGTCTTGTTGGTCGCTCCATCCACGACTTCACGTGGGCGACCATTGAAACCAAGGAACTCAGCAGGAGAGAGATCGGCTTCCTCCATGGTGTTGCGAAGCGCAAGCACAGCGTCCGTGTCACCCTCGATCACCAGATCGCGGGTAAAGAAAACGGCATCACCATCGTAGGTGCCATCAACCAGCCCTAACAGGACGATGAGTGGTCCAGAAATACGCGCCGCACCATCAGGCGCATCTTTACGCTTGAACATCTCAACCGTTGCATGTTCGCCATTCGGGATCATGCGGAAGACATGCGGGATATCAATCGGGTCGATTATGAAATGCGTGCGTTTGTATGTGTCCAAACGCTCGAAGAGGTCTGGGCGATTATGGGCAAGCCGACGCACAGCTCGGGTCAGAGCAAAGCCAAGCGGAGGAACCGGCAATATGCCGAGAGCTTTTTGCAGGGCAGGAGGAAACAGGCCTCGGTCCGGTTTAAAGAACATACTTTAATCTCCACTGATCAGTATCCTCTCCTATTAATCCTAGCGGAACTCATCATTGATGGAGGTCAAGGACCAGAGCGACAACACCCTTCAAATGTGTGTTAACCCAGCGAACAGATCCCGAGTTTGCCTAGTAATCTGGAAATGGCATGTATTGGCGTACCGAAAAGAAGTTCGAGACACTCTCCAGCTTTCTCAATGTATTGGAAGCAAAGCAGGAGCTTGTGAGAGTAAAGGCGCCGGTCTCAGCTCAGTTTGAAGCGACAGAAATCCATCGTCAGGTGATTGAGCAGGGCGGTCCCGTGCTTCAGTTTGATAATACGATCACATGTTCGGGAACGCACAGCAAAATGCCGCTTCTGACCAATGTGTTCGGCACGCGAGAGCGCGTCGCTCTAGGGCTCGGCTGTGCACCAGATGAGCTTCCGGCCCTAGGTGAACTTCTGGCCTATCTTCGCTCGCCGCAACCGCCAAAGGGCCTAAAAGGCTTCATCGATGCGCTACCTGTTGCTAAGGCAGCTTGGGCAGCTCGTCCAAAACGCTTGCGGTCATCTCCACTGATAGACATGCCGGTTGATCTGGAACAGTTCCCTGTGCAGATGTGTTGGCCAAACGATGCCGGCCCGCTGATCACATGGGGCATCGTTATCACCCGCCCTCCGGGAAAAGATGATCCCTCTCAGTACAATCTGGGTATCTACCGTGCGCAAGTCATCGGCAAAGACAAAGCAATCCTGCGCTGGCTCGCCATGCGTGGTGGAGCAGCCCACCATCGCCTCTGGCAGGCACGTGGCGAGCGTATGCCGGTTGCCGTTGTCATTGGTGCTGATCCTGCAACAATCTTGTCAGCTGTCATACCAACACCCTCCGATGTCAGCGAACTGATGATTTCCGGTGTCTTGTCCGGTGGACGACCAGAGCTGATCCCATGTAAGCACGTTGACCTGCATGTGCCAGCATCCTCTGAGATTGTTCTGGAGGGCTTTGCGGAGCCATTAGAAACAGCTGAGGAAGGCCCATTCGGGGACCATACCGGCTACTACAACGACCCTGATCAGTTCCCAGTTTTCAAAGTATCGGGTATCCGCGCCCGCAAGGATCCAGTCTACATGAGCACCTTCACCGGCAGAGCGCCAGACGAACCTGCAGTCCTGTCCGAAACCATGAACGATGTTTTCTTGCCATTGCTGAAACAACAAATTCCAGAGGTCGTCGATCTATGGCTCCCGCCTGAGGCGTGTTCCTATCGAATTGCAGTTCTCAAGATCAAAAAAAGTTATCCCGGTCAGGCACGCCGCGTGATGATGGGCATGTGGTCGCTGCTGCCTCAATTCACCATGACCAAGCTGATCATCACCGTTGATGAAGACATAGACTGCAGAAGCTGGAGCGATGTGATGTGGGCCGTTGCCACCCGCATGGACCCATCTCGTGATCTCGTTGTTCTGGATCGCACGCCTGTCGACACATTGGATTTTGCATCTGGTTTGGAGGGTCTGGGAGGCAAACTTGGTATTGATGCAACGACCAAAATCGGATCAGAAACGCGCACTGACTGGCCAGAAGTGATGCGTATGCCGGAAGAGCTGACCAAGAAGGTTGAAGATCGCTGGGATGAACTGTTCCCCGGTGGCTTGCCTAAAAAACAAAACCAGGATCAACCAAAGGATGCTATCACCCCTTCAGAGATAAAGAATTCTCCTGAAGGAAGTGAGTAGGCTGCATGACGAAGCGTATCATTGTCGGAGTATCGGGCGCATCCGGAGCTCAACTTGCTCTGAAAACGCTGGAAATCCTGAAAGTGCTGAGTGTCGAAACGCATCTGGTGCATTCAAAAGGAGCCGTTGCTTCTGTCCAACATGAGCTTGGCAAGGATGGTGTTGAGCAGCTCAAAGCACTTGCATCCATCACCTACGCACCTGATGAAATGACAGCCGCTATTGCAAGCGGCTCGTTCCACACTGACGGTATGATCATCACGCCATGCTCCATGCGTACACTATCAGGTGTGGCCTATTCTTTCTCGGATAACCTGCTCACACGCGCTGCTGATGTTGTGCTCAAAGAGCGCCGCAAGTTGGTTCTCGTCCCGCGTGAGACACCTTTGCATGAGGGGCATTTGGAGGCGATGCTCAAGGTGACTCGGATGGGTGGAATTATCGCACCGCCGGTGCCTCCATTTTATGCAGATATGCAAAACAAAGCGGATATGCTCAAAGAAATTGCTGCTCGCGGCATTAATGCACTAGGAATTGATCCCGGCGTGAACATGACTAAGTGGCAATAGAATTATCCTAGGTTACTTTACTGTAATCTTATGAAAATTCATCGTCCACTTTGCGGCTTAAGTTTACCGGCGATAGCTACCTTTACCTCGGAATTGAATAGGTAATTTCTATTCAATTTTAATAGAAAAATACTAAAGGTGAAGATAATGTCCCTGTGTTTTAAGCGCCCCCTCTGGTTTGGCCTCTTCGTATTTTCGGCTCTTTTCCTAGTGTTAGCACTAGGTCAGAAAGCAAATGCGACATCTATCACTCTGGATACCACTGATACCGAACTCTGCGAAGTTCAGGTCACAATTGGACCGGAGGCTCCCAACGGACCCATTCATAGATTTACTGATATCGATGCGGATGATCGCTACACCTTCCAGACGAATAAGCTCTGCAATCGCCGCTCTGTAGGTGGTGAGGCATGCCTGGAAGATTACACCGAATGGTCATGTTGTGAAGCGAAAGACGGCGAGGACATCACCTGCAGAGTGCCTTAAATTAGGTCTCCCAGCTCAATTGCACAAAAAACGACCTTCTCTAAGTCGGCGCAATTTGCCAACATAGTTCCTACGACGAGTATTGTATGTCGAGGAATATATGAAAACGATTGGCTTATTAGGAGGAATGAGCTGGGAGAGCACTGCTACTTATTACAGACTGATTAATCAGCAAACACGTTTACGGCTTGGCGGACTCCATTCTGCTGAGTTGGTTTTATGGTCTTTTGATTTTTCTCAGATCGAGTTGCTTCTTGCTCACGGAGAGTGGGAAGAAGCGGGTAACCTGCTAAAACAGGCGGCGCTGAAATTAGAAGGTGCCGGTGCTGATTGCATTGTGATCTGTGCGAACACAATGCACAAAGTCGCCTCCTACATCCAGGATGGTTTGACGATCCCATTCATTCATATTGCTGAAACAACTGCGAATGCCATCCAAAAGGTAAAACGCAGGAAACCACTTTTGCTTGCAACGCGTTACATTATGGAACAGGATTTTTACATCAGAAGATTGCAGGATACCTACGGATTATCGGTAGTGATCCCTGACAATGGAGGGCAAGCCGTCGTCCATGACATCGCCTATAATGAGTTGTGTCGGGGTCAGATTAATGAGGATTCTCGCCGCACACTCTTGCAGATTGTCAGAAAAGCACAGGACCAGGGTGCAGATAGTGTCATTCTGGGGTGCACAGAGCTTGGACTGTTGGTGGGGCAGGAGGATATTTCAGCTCCGGTCATTGATAGCACCACGGAACATGTGCGTGGAATTTTGGATTTTGCATTGAAGAATGAAAGTGAATTTGAAGAGCTAGTCTAATCAGCGGGAATTTGCCCGCTTCAGGAGGGAAAATAATGAAGAAACTATGGGTCTCTGCCGTACTGGCAGCAGGGCTTGCTTTACCTGCGCAAGCGCAGGAGGCGGCGGACAGTATTGCGCCGGAAATGGCAAGCGGAATCTCCGACAAGCAAATGGTAACCGCGCAGAAGTTTATGGTGGTTGCTGCAAACCCTCATGCATCAAAAGCGGGTTTTGATGTTTTGAAAGCTGGCGGAAACGCCATTGATGCAATGGTTGCTGTGCAGCTCATGTTGGGATTGGTTGAACCTCAATCCTCCGGGATCGGCGGTGGTGCCTTCCTCGTTTATTACGACGCAGAAGCGGGCGAGCTGACCACATATGACGGTCGTGAAACAGCGCCTGTATCCGCAACACCAGAATTGTTTCAAAACGAAAACGGCGAACCGCTCAAATTCTATGATGCAGTTGTTGGCGGCCTATCTGTAGGAACGCCAGGCACAGTAAAGCTGCTGTATGATACTCATGCGAAATTGGGCTCTCTGCTATGGGCAGATCTGGTTGCACCTGCCATCAAACTCGCAACAGACGGCTTTGAAGTTTCGCCACGCCTGAACGCTTTGATCACCAATGATCAAGAGCGCCTCTCTCGTTTCGAAACAACAAAAAACTACTTCCTGCCGGGTGGCACTCCTTTGCCAGTTGGGCACCTGCTCAAAAACCCAGAGTATGCAGCGACACTGACTGCAATTTCTCAAAATGGAGCGGACGGTTTCTATTCCGGAGATATTGCAAAGTCCATCGTTGAGACTGTTCAGTCTGCTAAGGGCAATCCGGGTAAACTGGCTCTTGAGGATCTGGCAAACTACCAAATCAAAGAGCGTGCCGCTGTTTGTGCAGAGTACCGCGCCTTTGAAGTTTGTGGCATGGGCCCACCATCCTCTGGCGCTCTGACTGTTGGTCAAATCCTCGGTCAGCTCAACAGCTATGACCTGCCTTCCATGAACTCAGGCGATCCAAATGCATGGCGCTTGATTGGTGATGCATCCCGTCTCGCCTTCTCTGATCGCGGTCGCTACATGGCGGACAGTGATTATGTGCCAATGCCAACCAAAGGCCTCGTTGCGCCTGCTTACCTCAAAGAGCGCGCAGAGTTGCTGAGTGGTGACAAAGCATTGTCAAAAGAGCAGGTGGTACCGGGGAACCCAACATGGGATCACGCCATGTTGCTGGCTGACGATGAGAGCATTGAACTGCCATCAACCAGTCATTTCTCTATCGTAGATGCAAACGGCAATGCTGTTTCCATGACGACCACAATTGAGAACGGCTTTGGTTCACGCCTGATGACCAATGGTTTCCTGCTCAACAACGAGTTGACGGACTTCTCGTTCCGTACGCATCGTGACGGTGTGCCGATTGCTAACCGCGTTGAGCCGGGCAAACGTCCACGTTCTTCCATGTCTCCGACAATCGTGATGAAGGACGACAAACCATTCGTTGTTGTTGGGTCTCCGGGCGGCAGTCGCATCATTGGCTATGTTGCAACAACACTGGTTGCGAACCTGGATTGGGGCATGAATATTCAGGAGGCGATCTCTATGCCGCATCTGGTCAATCGCTTTGGTACCTATGACCTTGAGAAGGGCACCGCCGCTGAAAAGCTGCAGCCAGCACTGGATGCTATGGGTTACAAAACCAATATTCGCGACCTCAATTCCGGTCTTCATGGAATTGTGATCACGGCAGATGGCCTGCAAGGTGGCGTAGATCCACGCCGCGAAGGTCTTGCTCTGGGTGAATAAAAACCAGAATTAACGAAGCTGAGACTCGAGAGATCGGCATAATTGTCTCTTGAGTCTTAGCACCCTGCTAAGCGTGTACCAAAGTACGCTCTTAGGTGTCTTCCTTCCTCTGTGATAGCTAGAAACTCTTGAAATTGGCTGTGCCTGTCGGCTCTGGCCTGCGAGGTGCTAGTGCCAATGACGGAGCTACTCCAACATCCCCCAAAAGATACTTGCATGCTATCGGTTGTGCATCGGTGGGTGCTGCTGGCTGCAATGAGTTTCATCCTTGGGCTCGCTTTGTTGGATGAAACAGTCGTCAGTCTGGCTCTGCCAACCATCTCAGAAGAGTTTGGGATGACGCTCACTCAAGCCCATTGGGTGGTGAATTCCTATCTGCTGATGTTCGCAGCTTTGGTGGCTCTGGGTGGCAAACTCGCTGATCTGGTGAACATCAATTACCTCATCCTCTCTGGCATGATCATCTTCGGTCTAGCGTCGCTGGCCTGTGGTTTTGCTCCAAACGGAGGCTTCCTCGTAGGCGCGCGCGTAGTGCAGGGGATTGGCGCTGCAATCATGTTCCCTCTGCCCATTGTTGCTATTTCACGCATATTCCCACCTGAAGGCAGAGGCTTTGCATTGGGCGTGTTCGGCTCAATCGCCACTATCTTTCTGTCTTCAGGGCCACTCGTGAGTGGCTACTTCACGAGCTATTTCTCTTGGCGATGGATTTTCTGGATCAACCCACCCTTTGTTCTGATCGTCTGCTTGGTTATCGCATTTGCTCCGTTGAAAGGGCGCATTGCACACGGACAGGATAAAAGCCTTTCGGATTACTCATTTGACTGGCTCGGCATCATCACATTGCTTGTGGGGCTTTTCTTCTTCGTGCTGGCCATCATGCAAGCGCCGGAATGGGGCTGGACATCAAGAGATATCGTCTTGTCATTCGTTGTTGGGGTGTCCGCGTTAGCCATCTTCCTCTGGAATGAACTGCATATAAAAGCACCGCTCATTCAAGTGCGTTTCTTCAAGAAGCCTTCCTTCGCAGTTGCGGCATTTGTGGTCTTTCAGGCGCAATATTCCAAGATTGCAATGTTCATTTTTGGAGCTTTGTACTTTCAGGATAAACTCGGCTTTGCTCCGTTCTTTGCAGGTTTGGCATTGATGTCGGCAGTCGTGATGAATGCTGCAACAGCTGGCTTGAGTGGTGTTTGCGTCGATAAGTTTGGTGTTCGTACGCCGGCCATGTGGGGGCTGCTGGTGCTGTCCAGTTCTACGCTTTGGCTAACAGTCTTTATCTCACAGGATAACTATTGGCTGCTGCTTCCGGCACTACTCGCATGGGGAGCTGCAATGCCCTTGTTGTTCCTACCATCTATGAAGTCATCAGTGGACTCGGTTGAGTTGACGAAAAAGGGGCAGGCGAGTGGTGTTATGATCACCTCTCAAATGCTGGGTGGCACAATCGGAATGTCTGTCTCCAGCTCAATTTTTCTTTTCACGGAAAGCTATGAATATGTGTTTGGCACCGCGGCAGCTGTCACTCTGCTCTGCTACCTGCTGTCTTTTATGTACTTTGGAAAAGATGCAGGTGCTCTCGACAGTGAAAAACAGAGCTGATGCAATCACCAGCTCTGACCGTAGCGTTATCCTGCTTGAGAATAGACCCGCTTACCATCCACATAAGTCGCTGCAATCGCGCGATCATCGCCAAGGATCATCTGAATAAACAGCTGCTCAATCACGTTATTGGCGTAAGCCATGCGGTGGCGGATCAGTGGTGTTGAGAGTGGGTCAATAATAGCGAAATCTGCTTCCATACCCACTTTGATGTTACCGATCCGGTTTTCCTGATAGAGCGCTTTGGCTGAACCAACCGTCGCCAGATAATAGGCCTGTACCGGGTGCAATGAGTAGCCTTGTAACTGGGCAACCTCATAGGCCGTCCGCATTGTGGTCAGCATGGAGAAACTGGACCCACCACCCACATCTGTTGCCAGCCCTACAGTGATTGGCTCGTGTGTAAAATGCGAACCGCGTACATCAAACAATCCAGAGCCAATAAAGGTGTTCGAGGTTGGACAATGCGCAATCGATGTCCCGGTTTCATGAATAAGCGCTTTTTCACGATCATTCAGATAAATCCCATGCCCAAGCACACAGCCCTTTCCCAGCAAGCCAAAGTGTTCGTAAACGCCAACGTAATCAGGATGCTCAGGATATAGCTCTCCCACCCATTCCAGTTCCTGACGGTTCTCAGAAGTATGGGTCTGTAGCAAAGCTTCAGGATGCTCTTTCCAGAGCGCTCCGGTCGCTTCCATCTGCTCAGGAGTAGAAGTTGGTGCAAAGCGGGGAGTTATGGAGTAGAGCGCACGACCCTGCCCATGCCATTTCTCCAACAATGCTTTGGATTGATCATAACCTGTCTGCGCCGTATCACGCAGGTTTTCTGGCGCGTTGCGGTCCATCATGACTTTACCGGCAGCGATGCGCATGTTGTATCGCGCAGCCTGCTCAAACAGCGCATCCACGGACTCAGGATGAATGGTGCAGTAAACGGAAGCACTGGTGATGCCGTTTGAAAAGCTTTGCTGCAAATATACGTCGGCAGCACGGCGTGCGTAGTCAATATCGCCAAATTTGGCTTCAGCTGGGAAGGTATAAGTATTGAGCCACTCGATCAGCTGAGCGCCGTAGGAAGCAATAACCTCTGTCTGCGGATAATGGACATGGCAATCCACAAAGCCCGGCAGAATGAATTTGCCGCTGTGATCATGAACCACAGCATCACTTGGCAGCGTCTTAATAAGCTCTGCCGCGTCGCCAACTGCGGTAATCCTACCGTTTTCGGTAACAACCAGCCCATCAGACCAGTCTGTCAGTGCCTCTGCCGGATTATCGCAGAACGGATCGCCGCTAAATTGGAATACATGGCCGCGAAGCGCTGTAATCGTCCGAACAGTGTCTTGCATCAGATCTTCCCCGGGAATTGAACCAAACAGCCATATCTAGCGTAAATCCCGGTAGGGATCGAGGGTAAATACGTAATTACCCGGGAGAGATCTGAGAACAACGTGATGCGTGTAAGAGATCAGTCCTCTTCTACTGCTGCCTCATTGAGTTCAACGTCAATCATCAGATCAGCCGCAATACCTTCCAATGCCTCAGAGACTTCTGCTGGCGACAGATGTGGCGGAATAATAATGCGAGCATTTGCGCGGAACATAAGATCACCACTCATGGAACCCGGTTCAACCAGTGACTCCAGAGTTTCAATGCTCACATGAAGATCTGCCAGCACGCTGGAGACACGGCTGATCATGCCGGGTTGATCTTGTCCCAGAATATGAAGAAGCGCATGAGCACCTGCTGGCGCATCACCCGTGTTGTGAACGTGAATGCCAATGGTAAGCCCCACAGACTCAAGCTTGGTCAGAGCGGCTGAAAGATCTGCTGCCTGTGCCTTTTCAACATGTACACGAACAATCCCCGCAAACTGGCCTCCCAGACGCGAGAGGGAACTGTCGATCCAGTTCGCTTTGTGATCAGCAACCACCTTGGAGATTTCACCAACCAGACCTGGGCGGTCATCAGCAACGACGGTGAGGACAAGCTCTTTTTTCATAACGCATTCTCCACAAAAGCGACCCCTGTGATAGGCTAGGGCCTTGCCTATAATAGCAATGCCAGATGCAGGTGTAAGTCAAACACTTCGATCAAGTTACCCGTATTTTTGCACCTAAGAAAACCTCTGGTATCGACCAATTGCGCAAATTATCATCTTGCTATCTCTAGGGGCGCCAACTAGCTTGCTCCTCGTAAAACTATGGACGGCGTCCCGTGACGGACTGAAATGGATTTCGGGGGCGGTCGACCCACATCGGGGGCCAGAATCGAAGCTGTCTGACGAAGTAATGTGTGAAGCTGCGGACTTATGGTGCGCGGCTGATGTTCTATTTCGTTGGTCCATCTATTGTCTTTGCGACGTCTCCTTAAATGACAGCGATAAACCCCTGTTGCCAATGGCAATGGAAGGCACCGCTGCATGTTGGAGATAGAACATGTCTTATTTTTTGAAGCCCGCGCTCCTCGCAGGAGTGATGGGGCTTTCCTCGTCTGCTGCCTTTGCACATGCGGGACATTTGGGTGAGCTTGCTGGCCACAGCCATTGGATTGGCGTAGCCGCAGTCACCGGCGCTGCAATCATCGCTGGTCTGGCTGCCAAAGCAAAAAAACGATCCTCTTCCTCTGAAGAGAACTCGCCGGAAAATGCTGAGAGCGATGGTGCTCTCTCCCCAGATGGTACAGAAGCAGAGCCAGCATAATGACAATAAAAACAGAAGAAAAACTCGGCGTCATGATCTGCGGACATGGTAGTCGAAACAAAGGTGCAGTCGCCGAATTTGCCCGCCTTGCAAAAGGTATGCGTGAAAGATTTCCGGATCTTCCAGTAGACTATGGATACCTTGAGTTCGCAAATCCTGTGATCCATTCAGGTCTGGACAATCTGCGCGAGCAGGGGTGCACGCGCATTCTTGCAGTTCCGGGCATGCTGTTTGCTGCTGGACACGCCAAAAACGATATTCCGTCTGTGCTCAACACCTATCAGGCCAAACACCCTGAAGTGTCCATCGAATATGGCCGCGAACTGGCCGTCGATACGCGTATGGTACAGGCCGCAGGAGCACGCATTCAGGAAGCCATCGATGCAGCTGGTCCTGAGGTGAAGCCGGAAGAAACCCTGCTTATGGTGGTTGGTCGAGGTGCATCAGATCCGGATGCAAATTCCAACGTTGCCAAAATCACCCGCATGTTGTGGGAAGGTTTCGGCTTTGGTTGGGCGGAAACATGCTATTCTGGCGTAACCTTCCCGCTCGTTGAACCGGGGCTGGAGCATGCTGTTAAGCTTGGTTACAAGCGTATCGTTGTGTTCCCATACTTCCTGTTCACTGGCGTTCTTGTACAGCGTATTTACAACTTCACCGATGAAGTTGCCGCACGCCACCCGGATGTTGAGTTTATCAAAGCAGGCTATCTGAACGATCACCCGAAGGTCATCGACACTATGCAGGAGCGTGTGACGGAGATTGTTCAGGGTTCAAACAACATGAACTGCCAGCTTTGTAAGTACAGAGAACAGGTTCTTGGGTTTGAGGCTGAGATCGGTTTGCCACAGGAAAGCCACCACCATCACGTGGAAGGCTTGGGTGATGAAGCTGAATGCAAGCTGTGTGATGTGACGTGTACTGGAGAGTGTGACAGCAAGGGCGCGGATGCTCACGATCATGCGCATAGTCACTCCCATGACCCCAGCCACGGGCATGGACACCACCATCATCACGGTGATGACCACGGACATGATCACCATCATCATCCGTATCCTCATGCAGATCACCCGCTTGGGCCAAAATCCATGTTGAAGGATGATGCCTGAGAATGGGCCAGAACGTGAATCCAGAAGTTCTGGCACCCTACGATTACATTAAGGATCCTGCCGAAATCTATCGGCAGTCCTTTTCAATCGTACGGACAGAGGCTGACTTAAAGTGCCTGCCAGATAACTTGAGGCCTGTTGCAGTCCGCCTGATCCATTCCTGTGGGATGACTGACATTCCGCAGGATTTGTCATATTCTGAGGATGTAGTTGCCAAAGCAAATGAGGCTCTGCGAAACGGCGCCCCGGTACTGACCGATGTCGAGATGGTTGCACATGGTATTATCCGCAAATACCTGCCAGCAGACAATCAAGTCATCTGCACTTTGAACCAGCCAGACGTGCCCGAGCTTGCAAAACAGCTCGGCACAACAAGGTCGGCTGCGGCTGTTGAGCATTGGAGACCGCATCTGGAAGGTGCTGTTATCGCCATTGGCAATGCACCAACGGCGCTGTTTCATCTTCTTGAGATAGTGGCAAATGGTGCACCAAAGCCAGCAGCTATTCTCGGCTTTCCCGTTGGGTTCGTGGGAGCCGCAGAATCCAAGCAAGCACTGGCGACAAGTTCACTCGGCATGCCGTTTCTAACACTTCAGGGGCGCAGAGGTGGCTCTGCAATTGCAGCTGCAGCAGTCAATGCAATGGCAGCAGGCTTGCCTGAAGAAAAGGTGCAGGAGACATCAAAATGAGCAGTCAAACAGCACCTTGGCTCACAATCATCGGCATTGGTGAGGATGGCTTTAACGGCCTGTCTGAAACAGCCAAATCAGCGCTGAAAGCTGCCTCTCTCATCTATGGTGGAGCACGGCATCTGGAACTTTTGCAAGATGGTGCAAGCAACATCAGTTGTGAGATGAAAGCATGGCCATCTCCACTTTCTAAAGGCATTGAAGAACTTGCGGTAAACCGTGGTCAAAACACAGTGGTGTTGGCGACGGGTGATCCGCAATGGTTTGGTATCGGAGCAACACTTCATCGTCAGTTCAGTGCTGAGGAGATCGAGGTCATCCCGCATCTCTCAGCATTCGCTTTGGCTACAAGCCGCTTAGGCTGGCCTCTGCAAAATGTCGAAACCCTCAGCTTGCATGGCCGCCCTCTGGATACCTTGCGCGGTTTCCTCTATCCCGGCGCCCGCATCATCGCACTCACGTCTAATGGTGCAGCTCCGGGTGAGATTGCAGATCTATTGGCTGATGAAGGGTATGGCGCGAGTACCCTGACGATACTTGAGCATCTCGGTGGCCCGCAGGAAAAAGTAATAAGCCGCGAGGCTGAAGAGTATTCTGATCAAGCTGCCGAGCTGAACACGATTGCGATTGAAGCCAAACCAATTCCAAACACGCCTGTCTTGTCACGCACGCCCGGTCTGCCGGATTCTGCGTTCCGTCATGATGGAAAAATGACCAAACAGGAAGTACGGGCTGTTACGCTTGCCAAGCTTGCACCTATTCCGGGGCAGCTCCTGTGGGACATTGGCGCTGGCAGTGGATCCATCGGTATCGAATGGCTGCGGGCTGCAAAGGACACCAAGGCTCTTGCCATTGAGCCGTTGGAAAAACGGCATGTGTTCATTCGTGGAAATGCAGCAGCTCTCGGGACTCCTACGCTTCAGCTGATTGAGGGCAAAGCCCCCGAGGCACTTGATAATTTGCCGCAGCCAAATGCGATTTTTGTCGGAGGTGGCCTCACATCAGCGGGTATACTCAAAACATGCTTTGAAGCGCTGCCATCAGGAGGTCGCTTGGTTGCCAATGCTGTTACTCTGGAAGGAGAGCAAGTGCTGGCGGAGGGCTGGAAGAAGTACGGTGGAGATCTAAGCCGTATAGCAATCTCAAGAGCCGATCCCATTGGCGGTCTCACGGGTTGGCGTCCATTGATGCCGGTAACACAATGGAGCTTGGTAAAGTCATGACTGGTATGCTCTATGGCGTTGGTCTTGGACCAGGAGATCCTGAGCTTTTAACGCTAAAAGCTCACCGGCTCATTTGTTCTGCAAAAACTATTGCATACCCGGCGGCAGTTGGAGTGCCCAGTTTTGCTCGGCAAATTGCAGCACCGTATATTCAAGAGGGAACAACAGAAGTCCCGATTGAAATGCCGATGAAGGTCGAACGTTTTCCCGCAAAGGAAATCTACGATCAGGCGGCAGAGACGATCTCGGAGAAATTGAAAGCGGGAGAAGATGTTGTCGTTCTGTGTGAGGGCGATCCATTTCTCTATGGCTCGTTCATGTACCTCTACGAACGTCTGCGCGGTAACTTTGCCTGCGAAATCGTGCCGGGCGTATCATCAGTCAATGCCTGTGCTGCAGCGCTCGGCAGGCCCCTCGCTGCGCGCAATGAAGTGCTGACAATCATTCCCGGTCCGCTGGAAGATGAGCAACTTCAACACCGCATTGAGCAGTCCGACGCTTTCGTCATCATGAAGGTCGGGCGCCATCTATCGCGCGTTAAGGCTCTGCTTGAAAAACTGGGATTACTTGGTGCTGCGGGATACGTCGAACGGGCGACCCTACCGGAAATGGTGGTGGCCCGCCTGGCTGACTATCCAAATGAAACAGCACCGTATTTTTCAATGATAATTGTATATAAGGGAGAAGAGGCATGGACGTTGCACCCGCAATCGTTGTGATCAGCCCGGTCGCTCTGAAAACCGCTCAGAAGCTCTCCACTGTACTGGATGAAAGCCTCATTCACGGCTTTGCAAGAAACGGTTCAAAGCCGAATGTAGATTATCATCTGTCCTTCTCTGAGCCGATGGACCATCTGCGGTCCCTGTTTCAGTCAGGAACACCAATCATCGGTATTTGTGCCGCGGGAATTCTCATCCGCGCTCTCGCGCCTGTCTTGGCAGAAAAGCGAAACGAACCACCTGTCATTGCAGTGTCAGAAGATGGCTCAAGCGTTGTTCCGCTGCTTGGTGGCCATCGCGGTGCCAACGCCTTAGCTCATGAAATTGCAGGGATCCTGCAAGGTCATGCCGCGATCACGACTGCAGGCGACACTGTCTTTGGTGTTGCGCTTGATGATCCACCAGAAGGCTGGACGCTCGCCAATCCATCAGATGCCAAGTCTGTTATGGCACATATGCTGGCAGGCGACACCGTAAAACTCTCCGGTCAGGTAGACTGGTTGGAGGCTGCCACCCTTCCTGTTGCGGATGATGCCGAACTGGAAATTGTTGCAACCGAGCAGCCCCATGATGGACACAACGGAAAGCTCGTGTTCCATCCTCAAACTCACGTGGTCGGTCTTGGCTGTTCCCGAGGGTGCTCTCTTGAGGAGCTGGATGAGCTCCTTCAAAAAGGCTTGGAAGAGGCAGACATCTCGATGGGAGCTGTCGCAGCTTTCGCGAGTATTGACCTGAAGGCCGATGAAGTGGCCATGAACAAGCTCGCTGTTCGCTACAATAAGCCTTTCCGTCTGTTCACAGCTGACGAACTCAATGAACAAAAAGATCGTCTGCAAAATCCGTCTGACGTGGTCTTTGCCGAGGTTGGGTGTCACGGCGTGAGCGAAGGCTCTGCATTGGCTGGTGTCGGTGTATCCGGTGAACTCGTGCTGGAAAAGCAGAAGACTGCAAACGCTACAGTTGCGATCGCCAGAGCGTTGGTCCCCGTGAAACACGAGAAACTTGGCAGAGCCAGAGGCCGCCTGCATGTCATCGGCATTGGGCCGGGGCAAGAAGCATGGCGTACGCCAGAAGCCTCCAGTTGGTTGGCTGAGGCAGATGAAGTTGTCGGCTACGGCCTCTATCTCGATCTCGTCTCATCCCTGATCAGAGGTAAGCAGCGCCACGCTTTCCCATTGGGAGCAGAAGAAGAGCGCGTCCGCTTTGCACTCGAAAGAGCCGGACAGGGCCACAACGTCGCGCTGGTTTGTTCAGGAGACTCCGGTGTTTATGCCATGGGAGCCCTGGTCTTCGAACTACTAGACCGCGCACAGGATAACGGCGGCGTTAGCGATGCGGCCCGTCGCGTCGAAGTTGCATCTGCACCGGGTATCTCCGCAATGATCGCTCTCAGCAACCGCATTGGTGCGCCGCTGGGACATGACTTCTGTGCCATTTCTCTGTCAGACCTTCTCACCCCATGGGAAACAATTCAGCAGCGTCTGGAAGGTGCAGCAATCGGTGACTTCGTGATTGGGTTCTATAACCCAGTCTCCAAGCGCCGCCGCACGCAATTGGCTTGGGCACGGGAGAAGTTGCTAGAACATCGCCCTGAAAATACACCAGTTATACTCGGCGCAAACATCGGGCGAGAGAATGAGGTCATCACCACAACAACGCTGAAGGAACTGCAAGTCGATGATGTCGACATGCTGACCACGGTCATTGTGGGATGTAGCCAAAGCCGCTTGGGGGGCAACGGCCAGTCCTTGCATTTTGTGTACACGCCACGGGGTTATGCCAAAAAGATCGATGCACCAGAGAAAGAAACGGAGACAGCAGCGTGACGGTTCATTTCATTGGAGCAGGGCCGGGTGACCCCGAACTGATTACGGTACGCGGGCTAAAGCTCATCGAAAAATGTAAAGTCTGCCTCTACGCAGGCTCATTGGTACCGCCTGCTATTGTTGAGGCAGCGCCAGACGATGCATTGGTCATGGATACAGCTTCCATGACCCTTGATGAAATCATCGACGAAATTGCAAAGGCTCACGAAAAAGATCTGGATGTGGCACGGGTCCACTCCGGCGATCCATCCATTTATGGTGCCACTGCGGAGCAGATGCGCAGACTGGATGATCTGGGCATTGAGTATGATGTAACTCCGGGTGTACCTGCGTTCGCCGCGGCTGCTGCGGCCTTGAAAACCGAGTTGACGATCCCAGAAATCGCACAGAGCATCATTGTAACCAGAACCTCTATGAAGTCCTCAGGCATGCCTGAGGGGGAGGATCTAGAAACGCTTGGCCGCTCTGGCGCTACATTGGCAATCCATCTCAGTGTCAGAAATCTGGGAGAGATCTATCGGAAACTAGCTCCGCTCTATGGTGAAGACTGTCCGGTGATCATCGCTTACCGCGTGGGCTGGCCGGATGAGGCATTCATTCATGGCACATTGGCGGACATTCGTGAAAAAGCAAAAGCCTCAAAGATCACAAGAACGGCTCTCATCTTCGTCGGGCCAGCCTTGAAGGCTGGGAAAGAGTTTCGTGACAGTGCGCTTTATGATGCCAACCACGTTCACGTTCTTCGTCCAAAGAAGAAAGCAAAAGTGACTGCTTAGCCAATCAGATCAGAAAGAAGCGGACCACCATTCTTCGCTTCTTTCTGCCACCACATGCGCGAAAGACCCCATGACACGCCCATTGATGTGGCCCAGAGGGTCCAGATCGTGATGCTCCGCATCCTGAGCATCAAAAAGTGACGGTGCTTCTGATTTGACCGTCAGCGTCGAATAGTGGAACTCATGCGCACCCAACGGGTTCATCCAAGGAAAGCCAGCAGACTTTGCGGCCTCTGTTGCTTTCAGTTTCCGATAGCCTAAATGCAGCTTTCTCTTCGCAAAGCTGGTTTCAATCGGCAGCAAACCAAGCATCTCGTGGGACTGCCCACTTTTATCTGTCAGCGCTTCACCAAGTACCATGTAGCCGCCACACTCACCATAAATGAGCTTGTCTGCAGCTGCTGCAGATTTTATTCCGCGCTTAAAGATGTCTGCTTGAGACAACTGCCCCGCATGAAGTTCCGGATATCCGCCACTTAGGAAGATTGCATCAGCATTTTCTGATGGGCCTTCGTTTGCTAACGGAGAGAAGAAGGAAAGTGTAACGCCTTGCCTCTGCCAATCACTGAGCAGATGCTCGTAACTGAAAGCAAAGGCAATATCCTTAGCAATCGCGATATGTTGCCCAAGCGGAGGTAAATGAGAAATGCCTGTCAGCTTTTTGTTTTCCCGGGCAGGAATAGCAAGCACTTTCGCGAGGCGCATCAAGGCTGGCACATCCACACTTTCAGCAGCCACCTCACCAGCTGCATTTAGGAACTCTTCCAAATCCTCACGCTCACTGGCTTGCACAAGCCCTAAATGGCGCTCAGGCAACTCCAATCTCTTTGAGCGATAAAACGCGCCTAAGACAATGACATCCAAAGGCTCTAGAGCACGCCGCAAAATGCGCTCATGACGCGGAGACCCGACCCGGTTGAGAATGACGCCATTGATGTGGCAGTGCGGATGGTATGTAAGAAACCCATGGACAAGGGCAGCGACCGATTGAGCCTGAGACTTGCAATCAACCACCAGAATAATCGGCAGACCCAGATGAACCGCAAGCTCTGCAACAGAGCCAGACCCATCAGCTGCACCGTCAAAAAGTCCCATAGCTCCCTCAACAACCACAACGTCAGTGTGTTTTTCCTGTTCCGTGGCGTTGAGTGAAAGTTGCGCCAATGACATCGCCCAGGCGTCATAGTTCAGGCATGGCCGCCCGGAAGCCGCACTGTGGAAAGCCGGATCAATATAATCTGGTCCCGATTTGCCGGAGGCGATACGAAGCCCGGTATCACGAAGAGCACGCAACAGCGCCAGTGTAATCGTTGTTTTGCCAGACCCGGAAGACGGCGCTGCAATAACGAAACCCTTCGCAATGGTCATAAGACAGGCTCTTCTTTCAATTGAGAGGTTTGCGAGGTGCGCGCAAAAACTGGCTCAATCCAGTTCAGTTGCTCACGCAAATTCACCACATCACCAACGACAACAATCGCAGGTGGCTTAAGGCCACTACTTTCAATATCCTCAGCGCAAGAAGCAAGCGTTGTTTCCAGCACTTGTTGGTTCTGCTGTGTGGCATTGCAGATGACAGCAACAGGTTCAGCTGCACGTCGGCCACCACTCATAAGCTTCTGAGTAATGAGAGAAATATGCTTCATCGCCATATACATCACGATCACAGGTGATCCTTTGGCAAGAGCATCCCAGTCAAGCTCATCAGGCGCAACCCCATTCTGGTCATGACCTGTGAGGAACGTAACTGCTTGATTAATCCCTCGGTGAGTAGATGGAATTCCAGCATATGCCAGCCCGCCAACGCCAGCTGTGATACCCGGAATGATACGGAAGGGAACGCCAGCATCCACCAGCGCAAGAGCTTCCTCCCCACCGCGGCCAAATACAAACGGATCTCCACCTTTGAGGCGCATGACACGCTTACCGGATTTTGCAAGCTCCACCAGCTTGATCGAGATACTTGACTGCTTGGGGGAAGGTTTGCCACCGCGCTTGCCAGCATAAATGATTTCAGCACCTTCAGCCGCAAATTGAAGAATGCGTTCATCCACCAATGCGTCATAGACAATGACATCCGCTTGTCGCAAGCCATTCAAGGCATGCAGGCTCAGCAGACCAGGGTCTCCGGGGCCGGCACCAGCAAGCCAAACCCATCCAGCTTCAAGCACCGGAAATTCAAAGTGGGGGAGGGAGATATCAAACAAGTGGTTCTCATGATTTATGTGATTTTGCGTAGCAATTTAATTGGAAACCAATTGGAAGTCCAAAGCCTTCTTCTTGGTATATCCCGCTAAATCTGTATAGTCGCCGGATGGCTGAAACTGGGCAAAAAAAACTGAGAACAGGCTGGACAACAGGCGCCTGTGCAACCGCAGCGGCAAAGGCAGCGTATACAGCTTTGTTGTCTGGAGATTTTCCGGATCCGATCTGCATCACCTTGCCTCGTGGTGATACGCCATCCTTCGCACTCGCCTTCGAAAAACTGACTGAAAATTCTGCATCAGCTGCCATCATCAAGGATGCTGGTGATGACCCTGATGTAACCCACGGAGCGCTTATTCAGGCCAGAGTGACCTTCAACCCAAAGGTTACCGGAATTCGCTTTCTCGCTGGTCCTGGCGTTGGAACGGTCACGAAACCCGGGCTGCCGATCCCGGTTGGTGAGCCTGCCATTAATCCCGTGCCTCGCCAAATGATGACCCGTGAGCTGCAACAAGTGGCAGATGAGTACGGCGTAACTCTTGCTGTAGATGTTGAGATATCCATCCAAAACGGTGAAGAGCTGGCTCAAAAGACCATGAACCCGCGGCTTGGTATAATCGGCGGCCTCTCTGTCCTCGGCACAACAGGTATTGTCCGGCCATTTTCGTGTGCTGCCTGGATAGCATCCATTCATCGTGGTGTAGACGTTGCGCGTGCCACGGGCTTAGCCCATGTCGCAGCTGCAACAGGAGCAACCTCAGAAGATGTGTTGCGTGCCCACTATCCAGATTTATCCGAGCAGGCTTATCTTGATATGGGAGATTTCGCGGGTGGCCTGCTCAAATATCTGCGTGCGCACCCTGTTCGGAAGCTAACCATCTCTGGTGGAATCGCCAAGCTGACGAAGCTTGCACAAGGGGCTATGGACCTGCATTCGGCTCGCTCAGCAGTCGATTTTGATGCACTGGCAGATGTATTGGATCATGCCGGAGCTTCGAAAGAACTTCTCGCGGAAACAAGAGAGGCAAATCTAGTCTCTTATGTTACTCAAAGAGCTGCTGCAGAAAATATTCGTATGGGCGAGGTCGTTGCGCAGGGAGCCCAACGTGCGGCCTTAAGCATCCTTCGTGGGGCTGCTGTTAGCGTTGAGATTATCGTGGTGGATCGGCAAGGTCAGGTATTGGGTCATGTCCCGGCTGAAGAGCCTGCAAAACTGGAGCAGTTTTGATGCCAGAGAAGCCCAAAATCCTTGTGCTCGCAGGTACACGAGAAGTTAGAAAGCTGATTGCTGCACTGGCTGTGAATGCCGAATTCAAAGTCATTGCTTCACTCGCTGGAGTAACCAAAAACCCAGCAGACCTTGCGGTGATGACACGTACCGGAGGCTTTGGTGGTGTCGATGGCCTCTCGAACTACCTCCAAACTCAGGGCATTGCTGCCGTTATCGATGCAACCCACCCGTATGCTGCTCAAATATCCTGTAATGCGGCCAAAGCAACAAGGCACCTCGCGATTCCGTTGCTCCGGTTTGAACGAGCCGCTTGGGAGCAAGCCAATGATGATATTTGGTATTCTGCAGATAACGTAGAAGCAGCACTGAATCTGATTCCACCCAGAGCGAAGGTCTTTTTTGCTGCCAGTGCCAAGATTACTGCACCGCTGAAACAACGCCCGGACCTTACATTTGTAATCCGTACCTTAAATCGCCCGAGTGGGAGTGAAGTGCTTCAAAACGCGGAGTACATTGAAGGATTGCCAAATGAGAGCTGGTCCGAAGAATCCGAGCTTTTTAAGGTGCTGCAAGTAGACTGGCTCATCAGCAAAAACAGCGGCGGATCAGCATCCTACGGCAAAATCAGAGCCGCTCGTGAGCTACAGATGCCAGTTGCGATGCTTAAGCGCCCAAAGCCATCCGACGGCATTTTATGTGCGTCGATTGATGAGGTCTTGAAGACCTTAAAGGCTTGCGTGAAAAATACGCAACACTGCCAAACTAATCTTTAGGCTTCTGGTAAGGCGCCGTTGTCATCCGCTCGATAATCCCATCTTTAGCGATGAGCCAGTGATAGAGCGCGCCTAAAATGTGCAGCGTGATCAGCCATGCAAACACAACACCAACAGTTGCGTGGAAATCCAGAACGCTTTCTGACACTGGACGATTTTGCGAAACGATACTCGGCAGATCAAACAAGCCAAAAAATGGCATTGGTGCTCCGTAAAGGGAGAGGCCCACCCAGCCTAATATCGGATTTACGATCAGCACGAGATAGAGCAACCCGTGTACTGAACGTGAGACGATCCGCAGAGCTGGTGAAAGAGAGGCTGGCGGCGGTGGAGCAGGCGTAATCCAATGTTGAAGAAGGCGCAAAACCACGAGCAGGAAGAGCAGGATACCGATGCTCTTGTGATAGAAGTAGAGCGTATTCTGAAGGGCTCCAGGCCCCAGATCCGTCATCACCAGTCCCATGGGAACCATGATTAAGACCAGAATGGCGACGATCCAGTGATACGTCTTCGCCATGGCTGAATACCCGGCAACTTTATAGGCCATGCTCTATTCTCCTGATAATCCCAGAGGTTCCTGAAGAGCCCCTGCAATCTCCTGATCGACAGATTAATCAAGGTTCGTTACCACTAGGCTAACCTTAGGTGAGGTGAGCTGTGAACTCGGTAAAACAAGGGGGCTTGATGGACAGGGGCCACACAACACCAATACATCAACAAGATCATCCGAATAATTCTCAGTTGACCTGCGAAAAGCCGCTAGAACAGTCCTCGGGATATTTGTCTCCTGATGAATGGCAGGAGGTCTTAGCAGCGTCGGTGGAGAGGCGTGCACCAGACCTGCAAGGCTATGGCAGTGTGTTCGCACCTCTTTGCATGGCGCAAAAGCAATTTGTTATTGGTCAGCTTGGACAGTCAGTTGATGGCCGCATTGCAACGGTCACCGGAGACTCCAATTATGTGAGTTGTTCTGAAGCATTGATCCATCTTCACCGGCTCCGGGCAATTTGTGATGCTGTCGTAGTGGGAGTGGGAACTGCGGTTGCGGACAACCCTCAGCTCACTGTCAGGCATGTCAGTGGACGTCACCCGGCACGCATTGTCATCGACCCTTATGGCCGTATGCCTCGCGACAGTACACTCCTGCAGGATACAAATGCCCGCCGCATTGTGATTACGCGAACAGATGCCCATGCGCGTTATCCTGATGGAGTGGAATGCTTTCAGCTACAGCCAAATGCAAAAGGCCGTTTGTCCTGTGCTGAAATCCGGCATTTACTGCGAGAGTTTCGATGCATCCTCGTTGAAGGCGGTGCTTGGACGCTGTCTCGCTTTATCGAGCTGAAAATGATCGATCGTCTTCACTTGATGATCGCTCCGCTCATCATCGGATCAGGACCAAGAGGTCTTCAGTTGCCTGCGATTGATTATCTCGCACAGGCTATCCGCCCCGATGTCACTTGGCATCCTTTGGGTGTTGATATGCTGGCAGATCTGAGCCTGAACAATTAACTTTTCCGAAGGGTTGAAAAGCATTTCCTTTCACCGGCAAGTGCCCGTATAAATTTGCGTGAATTTCCGAATAAGGACACACGCATGCCAGAGCTCATAAGACGCACGACCCTTTGGGAAGCTAAAGGGCGGATTGAGGAAGTTGAAGTGCGTGTTGTTCACGAAGATGGACGCGAGCACATTACGACAGATCCGGTATGGGTCTACGGCGATTCAATTGCTGTGCTGGCTTATGACCCTCAAGCGAAAACAGTCCTGATCGTTAAGCAACTCCGAGTCGCGCCCTACATTATGGAGGAAGAGATTATCCTGGAGGCATGCGCTGGCGGAATCGAGATCAGCGATCTGTCCATAGAAGAAGCATGTATACGCGAAGCTCAGGAAGAGCTTGGGTGCCAACTCACCAATCTCACCAAGATCGCGAATGTCTTCATCAACCCTGCACGTCTTGCAGAGCGGGCGCATTTTTTCCTCGCTGAGTACACATCTGGCGACCTGAATATTGAAGGCCGCGATCTGGATGAAGACGAAGATATTGAAGTTGTCGAGCTGTCATTCCATGAACTGCGAAGCCTTTACGAGAAACAGGAAATCCGCTGCCCACGCCTATTCATGCTCACACAGGCATTGATCTTGAAGAACATAGGCCTCTAATTCAGAGTGCTGGAAGCAAAGGTCTTCATAGCCTCATTGAGGCGGAAGGCCAACAATATCAACATGCCCGACCTGCAGTTGTGATTTACCTTTGCCAAGTGCTGCTAAACGAAATTCCAGCCAATCATCCACGATTGTATCCGATACCCCAACTTCGCGTGCCGCTTGGGCCCACCCCTTAATCAGCTCCAGCTGCAAAGCATCGTCTTCAGGTGCGCACACCCAGTCAGAGCGTCCGGTAAAGCAAGTATACCCCGCCTTAAGCAATCGCTCACGAGCATGGAACCCACCAAGCGGCCCTAATGCAGACCCAAACCCTTTATCTGTGGCTTGGTGCTGATTGAATGCGCGCTGAATAAGCCGGTCTGTCGGGTGGTGTGGTTTGCTCAGTAGGATACCGTTGTACGAAAGCCCTGCAAGAAACGGGAGTTTCAGCTGACGCATACGTGCAACAAAGCTATCCAGCCAGTTTGCACTCACAAGATCCAGAAAGGCCGAGGTAACAACCCCATGATGCCCTTCCAGAATATCCAGTGAGCCGGCATCAGTCAGTTCGCAAACATCTGTTTTCGTTCTCGTATGAGGCAAGGGAGGAGAGATGCGTTTTGCAACTTTGAGAAGTTCAGGGTCGTTATCGATCAGTAACCACACCTGCTCCCTGTTTGACTCAATGTGTTCTGCCAGATCCTGCAGAAAGGAACCGGTTCCAGCGCCCACATCTATGAGCCGGAGTGGGCCACCCTTGGGAGCATGCTCGACCAACCAGCTACAAAACTTTTTCATGACGTCTTTGTTGCGAGCACGCCGGTCTGCTTTACGACGTAATGAGAGCCATTCAGAGGAAAATCCACTCACCTGTGAGCCTCCAGTGTGTAAGCAAAGGCCTTTGTGCTGTCATTCCAATCTGGCAATGCACGAGCAGCAGCAAGGGCCCCAGTTGAAAGTTGAGAGCGTAACTTTTTGTTTTGAAGAAGTGTTTCGATGGCCTTGCCCAAAGCTAGAGGATCGCCCGCACCAACATGAAAGCCGGCTGTAGGCGGAACCGTCGATGCGACAGCTCCCTCGCCACTTGCAATAATCGGGAGCCCAAAACTCATAGCCTCGGCAAAAGCCATCCCGTATCCCTCATAGTATGTTGGGAGCACAAAGAGGTCGGCTGATTGATAGAAACCCGTTAATTCAGCTTTGGGAATACCTCCATGAACGCGAATACGCTCAGTGAGGCCATGCTTTTTGATCTGAGATCGCACTTGGCTCGCATATTCCGGATCAAACCGCGTTTCTCCAATGAGATCCAGATGCCAGTCCAATTGCTTCAATTGCCCCAGTGCTTCAACTAAATGCAATTGCCCTTTTCGCGGTACCAACGACCCAACACAAAGCAACTTTGGGGCTGCCAGAGTATCGTTCGCGGTTGCAGCGCTCTCCGAGACAGTTGGCCGATCAATACCGGGCAGAACAATACTGATCTTCTCCGCAGGAACGTCCATTTGAGAGACAAGCGTCTTCTGTGTCGAAGGACTGGTCACAATCACATGCTTTGCAAACGTGAGAGCTTTCGTCTCAGCCGCGCGGAGCACCTTTGCCAGCTCGGGGGCAACCCCACTTTCCAGAAACAGTGGGTGATGAACCAGCGCAATGAGATTGGAACGCTCAGCGATACTCTGCGCCAGATCAGACGAAGCCCCAAGCACCAAACCATCCACGATGATCAAAGCTGATGGTTCAATCTCCTCAATGACTTCAAGCGCCAGCTTTTTGTCGGCGTCAGATGGGACCGGGTAGGTGCCTTCAAGGCTAATGAGTGAGACATTCCAGCCGTGTTTCTGCAGCCCCCGAATGATCTCACGATCATATCGATAACCACCTGTAGGCGTGTTCAGATCACCCGGAAAGACAAAATAGCAAGATCTGGCAGTCGCTTCTGCCGTCTGGCCTGAAGAAGGATGTAAGTTACTCATGGGCCTCGGATGCAGTCAACGGAGCCTCATAAGACGCACGCGCATTAGGGTTCTCGGAAATTGAAACACGTACCTTGCTAAGTTCGCTCGGTTCGCGGCCCAGTTTATGTAGATAAGCAGCATCGCACACGCGCTGGTAAATGTAGCTACAGAGAAAATCGACTGTGGTGTTTCGCCCCTTGAACTGGGGAAGGTCATCAAGATTCTTGTAGTTGAACGGATGCAGGATTTCTGCCAGCACATCAAGCGCATTGCCAATGTCGATGACAATCCCGTTCTCATCCAGTTCCTCTGCAAATATAGCGACGTGGACGTGTGCAGTAAGGCCATGAAGCTGAGAGGCGGGACCAAACACCTCTCCCTTCAGGCTGTGCGCGATCATTATGTGATTGCTGATTTCGACTGAATACATCTCAAAGTCCTCATAAAATTAAGTGTAAACAATGGGTTGGCATAAAGTATCTTTCTTGCCTGAAAGAACGTCTTTCAAATCCTTCGGCGCTTTTTCAAATTCGATGGGAGGCGCGAGCAAAGTATCGAGTACGTCATCTTTCAGAAGAGAGATTGCCGCCTCCATTCGCCTGCGGTGCGTCCAGCGTGGCCTCATGATGGGGGCAACCTGACCGACTTGAGATGAGATAAGACTGAGGCGCTGACTGTGAAAACTCCCGCCAAGAACAAGGCCGGAAGGGCGCGAGCCATACCAGGACGCCTCCACAATTCTGGCTTCTCTCCCTGCAATTCGGATCGCAGTGTTCAAACCAGCTTCAGAGGCGCTGCAATGCACGACAACATCTTGATTTTCGGGAGCAACTTCCGGCAAGGAAAATGCGCAGGAAAACTCGTCTGCAATGTCCTGCCGCTTCGGGTTGACGTCAATCATAGTCACGTTCGCACCTGCGATGCGAGCGCAAAGATAGCCAACCAGTGAGCCAACAGTGCCAGCACCAACCACGGCAACATTGGAACATGGCAGAATAGCTGCATCCCACATGATGTTCAGCGCTGTTTCCATGTTTGCTGCCAAAGTAGCGCGGGTACTCGGCAAATCAGAAGGGATAAGATAGAGCGCATCTGCGGGGAGCAGAAAGTTGCTTTGGTGCGGAAAAAGAGAAAAAACGCGCTGACCCGCTTTTAAATCATCTTTTGTTTCAATCACTTCAGAAACGTTTGCGTAGCCGTATTTAACAGGAAACGGAAAGGTCCCTTCCTGAAACGGAGCTATCATCCGCTCCCGCTCGCTTACTGGCACATCACCACGATAGACAATGGCCTCAGTACCTCGGCTGATCGCGGAAGCATGAGTTTTTAAGTAAACACGGTTACCAGATGATTTAGAGAGTTTTTCCTCTCTTATTTCAATGGTTTGAGGCGCAGTGTACCAAAGCGCTCTGGCTAACTCAGACAAGAAACGCGCTCCCCGGATCGCTAAGTTTTCACAAATATACTCTAGGGAAACGTGAACAAAGGAAACTAGCAGAAATGTAGGTGCCTCTAAAAACAATAATAATTTGGGTAGGACATGACAAAACAATCACGGGTTCCTGAAGAGAACGCCCGCACTAGTCTTGTTGACCAGCTGCTCTCCACCAACATCATCGACAAGCATCAGGAAAATAAGCGCTTATTCAGGCGCAGACTGATCTTTGGAGGGCTCGTTCTAACCTCTTTAGCAGTGTTGACCACCATCATGTCACTCACACTGTTCCTCAACGGCTTTGCCCTTTCAAAAGTCATGATGCTTCTCGCATTTCTGGTAACCTTACCATGGCTTGTCATCGGCTTCTGGCATGCTGTCATTGGCTTAGTGCTCATGAGGTTTTCTTCAAACTCCACCGCTCAGGTATACGCTGGCACGCCGCTGGGTACACTTGACCTAAAAAAGCCCTTACAGAACAAGCAAACCGCCTTGCTTTCCTGCGTGCGAAACGAAGACTCGCCTGAAGTGGCTGCCAAGCTGGAAGCGATGCTTCAAGATCTGGATCGTCTGGAAAAGCTCAACGGCTTCTCTCTCTACATCCTGAGTGACAGCAATGATCCTGAGCATATCCGGCAAGAAATGCGGGAGTTCTCCCTACTGCGGGCGCGATGGCAAAATCGGATTGAAGTGCTTTATCGTAGACGTGAAAAGAATACCGGCTTCAAAGCAGGAAATGTCGAAGATTTCTGCCGCAACTGGGGGACACGGCATGAATATGCGATCACGCTGGATGCTGATAGCTTCCTCTCAGCAGAATCCCTATGCCACCTTGTAAGCAAAATGAATGCAAATCCGCGTCTGGGTATTTTGCAAACACTTGTTCTGGGACTTTCAACCAACTCGTTCTTCACCCGTGTTTTCCAGTGGGGCATGCGCTTGGGAATGCGCTCCTACACACTTGGCGCAGCGTGGTGGCAAGGCTCGTCAGGTCCGTATTGGGGACACAATGCGATTTTTCGTGTAAAGCCCTTCACGCAGTTCTGCATGCTGGAGCCTCTGCCAGGAAATGACGCATTGAGCGGCCCGATCCTCAGTCATGATCAGGTTGAAGCAGCGATGATGGCAGACGCGGGCTATGAGGTGCGCGTATGGCCGGTAGAAGGTGGTAGTTATGAAGAAAACCCACCTCATTTAATCGAGTTTATCCGCAGAGATCTGCGCTGGTGTCACGGAAACCTTCAGTATTTTAAGTTGCTCCGAGAGCCCGGCTTTAAGCTGTTGGGACGGATCCAACTCGGCCTTGCAATCCTCATGTTTGCTGGCTCTCCGGCATGGCTCGTTTTTATCGCAATGGCGATTTTAACCGCATCTTTTTCAGCGCCCGAGACGATGGCATTCGAACAGTTTTACGGCACAATCCTGATTGTGGCCATCATGAGTATGGTCTTTGCACCTAAGCTCGCAACGCTTGTCCATGTCCTGACGGTTCGGAACGAACGCCGGGAGTATGGCGGCTCTTTCTCGGTGTTTGTCAGCGCATTCTTCGAGCTGGTCTATTCCATGTTGCTAGCACCAGTCATGGCAATTGCGCACAGCATCTTTATTGCACAACTGTTCGCAGGACGAAAAACGCAATGGGGAGGGCAGGAAAGACAACCTCATGGTATTCCGCTCATTTTGGCAGTGAAGAAGTTCTGGCCCCAAACTCTTTTCGGCCTTTGCGGTGTGATTTGGATGATGGATTATACCTTTGCAGATACGTGGCTTCTGCTTCCGGTAATCCTTGGACCATTGCTAACAATACCGTTTGCAATGATCACCTCAAAACCAGCGCTCGGTATGTACTTTAAACACTCCGGACTTTGGGTGTTGCCTGAAGAAAAGAAAACGCCGCTTGAACTGCAAGGCCTCAATAAAGAGCAGCGCCGTGTAGAGTTGGAACTTGCCAAGGCAAACCGAGCTGCGGCCACGCGATAAAAGAATAAGCTGAAGGTGGTGAGAGCCATCAGGTTTCCAGGAAAAAGCCGGTTGCGTAAATGGCACGCAACCGGCTTTCTGATTTCTGGGTTTCTATTGAACTGGCAAAGCTACAGCGTATCTCCGAAAAGTGGAAGCCGATTTTCGGATAAAGATACGCAAAAACAAAGACTAAAGCAGTTCAGGTGTTTCAACTTAAATGCGAACTGCTTTAGGAAGCCGGCTTTTCCTTTGGCTTTCTCCATGGCTCACCTTTAAACCATGCCACGGTATAGGCGACGGCAATTAAGCCTGCAAAACCAAGCAAGTTTGCCATGATTCCACCTGTGACCGTGCCTTTCAAACCGAGCTCATCCCGGAAGATTGCAATGCCCTGCGCAAGAATGAGGCTAGCAAGGAAAACAGCGAGAGACTGTTGGCCTACCTTCTTGATGACCCGGACAACTTTGCCACCAAAACCGCCCATGAGCAGCCGTTGCCCGCCTTCTCCAACAGCCACCCAAGCCACATAAGCAAGGGCAAGGAAGTGGATGTAGCGCAGGAGGCCCATCTCGGATTTTACGGTGAGGTCGCTGATATCATTTGCAATTCTGCGGAGCTCAGGCACCTCATTGAGAATGCGGAAGTAAGCAAACGGAATCGTAAGAATAATAATCGAGGCGCTCAGGAACAAGAGACGTTTCTTGACTGGAGGAGCCGGAATCCAGCCCTTGATGAAGGCAAATCCAGTAAAGAACAGCAACTGCCATGCAAAAGGATTGAAGAACCAACGGCGATCGGACCATGGCTCAGCAGGGAAATCCACCAGTCGGAAGGTTGCGATCAGCCAAAATGCAATGATGATTGCTGCAACCGCACCTCGTCCGGCCTTGTAATAGGCAATCATGATCACCGGCAACATCGCAAGGATCACCAGATACATTGGCAGAATATCGAAGTAGTTCGGCACATAGGTAAGGGTCAGCAAACCTGGCAGCTGGAAGATCGGATCTTCGAAGAAGTGCCAAAGGTTCAGCTTCCCGACATAGTCGTCGCTGGTCCAGCCGTTGATTTGCAGGAAGGCAAGCATGCCCGCAACGGCGAGGAACAGGCAGATATGGGCCCAATAAACTTGCCAGACGCGATAAAGAACACGCGCGCTGCCCATGACCAGGCCATGCAGTTCAAAGACGCGCCCGAAGGCAATTGCGGAGGCCATGCCAGAGCAAAACACAAATATCTCGGTTGCATCGGAGAACCCGAAACGCGCCGGAATCCAAAGAGCCCACCCGTTTGCAGGAAGGTGGGCTATGAAGATGATGAACATTGCGATCCCTCGAAAAAAATCGAGGCGTGGATCTCTTGGTCGGCTGGCCGTTTTCATAGGGGTCGGCGGTATACTGTGCTGGTTCACGATGTCTCTGAAACTAAAAACTATAGATGATGAAATGCAGCTCCGAAATCCCCCGAAGCTGCACCTCCATTTATCCCATACGGAATCGTAGGTGTTCACTTTGCATGAGGTCGGTGGCTTCCGTCATGCGGGTTGCTTGAGCCATGCGGGTTTCACCATAGGTGTCTGATCCGCCTCTCAAGCGTGTGCGCTCATCAATCATCCGTTTTGCTTCCTGGCAAAGGCCAGCGCGCAAAGCGGCTTCAATGGTGAGGCGTTCAAATACATCGCGCTGAGCGTGGCTGCCACCAACGGTACGCAGCAGCGGACGTGCTTCTGCGAGGTGGTGGTAAGCGCTGAAGTAATTGCCGTTCTTGAACTGCATCAAGCCAGATGCTGTTGGAGAACCTGCTGTCTTCGTTACGAGACCCATCTCGTTGGTGTCTTGTTCGCCAAATGTGCGCATTCGAGTCAACAGGCGGTCAGAGGACTGACGACGGTTGTCTCCCAGCAGAGCAAGCATGTAGTGCAAGTCTGCGAAAACATTACAGGAATCGTCGACACGCTTTTCGCTGATGCTCGCCAGCTCTTCCCAGCGGTTACCAACCTTGATGCCCTCAAGCTCAAGGCGAACCAGCATGGAAGCTGCGTTGGAAATATCGCGATAATCGTCTGTGTGATCTTTACGGAACTTTTGGTCATAAAGCTCGAAAACACGCTCAACATTGCCACGATCAAGGTGCAGCAGCGCAAGGTGCCACCAAACGTGATAACCAAAGTTGTTGCAGTGTTCCCAAGCCTTTGGCTGGTCATCAAGCCATTTGATGCCTTCTTCGGTCTGGCCGGTCATGTCCAGCACGTGGGCAACTGCATGCAGGCCCCAGGCATCATCATGTTGAAATGCAACGGCTTCTTTGCCGATCCGTTCAGCCCGGTCAAAATCACCAGTCTCTTCCAGCGCAAAGGAGTAACAACCGTGCACGTAGCCTTTTGCGATATGGTCGTCTTCGTAAGACGAGATCACACCTTCAATCGAGGAGCGCATGCGGGATGGCTGGCCAAGAACGAAGCGAATAGCGTGGACGAGCTTCAGAAGGAATGCATCGCGTGGGTATTTAAGAAGCAGTTCGTCAAGGCGATCAGCAGACTTGGTCGGCGTACCCTGAAGCCAGTCATTCAAAGCCTCAACAACAGCGTCTTCACGGTCTGTAATCTGTGTATCTCTGCGGCATTTATCAGCAATTGCATAAGCTTCAAAAGCAGTTGCTGTCATTTCACGTCTGCCAAGCAGTAGGCAGAACAGGCCACGCGCGGCTTGAGCCAGAGCGAAGTCTGGATCGGCCTCCAGTGTTTTCGCAAGATGCTCCGGCGTTGCAGCACTATGTGCCAAAAACGCAAGAATAGTGTTGTTCCAGTGTGTTAATGCACTCTTATCGGAGAGTGTTACCGTGTATTCGAACTGGTCATCAATGCGCATGGATGCGACCCGTGGTTGAGGCGACCGGTATTTCGTGCAATGTGCAATCGCTTATGAGATAAGCCATTGGGTTTACATTACTAACGACACAGGTCTGCCAGGAAATCTGTTGATCAGAACCCTTTCAAAACTGGCGATGACGTTCAACACACAAAATGGTGTTTAATATCAGCAAGCTTTGTTTATGTAGAAAATATAGTTCAACCTCATGAAGAAATAGAAAACACTATTCTATTCACTAAGAAAAAATATGCGTCAAATAGAAGCTTACTTGTAAAAACCTACTATTATTAATAGTGATAATAAGTAAGATTTTAGATATTAAGCTCTATTATGCCAGTATTTATTACCTTGTGATAATCTTCTGTTTGTCGGATGAAATAGTGTTCACTGCTTCTTGATTTTCTAGTTAGTCCCCACTGTGTAATGTCCTTACTCCAATTGAGACTAAGTACGTGGCGAATTCATGGCGAATACGAGTAGCTATCAACAAACAAAAATCGATCAACAGATTCAATCACCGCAATCTGTGATCGTCATCGGAGCGCTGGTCGCGTTGGCCGGTGTTGCTCTATTGGGACTCCAGAACAACGGCTGGCGCGTTTTTGGCGGTGCTTTGATCGGTGCTCTGGCAGGCGTTGCGCTGTACCATACGAGCTTCGGATTTACGGCAGCGTGGCGCCGTATTGTCACCCAGCGAAGAGGGCAGGGCCTTCGTGCTCAATTCCTGCTTATCTCATTGGTTTGTCTAATAAGTTTCCCACTCCTTCAATACGGGCCAGACATTGGCATCCGCACCGGTGGCTTTGTGTTTCCATTCGGTGTTGGAGCAGCTGTCGGAGCCTTCATTTTTGGCATCGGAATGCAGCTCGGCGGAGGTTGTGGATCAGGCACATTGTTCACTGTCGGAGGCGGTTCATCACGCATGGTGATCACTCTTGCCTTCTTCATTTTGGGCAGCGTAATTGCAACAGCGCATCTTTCATTCTGGAATTCTCTTCCAAGATTACCGGCATTTTCGCTTGTGCGTGGCTATGGGGTCGTCCCTGCGCTACTGATCACCATTGTGCCTCTGGTCGCCTTTGCGATATTCTCGGTGTTTATCGAGAAAAAACAATGGGGTGAACTAGAGAAATCCCGCAAAACCACCGGGTTTTTTCAGGGCCAATGGGGCTATGTTCTGGGTGCGTTGATGTTGGCGTTAGTTTGCGTTCTTACGTTCATCGTGCTGCAGCGCCCATGGGGCGTGACATCCGGCTTCGCACTCTGGGGCGCAAAGTTTTTCTATGCCATTGGTATCCCGGTAGAGACCTGGCCTTACTGGCAATGGCAGGTTGGGGCGATCAAAAGATCTGTCTTTGCCGATTCCACATCCGTCATGAATTTCGGCATTGTGCTCGGGGCTCTGATTGCTGCTGGGTTGGCCGGAAAGTTCAATCCGGTGAAAAAAATTAATCTCAGAGATGCTGGAACTGCAGTGGTCGGAGGTCTCTTGCTTGGCTACGGCGCGCGCCTTGCTTACGGATGTAACATCGGAGCGTATCTCGGGGGCATAACCTCCGGCTCCATACATGGATGGTTATGGCTCGTCTTCGCCTTTGCCGGGTCCATGGTTGGAACCCGTGTCCGTCATTTGATCGGAATGGATCCTGCACCTGTTACCGCTAAATAGAAGCCAGTTGCCGGATACGACTAAAACTTGGCCAATTAAAATCAAGGGAGCTTGAACAACAGCCTGTTCAACTCCCGCTTTTAAACTCATTTCATTACGAAAAGGATTGAACCATGAAACTCCTTACGGGGATGCTCGGCTTTGTTGGAACATTGATGTTCGTTATGGCCGCTTTTCAACCATCCCAGGCTCAAATCACCACAGAGCAGGCTCAGCAGGGCAAGGTGCTGCCGCGCAATGGCTGGCGGGTTATCGAAACCACCATGGCGATTGATGAACTGCTGGACTCCCTGAAAAAAGCCATTCGCGAAGAAGACATGCTGCTCGTCAGCATGGCAAGTGCCTCCCGGGGTGCGAAAGCAAACGGCTTCGAGATCCCGGGCAACTATGTGATTGGGGTTTTTCGTAACGACTTCGCCAGACGCATGCTGGCAGCAAGTGTGCAGGCAGGTATTGAGGCGCCAGTTCGTTTCTATCTGACGGAAAATCTGGATGGCACTGCGACGCTGTCCTGGAAAACACCGAGCTTTGTCTTCCAGCCTTACCGAGCCACAGCCTCTGAGGATTTGGTCTCACTGAGCGAGGAACTGGATGTGATCTTCCAGCGCATTGCAGACCGTGCCACAGACAACACCTGAGGCACTCTTTAGAAATCAAAAAAAGAGTGTGTCACCTTTCCCGTGACACACTCGAAAAGGCGAATGCCTCTATAATTTTCCGTCGTAGGCTCTGCGGTCAATGCGGCAAGCAAGAACAGTGAAGGTATCGCGCTCCAGTGCTGCCTTCGCTTCTTTCTTCAGGCTCTCGGCATCATCCACCCAAACACCATGCCCGCCATAAGCGTCAGCAAGTGCAGGGAAGTTGGTTGCAGAGAAGTCCACGCCCAGATTAGGGTTCTGGTTCGCGCGCTGCTTCAGCTCAATCAGAGACAAGCTCTCGTCGACCAGCACGCAGACAATAAACGGCACCTGCATATCTCGTAGAACCGCCAGATCACCAAGACCCATCTCCAGACCAGCATCACCTACAAACACAACAACTGGATCTTCTGGTTTTGCCATCTTATGCCCGATGCCAAGCGGCAAGGCACATGCCATCGTACAAAGCGCAGAGCTCTGCAGCATGGTGCGCGGGTAGTGGCTCTCCCAGATTTGGCTTACCAGAATGCGGTGCGCACC
This sequence comes from Pseudovibrio sp. Ad5, assembly GCF_001623095.1. Lineage (NCBI taxonomy): Bacteria > Pseudomonadati > Pseudomonadota > Alphaproteobacteria > Hyphomicrobiales > Stappiaceae > Pseudovibrio > Pseudovibrio sp. Ad5. The sequence continues at coordinate 51,743 of NZ_LMCH01000066.1, read as the reverse complement.
ACTGTCCGCAGTTGCAACAGTGGTATCCGGCAGGGCTTCCCGAAGGCCGTGGAACACAGTGGCTGGGCCCCAACCACTTTCTTCCGCAGTAAAGTCGGCCTTCAGCTTTTCCTTGGCGGGCGCGATACGGTCACGAAGCCAATCGCTCTCTTCAGGAACAATACCGGCTTCATCTTCTGGTGTCAGAGCCATCAGGGTCGGCTTCACATCGCCTTCCAGTGTATGGCTCACATGGTGCATACCATGGCTGCGCAGCACCGGTGTCAGCTCAATAACTGATGTCTCTTCACTCCACGGATTACGCCAGTTCACGCGCATTTCAATGGGGTCATAGCCGATCAGCACAACAAGGTCCGCATCAGCCAGCAAAGGCATCAGGTTCTTATCAGCTTTGGGCGACAAGCCTGCTCCACCAAGCGAAAGTTTATGGCCTTCAGGAATGAGCCCCTTGCCCTTGTAGCTGGTGATCAGCGGAATCTGGTAGGCCTCACAGAACGCCTCAATCTCATTGCCAGCATCCACATTGACGGCATCAACACCAGCAATTGCAATTGGGCGCTGAGCAGAGCCCAGCAAATCACGCGCTTGCTCCAGCACATCACCAAATGGCAGCTGCGCAGCACGAACACCATAGTTCGGTGTTTTCTGTGTTTCGTCGCTTTCACCTTCGGCAACGGAGATCGGCACATCAATGTGCACGGGTCCCGGTTGACCAGACATGGCAATGGAAATCGCCTTATCCATCATGGCATTCAGCGCACCCGGAGCTGCTTTGAAGCTGGCTTTCACAATAGGACGCAGCAGTTGCTGATGGTCCATCACCTGGTGAGTGTAGGTCTCAGCCTCAGCAGTATCTACGCAGCCTGTCAGGAAGATCAGCGGAACGCGATCCTGAAAGGCATTGGCAATCACGTTGACGGCGTTGGTCACACCCGGCCCAAGCGTTGCCAGCAAAACAACAGGAGCATCCGTGCCTTGGCGCGCAAGGCCATGCCATGCGCCTTCAGCCATAAAGCCACCAGCGTTCTCGTGCTTCACCAGATTGAATTTCAAACCAGCAAGGTTCAGAGCATCCATAAGGGCCAGCACTTCGCCACCCGGAATCCCGAAGGCATACTGACTGCCAGCCTGATGCAGTTTTTGAGCAATAAGATCAGCGCCGCGCATAATTATGAATCTCCCAGTGACACGACACCGCGAGCAGCGAGATCGTCAATTTCTTCTTTGGTTTTTTGTAGATACTTGGTCAGCACTTCAAGGCTGTCCTCGCCAAGGGTCGGCGGCGCCTTCCGGTATGTAACAGGTGTCTTGCTGTAATTGATTGGGTTACCAATCAAGCTTACCCGACCATCATCAGACTGTTTGTGTGGCAGAGAAATCTTCATACCCCGATGTAGAATCTGCGGATCGCTGAACACGCCAGCCAGATCATTCACCGGGCCGCACGGAACGCCAACAGCCTCTAGCTCATCCGTCCAATGCTGGGCACCTTGTTTGATTGTGAACTGACGCAGCAAAGGCACCAGTTCAGCACGATTGCGCACGCGGTCAGCGTTGGTTGCAAAGCGAGGATCAGTGCTCAACTCAGGACAACCTAGAATCTCACAGAAACGCTGGTACTGCGCATCGTTGCCAACAGCCACCATGAAGTCCTTGTCAGAGGCCGGGAAGGTCTCATAAGGCACGATGGTTGGGTGCGCATTGCCAAGCCGTTTTGGGATGTTACCGTCGGTCAGATAGGAAAGGCCTTGGTTGATCAGCCATGCCACCTGACAATCCAGCAAGGAGATGTCGATGTGCTGACCTTCACCGCTTTTCTCGCGGTGGTGCAGAGCTGCCAGAATAGCGTTGCAGGCATACATCCCGCACATCACATCAGCGATGCCGACACCGATCTTGGTTGGGCTGCCACCTTCCTCCTCAGGAAGGCCCGTGATGCTCATGATCCCGCCCATGGCCTGAATCAGCGCATCATAGCCCGCTCTATGTGAGTAAGGGCCAGTTTGGCCAAAACCGGTAATGGAGCAGTAGATCAGCCGATCATTCTTCGCACGCAGGTCGTCATAACCGAGGCCCTTGCGGGCAAGGTCACCAACCTTGAAGTTTTCGATAACGATGTCAGCGGTCGCCGCCAGCTCTTTGAGCATCTCCACGCCTTCTTCAGAACGCATGTCGATGCCGAGAGAATGTTTGTTGCGGTTGGAGCTGAGATAATACGCGCTTTCGCCAGTATCCGCGCCGCCTTTGCCTTTCAGGAAGGGAGGCCCCCATTTGCGGGTGTCATCCCCGCGTGTTGGGTGTTCAATCTTGATGATTTCAGCGCCCATATCACCCAATAGCTGAGTGCAGGTTGGGCCTGCCAGAATGCGCGAAAGGTCAAGCACCACAAGGCCATCCAAAGGTCCTTTGGTGGTAGAGGACTGGTGCTGTTCACCGTCTACTAGAGAATTCAAACCGTCTAATCCATTGGTTTTGAGGCAAGATTGACCGCAAATGGAGGGTGACTGACCCTGTCATGTACAGCAATCCAGCAGATTTTGGAGAGACGTTAGAGCACTCAGAAAAGGCCCACCACAACAATCTGAAAAATCACACAGTATCGTGATGGCCCGTGAAATTTGAAGTTTCTACCGTGATGGACCTGTGGGTTTTACCAGTGCTTTGTGTTGGCAAGATCAAGCCATGCACGCCGGATCCAGTTGGCCTTCATGGAGTGTCCGCCATCATGCAGGCAAAGCTCAAGCTTCTCGCCTTTGGCAGACCACACATCACACTGCAACTCGCCAGCGCTGATGGATGTCGGCTCAGTATCATAGAGACCAGCTTGTCGTTTCCAGACATCCAGACTGTCAAATACATCGGACTGACGCCAGTTCGCACCAATAGCACGGCCCACCATCGGAACGGTTTTATCTTCAACCCCGTGGGTGTGGTAAAGGTTGGTCAAAGGAGAAGGGCAGGCTGCTGGGATTGGATCCCAGAAGGCACCGGCAATCGGCGCGAAGCCAGCATAGTTCTCACCCTTATAGCAGGCCAGATTCCAAACCATGGAACCACCCATGGAAAAGCCTGAGAGCAGGATCTTCTCACGATCAATCGGGAAGCGGTCAGAAACGTCTGTCAGCATCTCATCAAAGAACTTGAACTCGTCACGATCCTGACTTGGGGAGCCCGGATAGGACCAGGAACCGCCAATGCCCTGCGGCACAATGAGAGCAACGCCAAGCTCGTTTGCAAGATTACGCAAAGCTTTATTCTCGATGGCGCGATCAGCTTTGCCCTTCCACCCGTGCAGGTAGATTATGGCGCCAATCTGTTCGTCATCAGCAGGAGAATCCGGAAGTGCAACATAGTATTCACCGCTCTCAACGTCACAGGGAGCAGTCACACCACAGGTCGCTTCCTCTGCCATTGTCGCATTGGGAACCAACCCGGAAATAACCACGGTAGCAAACGTAATCGCACTTGTAAGAAGGCTCATGCCCATTCCACTTCTTGCCGCTCTCTCGGATTAAACCTATTGAAACTCATGGATAAATCCAGGAATTGCCGAGATTAATTTTGTTTATGCTAACATACGCCTCAAGGGCGGTCTTACTCTCAAAATTGATGCCGTCATTTACAGCTTACCGCGAGAGGGCCTACTGCCATTCCCCTTCCGTGGGAATGTGCAAAGTATTGCCGCAATGCTTGCAGTGAACGGCGTCATTATCGTGACGATTAAGGCCACAATCAGGACAGGCATATTTTACTTTAGACGGACGGAAAATGGTCTGGATCAGCCGCAAAAACAGCGCCACGCCAAACACCATGATGACGATTGTAATCCCGCGACCCATCGTATCCGTCATGGTGATGTCGCCATAACCAGTCGTCGTCAGCGTTGTGACGGTAAAGTACAGCGCATCCATGTAGGAGTTGATGTCCGGGTTCAGGTGCGCCTCAATCACATAAACAACCGCGCTCACCATAAACACGAAGACCAGCAGGTTCATCGCCGAGTTGATGATCTCTTCACGCTCCTTGAACCACGAGAACGTCTCCCGCAGATCCTTCACCACATGGTAGGAGCGCAGCAACCGCAACATGCGGATCACGCGCAAAAAGCCGAGGTTCTCGATGAGGGCTTCAGCAAACAAAGACAGGATCACAATGAGGTCTGCAATGGCCGTGCTGTCAAAGGCCGCTCGGGCAGGCCTCAGCGCAATTGTGAGGCGGAACCCGTAATCAATCAGCAGAATGAACCCGATGGCCCAGTCCAGCCGCGGATAGCTCTCCAGCTGAGGAAGCGTTGCAGACAGCACGAAGTAGAGGATCGTGACCACATCAAACATCAGCAAGCCGATACGCCAGGAACGTCCAGCAGTGGTCTGCCCGAAATACAGACGTCGCAAAGCGCCCCTGAAATCGGTTATTGCTTCCTGCATTAAATTAGATCCCTCAATCCCGATAGCGCGCCCAGATAAAATCTACTAGCAAATGTGGGCACTTCTGCAAAGTCACTCAAGCTCGTCACGCATAAACTTTCGTGTGAGCGGCGCTATCTTGACCCCGCAAAAAAACTTACGCTTTCCCTCAGTGAGTTTATCGAAAAATTCTGCAACTGATTAAAAGGTTTCTGCTCTACTTCTGGCATGAAGAAAGCCAAAGCCATTCCGGTGCCACCACCTCCCGGGTATTTGGAGGAATGGCGGGCAACCAACAACACCTGTCTGGTAACGGGCGCGACGGATGGCATCGGCAGAGCGCTTGCAATCCGTCTGGCAGATGCTGGCCAAACCCTCGTCATTGTGGGGCGTTCTAAGGAGAAAGTGAGTGCCGTCCTCAAGGATGTTGGCGACGCCGGCCCCCATCACTCCCACCGCGGTTTTGTGGCAGACCTCTCTCTCATCTCAGAGGTGGACCGTCTCGCCGATGAGATCTCGCAAAAGCTGCCGAACCTGAGCCGTATCGTCCTCTGCGCTGCCGAAACACCGGGGTTTCGCGGCATCACAGGAGAGGGGATTGAGGCTGGGTTTGCTGTTAACTACCTCAGCCGATTTCAGCTGCTGAATAAGATCACACCGCTGCTCAAGGACCAATCTGCGCCAAGGGTTGTCTCGTTTGCAAGCCCGGTGACAAAGTTCGAACTACCCGACCTGAACATCCTCAACGATCCTGACTGTGAGCTCGACAGCTGGAACCGAGGAAGTGCACACACCAACTGCAATCTGCTCTTCTTGATGGAACTGGCTGATCAGCTGAAGGACACAGACATCTGCATCAACGCGTTCGGACCCGGCCTTGTGCTGACAAAGCAAATGCAGGGTTACAGCGCCATGAGACGGTTCTGGCTAGGCATGAAAAGCTCGCTGGTCGGCAAGTCTGCCCCCTATGCGGCCTTACCAGCTATGCACATGCTGCTCTCTCCGGACTTTGCGGGCAAGACCGGAGGGTTCTACGAATGCGGAACAAAAATCCCGCCGGACACGCAAATCCTGAGCAAAGAAATCCGCCAGCAATTCTGGACAGAAACCACTCAGCTTGTGCACCTGGCACAGGCGAACAAGGGGTAAAAATTTCCAGAAACCGCTTTTTGTGACACCAGTCACGGGCTTTCCCTCACGAAAGTGGGAGGACAAATGCACTTCTCAGTCTGACTTGATTTGAACGTTGCCAGGGGACCTTGGCAGCGAAGGATAGAGCTGTGCCCAACGCCATCAAGGATTGAGTCACTTCCCTTAGGTAATGTTAGGCAAGTGCTGCCAGCAATTCTCAATGTGTAAGAGTAAAAAATGAACAATAAAATGGAATTCCCTGCCGGCCGGAATGGAAATCTGCTTTCATCAACGCGCAAAGCCGCCCTCGCATTTCTGGGGGCGTCTCTTGGCACATTTCTTTTCTCCTCGGCAGTCTTTGCTCAGGAAGCCCCCCCCCCTCCAGGTGTTATTGTTGAACCTGCACGCGAAGAAGTTATTGAAGAAGAACGTGTTTTCTCTGGCCGTACCGAGGCAATCAGTCAGGTCGCACTCATTGCCCGTGTCGGCGGGTTTCTGGAGCCGCTGGAATTTAAAGAAGGCCAGACAGTTCAGCAAGGCGACCTGCTCTTTGTGATTCAGCAGGAGCCCTATGAGTTCTCAGTAGAGCAATCCCAAGCCAATCTGGAAAGTGCTCAGGCGAAGGTTGATTTGGCAAAAGTTGACTTTGACCGCAAGGAGCAGCTCGTCAACCGGGATACAATTTCAGTCTCCGAACTCGACACAGCCCGCGCAAACCTGAAAGAGGCCAATGCCGCACTGGCTCTGCGTCAGGCAGACCTGAAGCTCTCCGAATTGGATCTGAGCTACACCGAAATCCGCGCTCCGCTGGATGGTCAGATCGGAACCGCTGCCTTTAAAGAAGGGGCCTACGTCAATGCCAACAGCGGAACTCTGGCAACCATCACGTCTTTGAACCCCATTCGCGTGGCGTTCCCGGTTCCACAAGCACTGATCTTGCAATCTCAGCGCGCCAACAACTTCGTCACCAATAACATACTCATTCGAATTCGCCTGTCAGACGGCAAGTTCTACCAGCACAACGGAAAGCTGGACTTCCTTGAAGCAGAAGCCAATCCAGGCACAGACACCGTCACCGCTTATGCTATCTTTGAAAATCCTGACCACTTGCTGTTTGACCACCAGCTGGTTGATGTCGTTGCCAACGCCAAAGATGCCACGCCTGTTCTGGTTGTCTCTCAATCCGCACTGCTGCTGGATCAGGAAGGCCCGTATGTGCTGAAGGTGAATGACGAAGACGTGGTTGAGCAACAGCGCATCGCCGTCGTCGATCAGATCAACGGCCTTGTTATTGTTGGAAGTGGCCTCAAAAAAGGTGATCTGGTGATCACATCCGGCATCCAGAAAGTTCGTCCCGGAATTAAAGTCAACGCACAGCTGGCAGGTCAATAAACCATGATCTATGACATGTTTATTCGCCGGCCTCGGCTGGCGATGGTGATTTCGATTCTCATAGTCGTGGTCGGTGCGATCTCGATTTACTCAATTCCGGTATCACAATACCCGACCATTGCTCCCCCAACCGTGCAGGTAAATGCCACTTACATCGGTGCGGATGCGCTAACGGTGGAAGAGAGTGTTGGCCAGCTTGTTGAAGGGGCAGTCAACGGCGTAGACGGCATGCGCTATATGAAGTCGTCGTCTTCCAGTGATGGCACCTACTCGCTTACAGTCTACTTCGATCTGACAACAGACCCCGATATCAATGCGGTGAACGTTCAGAACCGAATAAGCACCATTGAGAGCAAGCTACCGCAGGAAGTCCGGGATCAGGGTGTCAACGTCACCAAAAAGGCCGGTGACCTCCTGCAAGCGATTTCCTTCTATTCGCCAGATGAGACACATGATGGCCTCTTCATTTCCAACTACGTCACCATCAACATCGTAGACGAACTGAAGCGTATTCCAGGTGTGGGTGATGCCAGCGTATTCGGCGCGCAGGATTACTCCATGCGCATCTGGCTGGATCCGGTCAAACTCAGAGCCCTCAACCTGACAGCAGAAGACGTAATCTCTGCGGTCCAATCACAAAACAAACAAGCTGCTGTCGGTCGTATCGGTGCAGCTCCTCTGGCCGCTGATCAGCAGCTCCAGCTCACCGTCACGGCGAAAGGCCGTTTGAACACGGTTGAAGAGTTTCAGAACATCGTTCTGCGTGCAAATCCTGATGGCTCTGTGGTTCACCTGAGAAACGTCGCCCGCGTAGAACTCAGCAGCGCCTCCTATGACATATTGGCAGAATACAACCAGCAACCAACAGCGATGGTGGGGATTTACCTGTCTCCGGGTGCAAACGCTGTGGCTGTGTCAGAAGCGGTCAACGAGCGTATCGCATTTCTGGCAGAGCGCTTCCCGGAAGACCTCACATACATCTCCATCTTCGATACCTCCCTCTTCGTGAATGAGATGATTTCGAAGGTGATCCACACGCTGCTGGAAGCCTTCGTGCTTGTGACCATCGTGGTCTACGTCTTCCTCGGTAAGTTCCGTGCAACCCTCATTCCGCTGATAGCGGTACCCGTATCCATCATCGGTGCTGTCGCAGTGGCCTTCATGATGGGCTACACGGCCAACACCATCTCACTGCTGGCCTTGGTGCTTGCCATCGGCATCGTAGTGGATGATGCGATCATCGTGGTTGAGAACGTTGAACGCATTATGCATGAGCACCCCGATCTCACACCGGCTCAGGCAACATCAAAAGCGGTCAGCGAAATTGCAGCCCCCGTGCTCGCAACCACGCTGGTGCTGCTCTCCGTGTTCGTGCCTGTGGCCTTCTTGCCGGGATCGTCCGGTGTACTCTTCAGAGAGTTCGCGGTCTCCATCTCCGCGGCAATGGTGATCTCCACCATCAACGCATTGTCACTGTCTCCAGCTCTTTGCGCCATCTTGATGAAGTCAGAAGATCTGACAGGCGTCATGGCCAAGGTTTCCAAAAAGATTGATGACGTCGGCCATGGTTATGCTGGCTTAATAAAGCGCATCGCAAAAATGTCGCTGCTTTCGCTTCCTGTCGTGGTGGGCTTCGCGCTCTTTGGTTTCCTGGTTGTTTCCAACACCCCAGATGGCTTTGTCCCGGATGAAGACAAAGGCTACGCCATGGTGCTGGTCAATCTGCCACCGGGTGCGTCTCGCAACCGTACTGAAGCGGTCATGCGCAAAGCCGACGATATCATCCGCAAAGACCCGGCAGTCAACTCCACCACAATGATCATCGGGCTCGACCTGCTGGCAGGTGGCGGCTCATCACCAAACGCAGGCGTTTTCTTCGTCAAACTCAAGGATTATGAAGAACGTCCATCACGTGAACTGTCTTCTTTCGCCTTCGTTTACAGAACATACGGAGCTTTGGCAGGTATTCCCGAAGCAACCTTCTTCCCGGTCAATCCAGCCGCAATCGATGGTCTCGGCACGGTAGGCGGCTTTGAGTTCATCATGGAGGCGCTGGAAGGTCAGGATCCAACGGTCCTTGCGCAAATCTCCCGCTCCCTGATTGTAGCGGCTAATGAAGCGCCGGATATCGCTTCCTTCTTCACCACCTTCAATGCAAACACCCCGCAATTGAATGTGAAGTTGGATCGTGAGCGTGCTCAGGTGCTTGGCCTGAACGTGGCAAGTGTTTACAACGCATTGCAAGCCACGCTGGGCGGTTATTACATCAACGATTTCAACCTCTATGGTCGCACATGGACCGTCCGCCTGCAGGCAGAGCAGAAGTATCGCTCTGGTGTTGAGGACATCGGCTCCATCTTTGTCCGTTCAGACACAGGTGAGATGGTTGAACTGTCCTCCGTCGTGCACACTGAGCTGTCACGCGGGGCAAACACCATCACCCGCTACAACAATTACCGCGCAGTCGCGTTCAACGGCAATGCAGCCCCCGGTGCAGGCTTGGGTGAAGCTTTGACGGCGATGGATGGTGTCGCGGCCAAAGCCCTGCCAAAAGGCTATGCCTATGAGTGGACGGGACTGGCACTGGAACAGAAAGAAGCTGCGGGTCAAACTGCACTGGTACTGGGACTTGCCTTCCTGTTTGCCTATCTGTTCCTTGTGGCGCTTTATGAAAGTTGGAACACACCAATTCCCGTTCTGCTTTCGGTCGCTCCGGCCTTGGCAGGTGCCTTGCTGAGCCTCTGGATCTTTGGTCTGGCGTTCGACCTGTATGCGCAGATTGGTATGGTCATTCTGATCGCACTGGCGGGTAAAAATGCGATCCTGATGAACGAGTTCTCACTCGAAAAACGCATTGATGGCATGGGAATCTACGAGTCCGCGATTGAAGGTGCTCGCTTGCGCTTTCGTCCGGTGATGATGACATCACTTGCCTTCTCCGCAGGTCTTGTTCCGTTGGTCATTGCATCCGGCCCGGGTGCTGGAGCCATGGTTGCGGTGGGTGTGCCGGTGCTGGCAGGTATGCTGTTCTCAGCAACTATCGGTATCTTCCTCATCCCGACCCTTTACGTCAGCTTCCAATGGATGCGCGAAAAGGCTGGTTGGACCATTGAGGAAGGCGGTGCGGCAAGAGGTTCCGGTGGTGAACTGGCCATTGATGCCAAGGAAGACAAACCATCTGAAAATTGATCTGAGAATGATCCTGATGACAATGAAGAAGGCGCCTCTGGCGCCTTTTTTGTTAGGCTACACGCAGCAAGGCGAACCAGTAAAATGCCGCAAGCCCGGCAATCGCGTGGCTGGTGGAAACCGCCACCCATGACCGGCGATACTGGAACATCACGCCCCAATAAAAACTCACCATAAACGTCAGCAAAACGGCCAGTTTGGAATAGGGCAGATGGATGATGGAAAAGGCAACAGAAGCAGCAAAGTTGCCCCAGAACACAGAGGAAAGCTTATGCGGCCCCAGCGCGGCTGTCACAGGAACCTGCATGCCACACCTCACAATGAACTGCTGAATAGGGCACATCACCAGTGCATAAAAAATCGCAAACGCCACCTCTGGCCACCCCATGAATGGCCCCTGTACCTGATGCGCGAGAAAGTAGAAGGAAAACGACTCTTCTGAGGGGTGCACAATGTACCGGATAACTGCCATCACCAGAATAATCGGAACAGTCATAACCACCCCATAACCAAACTGGCTTGGGAGATGACTGAACTCAAGCCCGAAGATGCGTGGCGGCAAATAGAGGTTTTTCATGATGTAAAACAGAATAGCCGCGAGAATGAAGTTCAGGCTCAAACTGTAAACCGTCATCGCAATGAAGCCGTAGCCGTAATCATCAAACGTATTTTTGTAGAGGCTGATGAACAACGCAAACGACGACATGGCGATCATGTTCGCCACCAGCAAAACCGCATAGGCCTGCAATCGACGGGATCGGATCTTGATCTCTTCCAACACGCGGGAGCTGCTTTGTTCCAGCTGATGCGCCGCCTGCCGGGCAAAATAGCGAAACAGCATGGAGTTGGTTTCAGTCGAGGTCGGCAAGGTGCCATACCGGTTCCAGCTCAATGCAGCGACAACCGTATCCCGCTTGGCTCGTACACTTGCGATGTAACTTTGCGGTCCTACATGGGCGCGAATATAAGCCAGTTCTCCCGCCACATCACCGGCTTTCAGGTGTCCAAGAACAGTATCGGCTCCATCCTGATCCTCTTTGATAACCTCCAGATCTCCCTCAAGGATAATGAAAAACCGGTCCGCACTTTGCCCTTGTACCAGCAAATCCTCATGGGCTTTGAGGGAGTAGTACTGGGCACAATCCAGCACCTCACGAATAACAGGCTGTGTCGGCAAGCCCAGGTCGAGAAGACGCTGATGCAACTGCGTGCGATGGCGCGGAATATTGCCATAGCTCACCTCAAGCTGTGATTTGTTTTTTTTAGGAGACTGTTCCTCATCGCGCTGGGACAGGAAGCGCATCTATGGGCCTTCTTTCAGTAAAATCCTTGGCTGAAAAGCACTGCAATGGATTTTAGCGCGCCAGTTCCATCCTGCATGCACTTTGGTAAATCATGGTAATCCTGCACCAATGGGATCTCTCAAATTCCATTCAACTCTATGGCGTATTCCCCAAAACTAGCCGCAGTGTCTGGCCAAGAATACGCACCAAGCTCTAAGGGGATAGGGAGTTCTCTGGAAATGGTGGGAAAGATTTCAGAGTGGCGCCAAACAACAGTGCACGCTTAGATATCGGAAAGCGCAGGAGGGTTGGTTGGTCTTTTCATTGCTGCAATACAAATCCTATCAGTGGATGCCGCGAGACAGAGAGGAACACCACTGCAAGTTTATCTCCAGCAGAGGCCTCGCCAAAGCCTGCCAAAGCCGGAACCAGAAGCTGAAATCTTCGGTGCCTGAGCTCGATGATGAGTTGCTGGAGCATCACCATGAAGGTGCCACGCTTTACATCACCACTGATGCCCTGCCGCATTTCGTCCAAACCAAACTACTGCACATTCGCCAGCCATTCGTCCTGCTCAGCGGCGACAGTGATCTGCCCGTTGGGCCGGACACGACCCTGCCAAACACGCTGTCCTCACTCGATCTGAAGAACCTGCTCTCCCATCCGCTGCTGGTTGCATGGTACGCGCAGAACCTGGCTATCGAGCACGAAAAGGTCTTCAACCTGCCTATTGGCTTGGACTACCACACCATGACAGCCCGCAAATCTCACGCTTGGGGGGACTTCCAGACACCGCTTGAGCAGGAAGAGTGCCTGCGCGTCGTAGCTACCGATGCCGCGCCGTTGGAGGCTCGAGAAGCCCGAGGCTACTGCAACTGGCACCATGCAGCCCATCGTGGAGACAGAGCAGAGGTGATGGAGATAGCGGATAACTCTACCGCTTACTTCGAAGGTGACCATCTTCCCCGAGAGCAATCCTGGCGTAAAAACGCACAGTTCCTCTTCACAATCAGCCCTTTTGGGGACGGCATGGACTGCCACCGCACTTGGGAAGCGCTGTTTCTTGGGGCGATTCCCATCGTCAAATCCTCAAGCCTGAACCCGCTATTCGAGGACTTGCCAGTCGTGGTTCTTGAAGATTGGAGTGAGTTGACCAGTGAACGTCTGCTTGAAGAGAAACAACGTATTCTGGCAGAAACCTTTGACTTCTCCAGCCTCTACCTGAGTTTCTGGCAAGACCGCTTTCTGGGTCATGAACCTGCACGCCAAGGTCCTCTGACCTATCAGCAGTTCTTAGATACCCTTTGAAAAATGATGCCCCGAAAAAGAAAAAGACCAGAGGAACGAATCCTCTGGCTCAGGTAAAGGGTCAATAGCCCTTGGGGGAACTTGATCGGGATTTCTGAACATGCTGAAAAATGCTCAGAGACACCCTGCAAAATAAAGCAAGTTGCAGACTCAGAACTAACGCAACCTGCTTTTGCGGAGCTGACGCTCAAGCAAAAACGTCAGATCGCCAGATAGGTTTGACGAAGCTCTTCGTTGTCGAGCACATCCTGTGCCGTGCCATCAAACACCACTTCGCCCATATCCAGAATCACCGCGCGGTCCGCAAGGTGCAGGGCCGCTACAGCGTTCTGCTCCACGATAATCGTCGTGATGCCCAGCTCCTTCACGTTCTCAAGAATGCGCTCAATCTCTTGAACAATCACCGGAGCAAGGCCCTCGTACGGCTCATCCAGCAACAGCAGCTTTACATCACGAGCCAGTGCACGGGCCACAGCCAGCATCTGCTGTTCACCGCCAGACATGGTCACCGCTTCCTGCTTGGCACGCTCGGCAAGGCGAGGGAAGTGATCGTAAAGACGCTCAATCGACCACCCGTGTGGCTCCGAAATCTGCGCCAGTTGAAGGTTTTCCTCCACGGTCAGCCCCGGAATGATCCGGCGATCTTCCTGCACCAGTTGGATCCCGTTCTGGGCTGCCAGATAATTTGGCATCTCATGAATAGGCTTATGATCCAGCCAGATCTCGCCATGTGTCAGTTGCGGGTCGCTGGCACGGGCAATAGCGCGAAGAGTGGACGTCTTCCCAGCCCCATTTCGTCCCAGCAACGCAAGGATCTCGCCTTCGCGAATATCAAAGCTAACACCCTGAACGATATAGCTTTCACCATAGTAGGCGTGAAGGTCCCATGCTGAGAAGTAAGCCGGAGCACCACCCTTGGAGCGCACTGGTGTAACACCCGGCGCGGTCGCGCCTTTGAATTGATCTTCGAGAATGGTCATACGTGCGCCCCTCCCAGATAAGCTTCCTGAACGCGTGGATCGCCTTTGATGTCTTCCGGCTGCCCTTCAGCAATCACAGTGCCCTGCGCCAAAACGCTGATCTTGCTGGCGAGGGAGAACACCACGTGCATGTCATGCTCGATAACAATCTTGGTGATGCCGCGCTCGCCAATACGCTTCAGCAGATCAATGGTGTTGTTGGTATCAGCTCGCGACATGCCAGCAGTTGGCTCATCCAGCAGCAGCAGTTTTGGGTCCTGAACCAGACACATCGCCAGTTCCAGACGCCGCTTGTCGCCGCGAGAAAGCGAGTCCGCTCTCATGTCTTTCTTCTCGGCAAGGCCAACATCCTCAAGCATATGCATGGCCTTATCGCGAATTTCGCCCTGACCATCCACACGAGCCCAGGCGTTCATAGTGAATGCCCCATCTCGCTTGGCCAGCGTTGGGATCATCACGTTTTCCTGCAAGGTCAGATCACCAAAGATCTCCGGTGTCTGAAACACGCGGGAAACACCCGCCTGATTGATCTCATGCGGCTTAGCGCCGATGAGATCCTTGCCCAGAAAGGTCACAGAGCCCGTATCAGGGATCAGGCGCCCTACAAAGCAATTGAGCAATGTGGATTTGCCCGCGCCGTTTGGCCCGATGATGGCATGCACATGCCCTTGCTCGATGGAAAGGTTCACGTCATCGAGAGCTTTCAGGCCACCAAAGCGCTTGTTCACACCCTTAACACTAAGAATTTCCATGGTTGCCTCTCTCTATTCCGCTGCATTGGCTGATGCTGGAGAATGCGAATGACCTGCTCTCTTGCCAACACGTGAAGGTCTCCGGCGGAACAGCTTGGTTATCCGGTTGAAGCCTTCCATGATGCCGCCCGGCAGGAAGATCACGATCACCATGAACAACAAACCAAGCGTCAAATGCCAGCCTTCGCCCACAAACAAGCTTGCTAGGCTCACCACAGCTCCCTCCATGAAGTCAGGGAGGAAGGAGAAAATGGCATGCAGTGTCTGCTCGTTGTATGCAGAGAAGATGTTCTCGAAGTACTTGATGAGACCTGCACCTAGGATCGGCCCAAGCAGAGTGCCGGCACCACCCAGGATGGTCATCAAAACCACCTCACCAGATGCCGTCCACTGCATGCGCTCAGCACCCGCAAGCGGATCCGTCACGGCCAGCAGACTACCTGCAACACCAGCAAACGTGCCGGAAATGACGAACGCGGCAAGGGTGTAAGGCCGTGTATTGAGGCCGGTATAGCTCATGCGGTTCTGGTTGGATTTCACCGCACGCAGCATCATTCCAAAGGGGCTGCGGAAAATGCGTTGTGAAATGTAAAATCCGATGATGAGCAGAACAGCACAGAAGTAGAAACCCGAGTACCCGGTCATCTCAATCCCAAATAGATTGGAAATCAACGGACCGGACGCTTCTGAAGAGCTGTCAAACAACCGTGGGTCAGATTGCAGCACCCGCAAGCCAGTCTCACCATTGGTGATTGGGGTTAGTACAGAGTACGCCAGATTATAGCTCATCTGCGCAAACGCCAGCGTCAGAATGGAAAAGTAAATGCCTGACCGGCGCAGCGAGATATATCCAATGGCTACCGCAAACAGGCTGGAAAACACCACAGAAAAGAGCAGTGCTGGAATAGGGTTCATTCCCAACAGTTTGAAGCTCCAGACCGCGGCGTAAGACCCGATGCCCAGAAAAGCTGCATGACCAAAGCTGAGATAGCCAGTCAGGCCAAACAGCAGGTTGAAGCCCAGAGCAAACAGGCCGAAAATTGCAAACTTCTGCAAGAGGTCTGGATACCCGGCACCAATCGGTGCCAGCCAGATCGGCATCGTCAGGATTGCAGCTGTAAACAGCACAAGCATGAGCAGGTCGGAGCGTGGAGAAATCTTGGTCATCATTGGCTCAGGTCTCCATCACACCTTTACGGCCCATAAGTCCACGTGGACGAACCAGAAGGATAATAACTGCAACTAGATAGATAATGATCTGGTCGATACCCGGCAGAATGGTCTTCACCTCATTCATACTCGCAAAGCTTTGCAAGATGCCCAGCAGGAAGCCAGCAGATACCGCACCGGGCAAAGAGCCCATGCCCCCCACGACCACCACCACGAAGGACAGCACGAGGAAGTCCATACCCATGTGGTAATCTGGCGGAAGGATCGGCGTGTACATAACGCCAGCAAGACCAGCGACGACGGCAGCAACGGCAAAGACCAGCGTAAAGCGACGCTCAATGTTGATACCAAGAAGGCCAACAGTTTCGCGATCAGCCATGCCAGCACGAACAACCATGCCAAAGGTGGTGAACTGCAGGAAGGCAAAGACCCCGCCAATCACGCTAAGCGAGAAGAACAGATACACAATGCGCCACTGCGGATAAACGACAGTTCCCGGATCAAAGCCGATCCAAATGCCCAGGTCCATCGCGCCGCGCACCATGTCCGGTGCAGATTGCGGAATAGGGTTTGCCCCGAAATAAGTTTTGATGATCTCTTGCAAAACAATGGCCAGACCAAAGGTCACAAGGATCTGCTCAGCATGTGGGCGCTTGTAGAAGTGGCGGATCAAACCACGTTCCATCACATACCCAACCAGCAGCATGACCGGAATGGCAAATGCGATCGACAATGGAACGGAGTAGTTGAGCATCGTCGTGCCAGTGTCACCCAGCCAAACCTCAATGTAAGGTACACGGGTTTCCAAAGGCGTACCCCAGGCCGTGGTCTTGGTAGGATCGACGACAACCTGCTCAAGGCCGATCAGTTTATTGAAAGCTACGGCACAAAATGCGCCGAGCATAAACAAGGCCCCATGGGCGAAGTTCACAACTCCAAGCGTACCGAAGATAAGCGTTAGCCCAAGCGCAATCAAAGCATAGGCACCGCCCTTATCAAGGCCGTTGAGAATTTGAAGAACGATGGCGTCCATCCGCTCTTCTCCCTTTAAATTCGTGAGAAGGTGCAAGGCATCCAATGCGGAACATCAGTGGTTCAAGCAGGAGCCATTGCCCGACTGCAAGAAACTGCAGCCGGGCAAACGGTGCTGTTAGACCTTGTAAGGTCCAAGCTCGCCACCAAAGATCTCTGGGTCATACGTGACTTGAGAAGCAGGTGTCACTTCAACAACTTCCAGAAGGTCAAACTGGGAAGTCGCGTTCTCGTTACCTTTCACGACCAGCACATCCTTGAAGCACTGGTGATCAGAACCGCGGTAAAGAGTTGGGCCGTTACCCATACCGTCGAACTGGTGATCTTCCAGAGCCTTGATAACCTCTGCTGGATTGAAGGTGCCCGCACGCTCACACGCATCTGCATAAAGCAGCGTCTGAACGTAGCAGGTGTGTGCAGCCTGGGATGGTGGGAAGCCATATTCCTGGCCGAACGACTTAACAAAGGCCTTGGAACCTTCGTCCTGCAAGGACCAGTTCCAGTTGGTTGTGCCGTAAATGCCTTTGATGTTTTCGCCTGCACCCTGAGCCATAAGGCGGGAGTACAGCGGAACGATGATCTCAAAGTTCTTGCCATTGACAAGCTTGTCACGCAGACCAAACTGAACAGCCTGTGTCAGCGAGTTGATCATGTCCTTACCGTAGTGGTTCAGGATCAACACATCAGCACCAGAGTTCAGAACAGGTGCGATGTACTGAGAGAAGTCACCAGCACCCAATGGAGTGCGGACTTTGTTGACGGTTTCCCAACCAAGGCCTTCAGTGGTGTTGGCAATGGACTCTTCCTGTGTCCAACCCCATGTATAATCAGCTGTCAGGTGGTAAGCGCGACGGTCTTTGCCCATCTCTTTGTCAAGCACTGGGCCAAGCGCTGCACCGGACATGTAAGCGTTGAAGAAGTGGCGGAAGCCATAACGCCGCTTGTCCTTGCCGGTGGTGTCGTTGGAGTGGGTCAGACCGCACATAAACACAACGCCCATTTCCTGCGCCAGAGACTGCTGTGCAATCGCCACGCCGGAAGAAGAGCCACCAGACCACATGACAACGCCGTCTTTTTCGATCATGCGCTTTGCAGAGGCGCGAGCCGCATCAGACTTTGTTTGAGTATCACCAGTGACGTAGTCAACTTTTTTGCCAAGAACGCCGTTACCATTGAGCGAAAGCGGCTTCATGGTGCTCAGCATACCGCCGTCACCTTCACCGTTCAGGTGTTTGACGGCCAGCTGATAAGCACGCAGCTCGTCAGCGCCTTCGTCAGCATAGGCGCCTGTTTGTGGCACGTTGAAACCGAAAGTGACTGTTTTGGAATTGGTTGGGTCATTGCGGAAATTGGTTTCAGCCCAGGCGCTGCGGCTGATAATAGTTGGGGTCGCCAGAACCAGACCACTGGCTGCTCCCGCCTTCAATAGGCTACGCCGATTCATCGGCCTACGAATAATGCTCATGAAATCCTCCCGAAAGGCAAAATGCCCGAAATGACGTGATAGAGGTCCCGTCCTCCTAAGAACCTGCCGCGTTCACCATTCCTTGTTCACCAGAAACAGTTACGTCAGCTCACGCAAAGGAAAGCCTAGTTCGGTAGTATAATGAATCGCAATTCGACTTATGGTTTTTAAACCAAAGGTTAATACAAAGTAAGATTCTATTATATGTTGTAAATCTTTTGTCCTATTTAGTTTTAAGGAAGTGTTGCGCTGCAAATGTGACCTGAATGAAATAAATGCATTTTACGTAAGGTGTCCATTAAAACTGTAAAATACTGAATTCATGAAGAATGTCGTTTAAATTTCTCAGGGTATGCAGAGCACTGGTGTTTGTCTTTTGGTTGAAGGACAAACACCAGTTTTTCGTAGTGCAGCTAACGCAAGTGCGAAGGCTTTCTATCTCAAGTTGCCGAGAAAAGTGCCAACCGACGAACGCAGATCAGCAGCCTGATTGGATAAAATTTGTGCAGCATCAAGCACGCCTGAAGCGGTTTTGTCGGTTTCATCCGCCGCTTTTTGTACCTGGCCGATGCTATCTGACACCTGCGTGGTTCCCAATGCAGCATCTTTGATGTTCACTGCAATGGATTGCGTTGCGATGCCTTGTTGTTCAACCGCACTGGCAATGGCATTTGCACTGTCATTCATCTCTTCAATGATCTCTTTGATCTCAGAGATCGCCTCTTTGGACTCGCTTGTGCTCTCCTGAATCCCAGAGATTTGATCGCTGATCTGCACAGTTGCATTTGCTGTTTGCTGAGCAAGCGACTTCACCTCGTGTGCAACCACAGCAAAGCCTTTGCCCAACTCACCGGCACGCGCCGCCTCAATGGTTGCGTTGAGGGCGAGCAGATTGGTTTGTTCCGATATTTGAGTAATTAAATCAATAATATCACCAATCTCGATTGCCACTTGAGACAGATGATTGACCTGCTGGAAGGCCTTTGTGGATGCGAGTGTCGCGTTGGAGGCTGTAATCGTTGTTTTGTGAACCTGTTCAGCAATCTCGGAAATGGCAGTCCCCAGTTCCTCAGTTGCGGAGCGCACCGCCTCCACATTTTGAGAGGCATCCAGAGACGCTGCTGCCACGCTGGAGCTGATCTCGTTGGTGTGCTCTGAGTTGCCGGAAAGAGAAACTGCAGACCCATGTAGCTGATCTGCAGCGCTGGCAATGGAAGACGTGACTTGGCCCACGGATCCTTCAAAATGCTCTGCAAGGTCCGTCAGAAACTCTTGACGCGCCTCTTCCCCGGTCTGGTCATAAACCGCCAGCGCAAGGTCCATATCAAGCAAGATGACCTTGTTGAGGATGCGAGGCAGGTTCTTGCTTGGCCGGCTGGAACGGGAGAACAAGCCGCCACCAGACTGCTCAAGAAGAGCTGCGCTGAGCAACGTCCCCAACCTGCTGTAAGCTCCGATATACCATTGCGGTGTCAGGCCGAGCCGCTGATGCGTTCTGCCGATCCGCTGCACAGACTGTGCATAGTCATCATCCAGCTTTCCACTGCATATGAGCCGCCAATGCTCATGCTGCTTCTCCCGCGCATGGCGCATGTGCTCTTCATTCTTGAAAAACTTCATGGTCTCAGGAAAGTTTCGAATGTGTCTATAAAACTCATCCAAGACCTCCGGCATGATCGCCATGATGATATCCTGGGAGTTTCCAAGTTCTTCCAACTCCGCTGAAGATATACAGTGATACGTCAATCGATCATCGATAGTTTCGCTCATTAAAAATCCATGCTTAATAAATCATAGTTTTCGTTTCTTTCAGTTATTACGTAAGGAAATATTGGGGTCACGAAAGAAAAAAACGCAAAAAAAGTTATTTACGCTAAGTATAGAATGTAGATTCTAATTGACCCGGCGTAATGGTTTGGATGTATGTAGTTGGTAATTGTATTTATATTTTGATAACTTTTGATGGAGATCAATGTTCCCATGTGAGTACTGCTCTTTTGTAGTATATGACCGGTGTCAATCAATAAAAATAATACCCCAAATGTTTTTATTAACTGTAATTCGATGAAGCAATTTCAGCTTTAGAGTAAGGTCGAGGTACCTATGAAATTAACTGGGATGACAGATGTAGCGGTACGCATACTGATGCTCATGGCTGTCAACCGGAGCGATAAGTGGACAATTGACCGCTTGTCTGAGGCAACCAATAGCGGGCGTCCTCAGGTCGCCAAGGTCGTGCAGATCTTAAACCGGAAGGGCTACATCAAATCCAGACGAGGGCGATTGGGTGGTCTGATGCTTGCTCATGCGCCAGCTTCTATCAACATCGGTAAACTCATACGGAATGTTGAAGATAACTTCGCACTGGTGGAGTGCTTTGCATGCAATCCCGCCAAACCATGCCCGTTATCGGGTGTCTGCCGTTTCAAAGGCAAGCTGAAGCATGCGCTGAACTCTTTCATGGAAGAGTTGGATGCAATCAACTTGACGCAGATTATTGAAAACGCAGACGAAATTAGGACAAGCGTTGAGGTGAACGCTGAGAGAAAGCTAGAGCTCTCTGCCTAGTACGATGCAATTAAAGTGCATTTAACCAACCTGCTTTCGTGAGCATTAACCGACAAAACTCATAGTTTGGTAGTGCTCACGCCTGCTTAAGACAGTTTCGCGACAATCAGGCCTTGTTCATGAGACCTCTGTGCCCTCACGCACGAGGTTTTTGTTCATTTGGCGAATAGCAAACTGTTCGGCGCAGGCAATTTCTATGAGACGAGTCCGGCACTCAATTTCTCTTAAACTAGCAATCATCTCTGTTGTCGCCATTGCTCTATCTTATTTCGCGCTGACATTTCTCGTTGTAATTCAGTGGGAAAGAACGCTCCAACTCCAAAGCGAACAGCTCTCCCAGATCGCCGTAAACCAATTCTCCACCACGCTTGAGCGTGACGTAGCGCTGGTGAGACACCGTATTCAGTCTCAGCTATCCGAAACAGCAGCAAGCCTTTCTGCCATTGGTGAGCGCGGTGACATCGTAAAAGCTGCAGAAACACGCGTCTGGGCAGGGGATGTGAACATCCTGTCACTGGTGCAGGAAGGCACGCCGCTTGATGCCATTATCCTGCTGAACTACCGTGGCCAGATCGTCGGAGCATCCAAGCGCGCTGATCCGGGGCTGATCCAGAAGCAACTCCTCAAAGTTCATCTGAAACAGTCGCTTAGCACTGTTTGGACGCCGTCCACGGGCACAGGTCCAGCCGTCCGATACACGCTTCTTCCAGCCACCCAATTTGGCCCGTTATTGCCGGGGGAGCCTGATGCAGGCGTCTCTCAGGTCCTTTATTCCTCACTCATCGACCCGGGTACCCAGTGGCGTGGAGCCTTGGTGGCGCAGCGGTGGTTTCCCTTCAACTCTGGTGTGATTGACGAATACAGCAAAATCTCAGGTGCCGAGATTGCGATTTTCTATCAGGACAAGCTGGTTGGTGCCTCGCCACATGCACCGGTCGAAGCGCTGCAAATGCCTGAAAACCTGCGTAAACTTAAGATCCTGAACACTGCATTCGAGTACTGCGACAACGGTCCATCACCGCTCGTGATTTGCGCCTTCAAGCCACTGGAAGTCTTGCTGGACGCGCAGGAACGCCTACGCAATGTGGGCGAAGAGACCAGCGCTCAGACTTTCCAGCGGCTTATTGTGTTGGGCTTTACCGCCTGTCTTATCATCTTCATCGTAGCCTTGTTTGTTTCCCGCAAAATGTCCCAGCCACTGCAGCGTATCGCAGATGCCCTCTCTGATGTGGCGGGCGGTAATTTTGATGTGCGGGTAGAGGGCACCAGAAGGATGGATGAAGTCGGTGAGATCGCCCGCGCTGTTAAAGTGCTCCAAGCCTCCGCTCGGGAGCGTGACAGTTTGCGCCTCAATATCCAGCGCAAGAACAAGGAATTGCGCAAAAAAGAACAGGAATTGGTGAAGCAGAATACGTTATTCGACGCTGCATTGAACAATATGTCCCATGGGTTGTGTATGTTCGATACACAGAAAAGATTGATTGTGTTCAATCAGCGCTTTGATGACATCTTCGCTTGTGAACAAGGCGAAGGTAAAATTGGCATGACATGGGATGAAATGGTCCAATGTATGCCTCTGGCCCAGGAGTTTTTGCAGGATGATGGCGAAAACTCCGTCGCACAACAACACTGGCCGAGTACCGTTCGCAGCACATTTACACTCACTTTGCAAAGTGAGCAGGTCATCTTGATGACGCTGGAACCGCAAGATGGCGGCGGCTGGGTTGCGATCTTCGAAGACATCACCGACAGGCAGCGCATCAGTGATCACCTGAGCTATCTCGCAACGCACGATGCCTTGACCAAACTGCCCAATCGTTTGCTGATGAATGAGCGCTTGCAAGAGATGAAACAAGCTGCTCTGGCACAAGATGAGCACTTCGGCATATTGTGGTTGGACCTTGATGAGTTCAAGACCATCAATGATTCATTGGGTCATGCAGTTGGTGATAAGCTCTTGTGCCACGTCGCAAAAATCCTGCGAGAAAAGGTGGCGAACAAAGAAATGGTCGCCCGTCTCGGTGGTGATGAGTTTGCGATCCTATCTAAGTTGCCTGCTTCTCGTGAAGATCTGGAACAGCTTGCCAAAGAAGTGCTGAAAGTCATCGCTTCTCCGTGTTTCCTGGAAGGTCATGAAATTGTGGTTGCCGCAAGTGTTGGTATCGCGACATTCAGCAAGGAATATCAAAACGTGGATGAGCTTATCCGCTTTGCCGATCTTGCCTTGTATCAGGCCAAAAATGACGGTCGAAACACCTTCCGCTTCTTCGAAGATGATATGGCTGCCAAAATCAAGCAGCGTCAGACCCTGATCACTGATCTCTACAAAGCCACTGCAAATCGGGAGCTGGAGGTTTACTTCCAGCCACAGGTCATCTTGGCAACCGGCGAAATCTCGGGGTTTGAAGCACTACTGCGCTGGAACCACCCGCGCTACGGTTTCATCTCACCATTCGAGTTTATTCCCCTGGCAGAAGAAACAGGTCTGATTCTGGAAATCGGGGCATGGGTACTGGATGAAGCCTGCTCTCTGGCTGTCGGTTGGCCCAAGCGGGTGAATTTGGCAGTCAACCTGTCACCACGTCAAATTTACTGCGAGCAGCTACTACCCGTTGTTGATGATGTGCTGGCTCATACGGGTTTGGATCCCGGACGGCTTGAGCTGGAAGTGACAGAAACTGTGTTGCTGGCAGATCATCTGCGGGTGCGCCAGACTCTGGCGAAGCTGCAACAAATCGGCGTTAAGATTTCCATGGATGACTTTGGAACAGGCTACTCTTCACTGAGTACACTCCGCCGCTTCCCCTTTGACAGGATCAAAGTCGATAGGTCTTTCGTGATGAGTATGACTGAAGATGATGACTCCCGCTTCATCGTCAACTCCGTCATCGATCTTGCAAACAGCCTCGGCATCACAACAACAGCAGAGGGCGTTGAAAGCAAAGAGATCGCAGAGCAATTGACGGCAATGGGATGTTCTGAAGCGCAGGGCTATTACTTTGGCAAGCCTGCACCTCCCAATCAGGCGCTTTTCTGGATGCTGGAAGAAGCACGCGGCGTCACGCTGGAAGCGCAGGTCAACAACTCAAAACTGACCAAGAAAGCCGCAGGCTAAATCTTCACTCAGCAGGTTCCATCGCGGCGGAGCCATTAACTTGCTCGGCTGCATCATCCCATGGCTGAAAGTTTGGAATGCGTCCGTAAGTGGCTTGCGCATCGATGAAAACATGCTCAAGGCTGGCAATAAAGTTGCGTGAACCAGCCATGTAAGCCATGTCAAACTCGGTCAGATCTGGCAGCAGTGCCTGCAGGGTTTCAGTTGCGCCATCACCTTGCAGGTTCGCAAAGATCGGCTGTATGCCACGACGGTTCAGCCAGTTAAACACCTGCTGAAACTGGTCCTGCTTCAGCGACTGATCCAGAATGAGCACCTTCTCACGGCGCGGCTGCCCCATGGCAGAACTCAAAGCCATCGCCCAGATCGGAGGTAGGCTGTTCGGTCCGGCAACCATAATCAGCGGCTCGTCATCATGCCCAAGGAAGGAAGAGCCATAAGGGCCGGTGATGCCAACCCGCCCCTTCACATCGCCCTTCTTCGCAAGCATTGCGAAGAGATCAGGGGTGTTGGCCCGTTCTATGAGAAAGATCAGCGTATTGAACTCAGTCCCGGCATCCAGAGCAAAACTGGCAAACAGGTTCACCCGTTCCTGACCACGAAACTCGACATGGTAATACTGGCCCGGACGCCATGAAATCGGCTTGGTAAAGCTCAGGCGCAACTCGAAAAGGTCATCCGAAACCTTCCGCACTGCAGAAACATGCCCCTTAAGCGACTGCAATTCAGAGGATGCGGGCAGCTTCAGCTCAGCATCGCCAGCAACCGTTGCCTTACAAGCAAGAACGGTACTTTTCAGCCGAGAGCCATTGGCTTCCACCTCACCGGAAATCACAGTAACGCGCGTGCTTTCACAAGTGCTATTCCCGCAGTCACACTGCAAAGCTAGTCCACCACGCTCAGCGACTTCTAGAAGTGTTTCACCAAGCTTGGCATCAATTGATCTGCCATTGATATTAAGACTGGTCATGGGCACCCATGTTGCTCCGCGTATGTGACGGACGTATCTACGGTTGTGCAAGTTATAGAACTACACGCTTATTTCCTAGGGGGAAATCTAAGTCATTCGCGACATTAATACAATTTTAACAATTAATAGTCACCTGACTTTATCTAGTTATTTTTACGCCCTTAGCTCTTCTTGTAGGCCGCAATAACCAGATGACCCGGAACTGGCTCACCCTGTTCAAAGCGAACGGTGATTGGCGAAAGATCAAGAATGGTAAAACCACTGCTCTCCAGCAAGTTCCGAACATAGCTCTCAGCATGCGCAAACCGATGGTACTTGCCCACCATGAAGTTCTGCTCGCCTAACTCCTCTGCAGGAAGTGTCTCAGAGGAAAATGCAAAGACGCCATTGGCTTCAATATTGTCCGCTACACCGGCGAAAAACTCTTCCAGTTCGCCCATGTAGGGCAGCACATCAGTCGCGACGATGAGGTCCCAGCGCTCTTCTTCCTCAACCTTGAGAAATTCAACCACTTCACCCACGTAAAGGTCGTCGTAGATTTCCTTTTCATCCGCAACTTCAACCATCCCCTCGGCAATGTCCACGCCGGTTTTATGGGGCACCAGATTATTCAGGGCTTCGCCGGACAGGCCAGTTCCGCAACCAAGATCCAGCAAACGTTTGAAGGAGCCGAGTTCCAGCTTTTCAATCTTGTCACGCACCATCAGTGGAACGGAATAGCCAAGCTGATCCACCAGAACCATGTCGAACACTTCGGCATGCTGATCAAACAGCGTGCTCACATAAGCATCCGGCGCTTTGAGGGGCGCATTTCCTTTGCCCATACTTGCCAGACGAACGGCCACGCCACCATGATCTTCCGGATCTAACTCCAGAACTGCTTTGTAGGCTTCAGCAGCCTCGTCAAACTTGCCTGCTTTTTCCAGATCCAGAGCCCGGTTATATGCGTCAGCAAGTGCTTCATTGTCTAGTTTAGTCATGGGGACAGTTGAGCCGCTGTAATATTGAAATTGAAGGTCTTCCTTACACAAGAAATTCTCGAAAATCTACGCAATACATAAGGTTTTGTTGCCGCATCAGAGTAAATAAAATGGATCACCCCGATTAAAATACGCAGATCACTTTTAAACGGCAAGTGAGGTCATGCTGATAGAACCAAGGCTGGTGAACAGTGAGGCCCGTATGGAAGGTGCGCAACCTGAACTAATTGAGATTGATCCATTTACGACAATCACAATTGCAATCCTTGTTTTGTTTGTCGGACGAGAGCTCGTTCGAAAAAGTGTAGCCCTTCGCAAACTGACGATCCCTGACCCTCTGGCTGGCGGATTGCTGTGCGCCATTCTTGTTACTGTGCTGACGGTCTGGTGGGGTGTGAAACTTAAATTCTCGACAGAACCGATTGATTTCTTTCTGATTTATTTCTTCGCGGCAATTGGCCTTCGTGCAAAGGTGAGTGACCTTCTTACAGGTGGCAAACCACTTGTCATTCTCATCATCATTTCCTCGGTGTTTCTTGGTGTTCAGAATTTTGTCGGTATGGGGGCGGCCAGCGTCTATGGCTATCCAGTACACACAGGCATCATCGCCGGGTCAGTCTCGCTATCCGGTGGGGTAGGGACAACGCTTGCATGGGCACCAATTTTTGCTTCAGAACTTGGCGTCGCAAATGCGCAGGAGATCGGCATTGCCTGTAACACTGTTGGCATCGTGTCTGCGTGTATCATCGGCGGACCAATTGCTCAGTACCTCATGAAACGGCATAAACTGGCAGGATCCCTTAGCACAGACGAAGCTGTCGGGCAGAATTTCAAGGATGATGGTAAGCTGAATCTGCACTACTACGATGTTCTGGGCGCCGTCTTCTTCATAAACATGGCAATTTTCATCGGCTACATGATGTATCTTGGCCTGCAGGAAGCTGGTGTCGTTATTCCGGTATTCGTGCCAATTCTTGTCGCAGGCATCATCATAAACAACGTGGGCCGCCTGCTGTTTCGCAACTACGACAATGTTGGCCGCGAAAAAGGCATGGCGATGATCTCAGACATCAGCCTCGGTATTTTCCTCAGCATCGCGCTGATGACCATGGACCTGTTGGTGGTCTGGCAGTTTATGGGCTTCGTCGCACTGGTGATGTCTCTGCAAATCGCGCTTGCCATTAGCTATGCACTCTTTATCGTCTTCACCTCCATGGGCAAGGATTATGATGCAGCCGTTATCGCAGCAGGCTTTGGCGGGATAGCGCTCGGTTCCACGGCCACAGCCGTGTTGAATATGACCTCCGTCACCCGTCAGTTTGGTGCATCGCCTAAAGCATTCCTCATTGTGCCACTCACCTGCGGCTTCTTCATTGACCTGATGAACACCTGGGTGATCTCAAACCTGATTGCGCTTTGATGAGCATGAAGTTGAAGTTCAAAACATGGCTGGAGTAATTAAGGTCGCACGAGCAAATATCGCGAGATCGTTGCATACGGTCCGGCCTCATAGTGCACCAGCTCCATTGTGTCAGAGTTTATCATGCGCCCCTGCATAGTGCCTGTGTCAGGGTGCTCAACAAGTGTAATGGACGCGCCATCCCATCCGATCATCCCAATCACAGGCTCTTTGGATTTTGAGACCTCGGACAGCCCATCATGATCTCGCCCGGACCCGGGACTGACCTGCCAGAAGAAAACTCCCTCCAGCACCGGTCCTGTTTGCTCATCTATTCGCAAATGAGAAGGTCCGTTCTCCTGACTTTGGATATCCCGATGCCAGTAAACAGCATCTTTCTTGATCACCACCCATTGCCCGACCAGCTCTGGATAATGCTGTGGCGGCTTGCCATCAATTGCAAAAGCAACAAACGTGGCACACCCCATCATCAGTGCTGCAATCGCAGCCTGAACAGGAAGTTTCCATTGCCCCATTTATGCCTCCCCAACTCAACTTGAACTCACAGGGCAACACATCTCAGCCAAGACCTAAATCCCTGGGATTTGATGTGGTAGTTCAGATCAAAGAAATCTGCCTGTATGGAAGCAAGAGCATCTGTTTTGTCGTTCTCATAAGAAAGGGATAGCCAATCCTGTCTCTGGAACATATAGTGAACAGAATCTATTGTAAGCGATGGCGATCAACCCGGATGATTGTTCAAAAGGATATTTGAAATGACGAAGATTGCAGTGATCCTCACCCAAGGCTTTGCCGATTGGGAATACGCATTGATTGCTGGCACTGGCGGCCCATTTTTCGGCATGCAGGTTGAGTTCTTCACCCCTCAGGTCGGTGAAGTGAAATCGCAAGGCGGGCTGGCTGCGATTGTCTCGCGTAAGCTGGATGAGATCAGGACGTTTGAACCAAGTGTTATTGTCGTTGTTGGGGGAACAATCTGGGAAACTGAACAGGCTCCGGATATCGCAGATCTGCTCAGGGCTCACCACGAGCGCGGTGGTGCTGTAGCTGGAATTTGCGGTGGCACATTGGCTCTTGCCAGAGCAGGTCTGCTAAATGAAGCGAGACACACATCAAACAACGCAGAATTCCTGCAGCAAAATGCGAAAAACTACAAAGGTGCTGAACACTACCAGTCAAGTGCATCCGCCATCTCGGATCGTGGTGTGATTTCCGCTCCTGGAACGGCCCCGGTATCCTTTTCAGCAGCTGTTCTTGAAGCCGCCGGGCTCGCCACTGACGCTCTTCAGCAGTTTAAGGCCATGCTTGGCGCAGAGCATTTGGAACCAGCAATGGCTGAGGCTACCTCTTAAAACCTGAGTCAGTGCCCTGGGTTGATAGGGCACTGACCAGTTTCTGCTGACTACACGAAAGCAAAGTCGCTTTCGCCAAGGAGTGCAGCATCCACATTCACCAGAGAAATGGAGTTTGTTCCAAAGGTGATCACGGTATCTCCGCCATCGTCAAAGATGGTGAGGTTGGCAAACTCTGCCATGCGGCTCTTGATCATGATGAGATCACTGCCAAGTTCAAAGTCGTTGATGGTGTCATCACCTCCCAGATTGAAGAAGCAGAAGTTGTCAGAGCCTGAACCGCCTGTGAGCGTGTCGTCACCAGCACCTGCAATCAACTTGTCCGCACCAGAGCCTCCGTCCAGAGTGTCGTCCCCGGCACCGCCTTTCAGCACATCGTTACCAGAGCCACCACGCAGGGTATCGTGACCGTTTCCGCCAATCAGCTTGTCCTTGCCACCGTTGCCGAGCAGCGTATCATTGCCAGCTTTGCCAACTAGAGTATTGCCAGCCGCATTGCCCATGATGGTGTCATTACCGCCACTGCCAATCGCGTTTTCAATAACGGCATTGTAAGCAATTGCCAGATTACTTAGGCCACCACCCACATCGGAGAAGGAGCCATCAATGAGGCTGATCATCTGGTTGACCTTACCAGCACCTGACATGTCGATGGTGTCATTACCACCGGCATCCCAAATGGTCACCGCGCTGGGCATGCCCTCGGAAAAATCATAGGCACCACCAGCATTGGAGTTGTAGCCGTAGACCGTGTCATCCGCACGGGTGGTCATATTCACCCCGTAAAGCTGCTGAAGCGCCAGAACATCCAGCGGCATGAGCGTATCCGGGAAACCGCCGTAACCGAGGTTGGAATCGGCATTACTCTCATCAAAATAGCTCATCACAGAATACTGCTGCGTATCCTGACGGAACTGAGCATGCTCATCATAAGTAATGCGAACACCCGGACCAGCGTTGTAGTCCCCCGGATGGGCCAGCCCCACAGCATGGCCGATCTCGTGCATCACAGCAAAGTGGCTGTAAGAGCCGGTTGGCAACTCATCAGTTGAAACACTGTTCGTGTTCAACCAAACGTCGCCTTCATTTTCACCAGCGTCCGGCGAACCTGGATAGTATGCATAGGCACCAGCACCATCCGTGGTGGAGTTGTAGTTGGAAAACAGCATGGTCGCATCGTCGGTGTATCCGCCCGGGTTCACCCGATCAAACGAGATATTGGCAATTTCTGAGTAGGAGGCCAACACCTTCTCAATAGCTGCAATCTGCTCATCAATGACATGCGCAAACGTGTCTTCAACCCCGTTGTTGTTCTCACGGAAGCCATAAGTCACTGTCGCAGCTGTACCCGGTCCACTCCATGAGAGGCCAGGGCGAAGCAAGGCACCAGCACCCATATTGCCGTCATAATAAGCTTTGTCGCCTTCCACAGCAGACAAGCCGTACTGGCCGGTGCCTTCATCACCATAGGACGCCACATCAAGATAGAAAGTTCCGCTGGTTGCTGCGGTAAACGTAATGGTGGAGTGCGTGCCCGGTCCGCCGTCATCATCATCCACCAACAAGTTCCCATCGGAATCCCGCAGGCGCAGATAAGGGTCAACCAAGCGGCTTTCGCCATCAAAAGTGCCAATAGCAGCAAAGGTGTAAGTCTGCCCGGCAACCAGCTCAACTTCATACCAGTCGTGGTCGCCGTCACTGGCAATAGTGCCCTGAACTGTCTCGAAGATATTGTTGTCCGATCTCTGCGCATCCTGCCCCGTATCCCTTAAACGGTAGGATGTAGACGCGTTGTCTGCGGCATCTCTGGTCTCATAGAGATTTGTCATTATGTTTCTCCAGCTTAAAATGGACATTCAGATGAATGAGTTCATTTTCGCTGGGGCTTCGGAAGGTCGTCCGTCCGCCCAGCATCTTCCAGGCACGCACGTTCCACTTGCTCAATGGCATATTGAACAGTCCGCTGTTGCTCCTTGCTGCTTTGCAAGGGGCTGCCAGCCACAGCCTCCTTCAACCGTTCAATGGCATAGGAACAAGTGGGGTCTGAGTAGGGCCGGTCAGGATTAACCGGCATTGAGGCTCTCACGCCGAAAGCGGAGAAACAGAAAGCAACAACCGCAATAAGCAATCTGGCGTTCTTCATGTGTCACAGCATCCAGTTCAAAAGCTCATGGACCATCAGAGAAGAGCAAAACACAGGTCAGGCAACAAACAATAGTTATTCATGACCGGTAGAAATGACGTCTACCGATGGCCTCCCACACATTATGTAATGATCATGCGTACGTGAATTTTCTAACAGTTGACGAAGGGGCAGAAAAACGAAATATCCTTAGGTGAATACATGCAAAAAGCATTATTCATCAAAGATCTGGCATAAATGATAGATTAGGTAGATTTATCGTGTATTATTATCAACTAAAATTACGTCAATTAATGTAATTATATTGCGCCTATGGTGGTTGGGTTAGTTTTATTCATTAGATTTCACGTGGATGAGCTGGCTGATTAATTGTTTTTCTAATCAGCCAGCAATCTACGCTACGGCAATCAAGAGTCCTCATCTTTCAGGCCAAACTTCTCACTGAAGACTTCGATCACTTCTTTGCACTCAGCGCCAACCTTGTCCTGCTTTTCACTCAGGCAGGTTAGAACACGACCACCGCCAACTTCTGTTTCTGAACACTGAGCTTCAATATCTGGAGCACAAATTGCCAGAGCCTGTCTGGCGTTCGCGAAGAAAAAGTCCAGGGCATCGGCGAAATCATCAATCGCAGTGGAGCATTGCTTACTGAGTTTATCCTCGTAGGCATACATGCATGCAAAAATGCGACCTTCTCCGGGTGTCACTTCCTTACAATGAGATTTTATCTCTGGTTCACAGGCTTCAAAAACGCCTTGGGCTGCATTCTTTCCTGCTGTATCCTGCGCCATCGCATTGTGTCCGGTGGCCGCAACCAACAAGCCAAGACCGAACAAGACAGCTCCGAGTGATTTAATCATTTTGGGGTCTCCAGAATAGAAAAATTACGGATTAACAACGATATAGACAGTCACGCCGTTTTGAAGGACAGGTCTGTAATAGACGCCGCCACAATTGTAGTAAGAATTGTATGGGCTGCAGCCAGATATGGACTGACGATAGTTGGTGCGTCTGGATGTTCTGCGAGATGTTCGCCGTGATACGCGTCTTGATTGATTGAGATGAGGGTTTTGGGCGTTAGCTTTGCCGACAGAAAAGAGGAGAGCCACGCCTGTTGGAAGCTCGGTAAAGTCGATCTGGCTGGTATAGCCGAGTGATCCTGCGATGACCGCTGCTGCGAGTAGTTTCAGTCGCATGTTTGTTTCCCTGAGTTGATGTGGTCTTTGGCACCAAACCAGTCCGATGAACGGGTGCATTGGGTTTTTGCCAATCGCTTCAGCCGTCGGCTTCCACGCATTTGAAGATGCTTAAGGACAAACGTTAGAGTTATCTTTCAGAGGCTCCTCGCGTTTTAGTCATACAAAACCTCAGGCCACTTCGTGGGGCACCTGTTCAAGTCAGCATCAAGTTTTTATGGGGTGAACGCTTCAAGTTTGCTCAAAGCTTGAGAGATCTCCTTCAAGCTGTTTTCACTCAAACTCTCATATATGGAGGCATGAGCTTTCTAGCTAAGCATAATGGGTCGCAAAGAAATTAAGCTGTCACCGCATTGGTCTGGAGTTGCTGAATGCCGGATGTAGACGCACAAACCATGTCACCAGAGGTCAAAGCCTGGGTGGAAAATGTACTAAGCGCTTGTAACCTCAAGTGGACTGGTCCGACGAAAAATTTTGAGCGCGAACCCAAAGAGAACCTGCGCATTGATGGCAAAACGCCTGTCGCGGATCACATCAATTACCTACGCAAAACATTGAAGGATACATATGCCAGGCGATCTGAGATTGCCGGCAAGGCGAAACTTGACCGAGAGCTTGCGGTGCACCTCCAACACTTTGATCAGGCCTATGTTGCAGTCGATAGTAATATCGACAAAGCACAGGCCAGTATGGGCAGTGGCGATGCTGGAGGCGCAATCAGTGACGCCGTGGACCAGCTTGAGTTCATGAGGGATGCGCTGGAAGCAGCTTATTACTCCGCAGCAAAAGATCCGGAAGAGGCCTACGCCGAGTTGCGTGAGAAAATTGATGCTGCCAAGGCTGAACTGGGCGAGCTGGGTAAGGAAAAAGAAAAAATTCAGGATGAGAACGCCCGCGAAGAGTTTGAGGATATCTACTCAGAAGCCAGAGATGGGCTGGATCAAACTTTGAAGACGTTGGAAGCTGACAAATTCCTCGAAGCTGAAGAAGAGTTGGAAGAAGCCAAAACCGTGATGCTCGATTTGCGACCTGGTAACAGTGAGGACATCGCAAAACGGAAGAAAGAATATCAAGCTGCTGTCGAGGATGCCCAAAAGAACATCAAAAACCTGTCTGGCAAGCTGGGTACTTTGAATAATCCGGACAAAGTCGCCGAGTTCAACAAACACAAAGCCTCCGCAAACAAGTTGATCAAGAAGGTCGAGACCGCTCTCAAGAACGGCAAGGTAAAGTCTGTGCGCTCAGATATTCCGAAGCTGAAGGGTGAAGTTGAAAAGATGAAAGCCTGCTTCAAAGTAGAGCCCAAGGCAAAAGCACCACCCAAAGGCAAATCCGGCAAAAAGTGACCTTAGGCGCAAGCTGAGCTAATCGCCGCTGGCCAACACGCCGCCTACGACAGAACGACACAATCAGGAAATGAGTGCCCCATGAAAACCACAGGCAAAGCCCTCGCAATGTGCGCTGCAATCTTGTTGAGTGGCTCAGCATTGGCTGCAGAGACTGACCAGAAGACCATCATCAATCCTGACACCCTGTCAGATTCAACTAAGTCTGGGTACGCGCAGATTGTCGTTGTCGCTCCGGGTGCTCGCATCGCATATGTGGCGGGTCAGGTGGGCATTTCCAAGGATGGATCAAACACCTTTGAGGAACAGGTCGACCGAACGTTCGACAACCTGATCAAAGCGCTCGAAGCTGCTGGGAGCAGCGTGGAAGACACGGTGAAAATCACCGTACTGATTAAAGATCATGACCAGTCCAGACTGGACTATGTCAACAAAAAGCGCCGCGAAATCTTTGGTGCCAGCCCACCAGCAAGCACACTCATTCCAGTGCCGGTCCTCGCAACGGAAATCATTGAGTTTGAAGTGGATGCGATTGCAATTGTGCCAGAAAAAGCACCTGCTGATTAAGGTGCTTGCCTGCGAAACTTCTGCCTGTACTGGGCTGGTGAGACGCCAACCTGCGAAAGGAACGAGCGTCTGAACGCGTTCTCGTCAGAATAGCCCAGTGCCTCAGAGATCGTGGCTATTGGTGTCGTCGTATACTCCAACTGAGACTTCGCACGCTCACAGCGGATGTTCAAAATGAATTGCTGCGGAGACAGTGACAGTTCTCGCTTAAAGTGCCGCAACAGGCTGCGTGTGCTCATACCCAAAAAGCCAGCAAGCTCCTGTACTTTGAGGGGGCGTGAGGACAAATTGTTCTGCACCCATTGGTCCGCACGTTCAATCGTCTCATCCCGTGTTTTTTCATGCCACGGGATCATGAAGGGCTGCTGCAAGCCTCGGTTTTCTTCAAGAACCATAAATCGCGCACATAATCTGGAAAGGGCAGGGCCTTCCAGCCGGTTGATGAGATGTAGTGCAAGGTCCAAAGAAGAAGTGCCCGCAGCGCTGGTAATGACATTGCCTGCATCAACGAGAATTTCATCACCGGCCAGCTCCACACCTTCATAAGCCGCGCTAAATTCCTTCTGCTTCCACCA
Organism: Pseudovibrio sp. Ad5; assembly: GCF_001623095.1. Classification (NCBI taxonomy): domain Bacteria; kingdom Pseudomonadati; phylum Pseudomonadota; class Alphaproteobacteria; order Hyphomicrobiales; family Stappiaceae; genus Pseudovibrio; species Pseudovibrio sp. Ad5. The sequence continues at coordinate 17,403 of NZ_LMCH01000066.1, read as the reverse complement.
GGTTGTTGTGGCTTGCTTTCCCTCCAGCAGTCCCGCTTCAGCAAGTAGAAACGTGCTGGTACAACTCGCAGCAATGATGCTGCCGTTTTGAGAATGGCGTTGAAGTTGCTCAGCAACACCACGGAACCAGTTTGTGCTGATCGTACATTGCGGCGCTGAGGTCGTGCCAATGCCGGGAAGAAACACCACATCAGGCGCAAAAATCTCCTCTAAGGAGCTATCGGGTGTCACCAAAATACCGTTTGAAGATCGAACAGGCTCGCCATCTAATGAGTAAGTCCGGACCTGAAACGGCATGACCTCGTCGCCACGCACCTCTGCAATCTGGTTTGCAGTCTTGAACATGTCTGCGGACCCAAAGGCTGCGAGCCCCAGAAAGTTCTCCAGCAGCAAAATCGCAATGGTTGAAGTCATGCTCAAATCTCATGTGGCGGATTATGTATGATTTGTGTCTAGTCGGACTATATCAAATTTCCTGCCAAAAACTAGGATCAACGGACCAAGGTCAGGTTAGAGCAGTAGGTCAGGATGAAACTTCACTTTCTTCGCAATGCAACCCTCATCATTGAGCACAAGCAACACCGCATACTGGTTGATCCCATGTTGGGTAAGGTTGGATCACTGCCAAGCTACAGCTTCATCCGACATAAAAGCCGGAGAAATCCGATGGTTCCGCTGCCTGATGGTGCGCAGCAGCACCTTGAAGGGCTTACTGCGGCACTGGTAACGCATTGTCAGCTCGGCCATTCAGATCATTTGGATGGCGCAGCAAAGAAACTTCTGCTCTCCAAGAAAATCCCGACCTACTGCCGTTTGGATGATGAGAGTTTCATTGGGAAAAGGGGAATTCCCACCGTGCCGCTGAAGGATGAGCAACGCCAACCCTTCTTCGACGGTTACATCACCCCAATCCCAACGGTTCACGGCTACGGCTGGATTGCGAGATTCATGGGCCCCGGCGTGGGTTACTTTCTCGAGCTGCCCGATGCACCTTCGCTCTACATTTCCGGCGACACTGTCCTCACCAAAGATGTCCGCCACTGCCTCAAAACCCTGAGGCCCGACATCGCAGTTGTCGCAGCAGGCAACGCAAGTCTGGATATCGGCAAGGACATCCTCATGTCGCTGGATGAGATCATGGAGTTCATCAGACTAGCGCCGGGACAAGTTATCGCAAACCATCTGGAAGCCATAAACCATTGCCCTGTAAAGCGAACGCAACTACGGGATCTGGCGCAAAAATCTGGTGTCAGTGACAAACTCCTGATCCCGGCAGACGGCGAAACACTCACGTTCAACAAACAGCCGGAGTTCGCCTGACCACAATGAGGCGATCCGGCGCGTGCCTGCTCAGCTCTCGGTTCCCATCAGGTCATCCCAGATGGCTTGCGCGACAACGCCAACGTCTCTGTCGCGCTTGCGGATTTGAAACAGGCGGGACTGGCGTGGCTGGAAGCCTTCAACGTTCAACTGAACCAGTTCGCCACGCGCCAGTTCCTCGATGATCATATGTTCGGGAATGCCGCCCCAACCGAGTTTGGCCTGCAGGATCTCCTTCTTGGCCGCAAAGTCCGTGACCGTCCAACGCAAACCACCCGGCAACAAATCCCGGCTTTGGCTGAGAGCCCCGCTGCCGCTGTCCGCCACGATAATCTGCGTATATGTCTGCATTTCAGCTATGGTTTTCATATGCTTACTCTGTGCAGGTTCAAACGCGGGGTGCGCAACAGGTAGGATGGTAACATCCGCAAAAGACACTGCTTCCACCTGTTCAACGGGCACACCATCCATGCTCGCGATAATAATATCAGCCCGATCGTGGAGCAGCCGTTCAATCGGACCACTCATGCTCTCGCGCGACAGGTGAATATGGGTTGCAGGGAACTTCGCCCGCACATGGCCAATAACCTCAAGAACGCGCTGTAACGGCAACGTTGCCGCAATCGCCAGCGAGACTTCAGCCTCCTGTATTGCATTCAGCGTTTTCGCCAGACTACCCAGCTCATTCATCTGCTGCATCACGCGGATGGCTTGCCGGTAAAAGACCTCTCCCGCAGGCGTCAGTTTAGGCCGATACGCCTCTCTGGACAGCAGAACCATATCAATCTCGGCCTCTAACTTCTTGAGCATGTGGCTGATGGCGGACTGAGACTTGTGCAAGCGATCCGCCGCACCGCGAAAAGTTCCTTCTGTCACAATCGCATGCAAAACAACCAGCTGCTCATAAGTCATAAAATACGTTCATCCAACATGATCTGAATTTCTAATCATTATCGTGAATATTCAATATTATCAATTAATCATGAGAGGCATTACTTCCTCAAAGCCTGATAACAAACACCTTGAGGAAAGAGCTTCCAATGAAACTGTTTTACAAACCCGGCGCATGTTCCCTGGCAACACACATCACGCTGAATGAGATCGCAGCCACCTACGAGATCGACAGCGTAGACACAGATGCAGGGAAGACCAGCACGGGCGTAGATTTCAAAACCATCAACCCGAAAGGCTATGTTCCGGCCCTCCAACTGGCTTCAGGAGAAGTGCTCACCGAAGGCGCTGCAATCCTCCAATACCTAGCAGACAATCACCCGCAACACGGGCTTGCTCCAGCAGCTGGAACCGTTGCCCGTACGCGTTTGCAGGAGTACCTGAACTTCACCAGCTCAGAACTCCATAAAGCATTCACCCCGTTCTTCACCGCATCAGCAACCACACAGGACAAGGAAAAGGCCGCAAAGAACGTTGCCGCCAAGTTCAACTATCTGGAGGCTCTGTTCAGTGACGGCAGAGCCTATCTCCTGGGCGCGGAGTTCTCTGTTGCAGATGCTTATCTTTTCGTCGTCTGCAACTGGTCGAATTTCGTCGGCGTCGATCTGATCAACTGGCCGTCCCTCGCTGCCTTTGTCCAGCGCACAAGCCAGCGCCCATCGGCACAGGCAGCAATGAAAGCTGAAGGCCTGATCTGATGAGCAACCCACAAGCCATTGCAGAAGTTCAGAAAGTGATGACAGGCTATTTTGACGGCCTCTATCACGCCGATACCAAGGCTCTGGCTGAGGTATTCCACCCCGATGCGCGCTACGTCAACATGATCGAAGGGGACTACATGCATAAGTCCCTGAGCGAGTACTTCGAAATGGTGGATCGCCGTATCCCGCCCGCAAGCAAAGGGGAGCCGCGACAGGACCGCATCCACTCTATGGAATTCGGCGGCTCTCAAATGGCTTTCGTCAAAGCCTCAATGACCATGATGAACCGCGAGTATCTGGACTTCCTCACTCTGACCAAAGACCAGCACGGTTGGCGGATCATGACCAAGATCTTCACCTACATCGCAAAGCCGGAGGCAAGCTGATGCCATATGTAAACATCAAGATCACCAGGGAAGGTGGACCGGATGGCAAAGGCCCAACCGCAGACGAAAAAGCCGAGTTGATCCAAGGCGTAACAGAGCTTCTGTCCCGCGTGCTCAACAAAAAGCCAAGCACGACCTTTGTGGTGATTGATGAGGTTGCTCTTGAAGACTGGGGCATTGGCGGCCTGCCAGTCATCCAGTATCGCCAGCAGGTCTCTTAAAACACCTCAAGCAAAAACGCAGGGCCCAAACCCTGCGTTTTTCAGTTCGCCTTATTGCGGCAGAATCTTCAGCGTCACATTCCGGTCTGGCACCAGAAAATCCGATGCTGTCACGACTAGATCGTCCGGGGTGATCTGCTCCAGAATTGTCGTGTAATTCTGATAGCGCTGGATCGCCTCAGGATAGCTTACAGCCTGACTTGCCAGTTCAAACCACAATCCATTGCTGTGTTCGGCATTGTTCATGGCTTCCAGAATAGGCTGGCGCGCACGCAGCAACTCATCCGCTGTGATATTGCCCTTCACCTGCAGCTCTTTGACGATATCCTGATAAACAGTCTCCGCCGCATCCACATCATCCAGTTTCAACTTGCTGGACATTCCAATATAGCCGAAGCCTTTGATTGTATTGGAGTTCATGCTGAACGCATAAGGGCTGTAAGTCGCGCCCATAGCCTCACGCAGTTTATCGCGCAGGCGTAGCTCTATGACGCCCTGCAACAACTGCAGCGTATAGCTCTGCGTTGCATCTGCATCATCGCTGGTTTTCCAATAATGCTGCAAAAGCGCCGCGTCACTGTCACCCTCATGGGTCAAAGATACAGCCTGCGCCTCTGGAAACTCAATACCAGTTGCGTAGCTATGCTTTGGAGCCTCAAAGGATTGCTGTAAAGCGCCGAAAGTCTCGGCAACCGCATCCAGAGCGGTTTGAACCTCAAGATCGCCTACAATACCAATCTCGATCGGGCCCTTTTGTGCGATGCGGGAGATGATTGGCTTCAACTCCTCATAGTTCCGCTCCAGCAGATCTTCTTCACTTCCTGCACCCCAGCGTTTGTCGCCGCTATGCAAAATGCGGGAGAACTCGCGGCCACGAACAGCTTCAGCAGAACTGCGGGAGTTCTTGTAGGTCTCTTTCAGGCTCTTTTGGTAAAACGCTTGCCCCTCAGGACGATAAGCCGGATCCGTCAAATACGCTGCGACCACCTGCAATTGCAGCTTCAGATCGTCCGGCGTTGTTCCGTATTGCCCGGAAATACCATCTTCGCCAAAGGAAAGACCAACGCCAACCTGAGTACCAGAAAGTACCTTGTCCAGATCAGCGACCGAGTACTTGCCAAGACCACCAACAATAAACGCGCTCTGGAAGAAACCGGCCAAGCCATCTTTATCAGCCGGCAGGTCTTCAATACCGCGGCCCGTGCGCAGAGACACAAACACCTTACCCTTGTCAAAGTCAGTCCGCTTGAAGTTCAGCACCACGCCGTTTTCAAAAGTGTAAGAGCGGATTTGCCCAAAACTGCTGATTGTCTGCTGGGCAACTTTGCCTTTGGGGCCAAAGCTTTCATAGTCAAAGCTGGTCAACGACTTGGCTTCAAAGGCTGCAACTGGCTGCTTCTGGCTTTCTTCAAACACGGAAAGAATGGTCTCTTCAGCATTTGGAAAGGCCTCGGCAGTCGTCATAAACAGGTTTGGTTTTGCGCCTTCCCAAAGCTCAAGCAGTGCTTTTGAGACTTGCGGCGCTTTCAGATCAGAAAAGTGTTTCTGGAAGAAGGCCAGATCATCAGCAGAGGATGTGGTGACACTCTCATTGAGCACATCGCGTACGAGTATATTGGCGATTGCACGGTTTGGAATAGTCTCTTCCGCTTTCACCGCAACTTCCAGCGAGTTGAGCCGGTTCACCAACTGCCGGTCAACTTCTTCCTGTGTCACGCCATAAGCCAGTGTTTGCCGAAGTTTCTGCTCCAGCAACGCAAAACCGTCCTGCCACTTGTCGGTGGCAACGGTCGCGCTGGCAACAACGGTGTCGGCAAAGTCCTCGCTGTAATAATCCGTGCCGGCAGTGACCATAGTATCGTGAGAGGCAAGGGCTGCATCACGCAGCCGCTCTTTCAAAATACTGATCCCGATCCTGCGCAGCGTGTTCTGAATGCGGTTTTGTTGGTTATCAATCAGCTCTTGAGAAGGTTTGACGAGATAGATGCTCAACACGGTAGGCAAAGACGGTTCTACAAAAAGCGCAGCACGCGGGGCTTCGGCAACCTTCAATCTCCCAAAATCCGGCTCTTCGCTGTCCAGCTGCTCTGCATTCGCAGGGCGCTCCCAATCCGCAAAGTGCTTTTGAATAGCAGCTTCTGTTGCTTCAACATCAATATCGCCAGTCACAACCACTGTGGTCCGACCGGGCGTGTAATAGCTCTCATAAAAATCGCGCAGGGTTGCCTGGTCAACGGCATCAATGCCGTCCATTGTGCCAACCGGCAGCAAAGTGCGCTGTTTAATGCCCGGATAAAGGTAATCAAATCTGGCAACCAGCGCGTCATAGCTCGGACCGTAATTGCCGCGCACTTCAGAGGCGACAACACCGCGCTCACGGTCAATAGCACTTGTTGAGAGCGTCAGTTCACTTGCTGTCTCACGCATAATAAACAGCGCAGTGTCCAGCAACTCCGCATCAGCTGAGGGCAGGGAAAGGCGGTATGTGGTGCTGTTCAATGTGGTCGCTGCATTGGTTCCAGCGCCAAACGCCAGTCCCGCGCGCTCCAGCAAGGCCACCATCTCGCCTTCCGGCACATTGGTAGAACCGTTAAACGCCATATGCTCCAAATAGTGAGCAGCACCCGGTTCCAACCCTTTTTCCAAGGAAGAGCCAGCATCAACCGCCATACGAACCTCAATCTGGTTCTTGGGGGATTGGCTCTGAACCAGCAAATACCGCATACCATTGGGCAGCTGACGAGAGATTATTCTGGGATGCAGTTTAAGGTCAGTCTCAGGAAACCAATAGGACTGCTGATCTTGAGCAACCTGCAACGCCGGCTTGGGCTGAGGGGCCGCGGCATCCTGCGCATAAACAGGAACAGAAAAGACCAGTCCAGTGCTCAGCAGTGCTGGCACCATAAGGTGTCTGATTACGTGCATTGTTGTTTCCCTGCGCCCTGCCCAAATTGCCTATGTGCTCTTGTATTGGTGTTCCCGGTGTGAAGATGTTCACGAAAGCACACCCCCATGCTTCAGCGCGCAGGTTTTGCAGACTTTGTTGAAGCCCGTCACAAAATAATTCCTAAGCTGAACCCGAGTACCCGCGAGGTCTTCACCTCATAAAAGCTACATCTGCGTAATTATCATAAACTTTGCTGTTTTTCATATGCTTTTGGTTCATGTTGCTTTTGTGGCAAAGCAGCGCAGGTGGATAAAAAACTATGGTTGGTTTGGTATCAGATTTAAGTGTGCAATGATTTTGGTTGGCTGACTCGCCATCCACGGGCTCTCTGGATTTATGAGATCAGTCCGCATTTCTAAGCTTTTGATTTTTTATGGAATACCAATATGAACGGGCAAATTATTATTCTGCACGGTCCCTCAAGTAGCGGAAAGTCAACCACTGCAGTTGCGCTGCAAAACGCGATTGAGCTGCCGTTCTGGCATATTTCAATCGATCATCTGCGGGATGGGGGAGTACTGCCGACGAAACGCTTCAAAAATGGGGATTTTAATTGGTCCAACCTGAGAAAAGCATTCTTTGAAGGCTTTCACGCATCACTAGCTGCGTATGCCCATGCTGGCAATAATCTGATTGTGGAGCATATTCTCGACAATCCTGATTGGCTTCCGGAGCTAAAAGAGCTGTTTCAGCCGTTTGATGTATACTTTGTTGGTTTGCATTGTGATTTAGAAGCGTTGAAGCAACGTGAAATCGCCAGAGGAGACCGACCCATCGGGAGTGCAGAGCAAGATTTCCACTCAGTCCATGTTGATCGTGTTTACGATCTTGAGATCAGAAACACCGCATCAACAGAACACAATGTAACAGCCATTCTTGAAGGGTGGCGCTCCGGCATTAGAAAATCTGAATTTGCGACGCGGTGAGGGTGCCGATTGTTGCATGGTTTAGATGGCTGAGGCTTTGAAACTGAATTAGAGTTGTTAATACGGCTAAGCCTGCCAACTAAAAACGCAGAGCAAAGGCCCTGCGTTTTCATGAAACCAATATGTCTGGCTAAAGAACCGCTTAGAGCGGCAGTTCGCTGACACCACCGTTGGCGGCGGACCATTCCAGCGGATTATTGAGGAACTTCTCAACTTCGTTCACCTTCTCAGCTGAGAAGTAATCGTTTGTGCGGCAAACGCGCAGGATGTCGTGCCATGTGGCAAGGTAGTGCAGGTTCACACCATGTTCTGCCAGCTTGCCTTTCGTTTCCGGGAAGATGTCGTAATAGAACACCACCAGCGTGTCGGTCACTTCAGCACCCGCCTTGCGCAGCGCTTCGCAGAACTTGATCTTGGACCCGCCATCGGTGGTCAGGTCTTCCACCAGCAGAACGTTCTGCCCCTCGTGAATATCACCCTCAATTTGCGCATCACGGCCATAACCCTTTGGCTTTTTGCGCACATACTGCATTGGCAGTGCCATTTTGTCTGCAATCCACGCAGCAAACGGAATACCAGCCGTCTCACCGCCTGCAATCGCATCAAACTTCTCAAAGCCCGCATCACGCAGCAGGGTTGCCACGGCAAACTCCATCAGGGTGCCACGAATGCGCGGGTAGGAGATCAGTTTACGGCAGTCGATGTAAACCGGGCTCGCAAGACCGGATGCCAGAATGTACGGCTCTTCTGGACGGAAGTTCACCGCCTTGATTTCCATGAGCATTTTTGCGGTCAGTTCCGCCATCACTTCGCGGTCAGGAAAAGAATTGGAAAACATCGCTGTCCCTCAAGTCACAGTAGGTGGTTTAGAGCGTATTCCCGAAAAGTGGTTCCGGTTTTCGGATAAGAATACGCGCGAAAACAAAGATCTGGAATGTGTGGGATGACAGGGAGCTGGCATCGCACGCATTCACGTCAAAAAAAAGCAGCTTGCCCCGGCCATATTAGGTGCAAACTGCTTTGAAACTCATCTTTAGGTCTCAACCTTCCAGAATATATCAAATCCCGGATTGAAGAGGGTCACCGGCCCGTCCGGTGTTGGAATACTCGGCGGGTAACTGACCTTTTCATCGGCCTTTACCAGATCAATGGTCGCCTCGTTTGGTGCCATGCCATAAAACGCCGGACCATTGAGAGAGGAAAATGCCTCAAGCTTGTCGAGTGCGCCTTCCTGCTCAAACACATGTGCCAGACAGCTCATGGTATTTGGTGCGGAGAAGATGCCAGCACAGCCACACTCACACAGCTTGTTCTGGTCAAGATGCGGGGCGCTGTCCGTTCCAAGGAAGAAACGGGCATCGCCAGAAGTGGCCGCAGCACGCAGCGCAAGGCGGTGTTTCTCACGCTTCGCCACAGGCAGGCAATAGAAGTGAGGCTTGATGCCACCGACCAGAATGTCATTCCGGTTGATGATCAGGTGGTGCGTGGTGATCGTCGCCGCCAGATTGTCACCACCAGACTTGGCATAATTGACGCCTTCTTCCGTGGTGATGTGCTCCATCACCACTTTCAGCTTAGGGAACTTGCGGCGGATCGGGTCCAGCACAGTCTCAATGAACACTGCTTCACGATCAAAGATGTCCACGTCAGACGTTGTGACCTCACCATGGACCAGAAGCGGCAAACCGATCTCGGCCATGCGTTCCAGAACACCCGCCACCTTATCAAAGTCGCGCACACCACTTTGTGAGTTGGTTGTCGCGCCAGCAGGATAAAGCTTCACCGCAGTCACCAGACCAGACTTGGCTGCCTGCTCCAGATCATCCGCATCGGTGGTCTCTGTGAGATAAAGCGTCATGAGGGGAGTGAAGTCGTGCCCCTCTGGCATGGCTGCCAGAATGCGATCCCGATACCCGGCAGTATCCTTGCTGGTGACAACAGGTGGGACCAGATTAGGCATGATGATCGCGCGGCCAAAGTTTGCAGAAGTTGACGGCAGAACGGCCTTCAGCATCTCGCCATCACGTAAGTGCAGGTGCCAGTCATCAGGCCGTCTAATGGTCAGGCGGGTCTCGGTCATCTTCATGCTCCGTGTGGTCGAAAGGCTGCGCGACACCGGTTTACTGCCCAATGCCACCAAATCTCAAGGAAAAACTGATGCTTTCGAGCATCTCGCACAAATACGTAGTTATGGGAACTAGCCCTTCGGGTGAAATGCGCTGCGTAACATTGCGAAAAGTACGCAGCTAGGTACTTCCCACTATCCACATCTTCATAGTTTCAAAGTGCCCCGCACAAATCCTATGCGAATCTACCTGTCAATTCTCACAGGTCGCCAAGCCCCAAATTTACATGGATTGATCTGGTGGGTGGATTATCATAATGTTCCTGTTATGTACTAAGTTAATTCACTTTTAGTTCTGGTTTTTGCAGGCGAGTCGTTACGGCAGTCTTCACAGCTTGATCTCTTTCAAATGAAAATCGTGTCCATGTCAGTTTTCACGACCTTCGCCTCATCCGGCCATTCAACTCTCAAGGAGAAGATCACCTCCTTGCCATCACGTGTTTCCCCTGTTCACCATGGCGCAGGTGAGCAGGGGCGCGTGTACTTTATCGAAGAGGTCATCCGCTCAACCGTGCTCTATGATCTGCTGAAGACCCTGCGTGACGCCCGGTTGCCAGATGCCTGGCTCGCGTCAGGCGCAATCTACCAAAGTGTCTGGAACGCACTGACGGGCAGGGAGGCCGGACACGGCATCAAAGACTACGACCTGATCTACCATGATGAGGCTGACACGTCCTACGAGGCCGAAGACCGTGTGATCACCAGCCTCGCCAAAGCTTGCGAACCGCTGGGGCTTCCAGTTGAAATCCGCAATCAGGCCCGCGTGCACCTCTGGTTCCCCAAGCACTTCGGCATGGACTACCCCAAACTAGGCTGCTCGCTGGAGTCTCTCCTCTACTACGCTTCAACAACCCACTCCGTCGCCGCCCGCCTGCACGACGATGACCGCCTGCAGATCGAAGCCCCCTTCGGACTGGAACCCATCTTCCAAATGCAGATGCTCCCAAACAAAGTCCTGCCCAACGAAGAAACCTTCACCCGCAAAGCCAACCGTCTCACCAAGCACTGGCCAGAACTAACAATCGTCCCTTGGTAGGCTGCCCCCAAATTTTATCCGCCTACCCAAAAGCCCGCTTTTCGATCTCAAAAGTGGGCTTTTGCACGCCAACCACTTGTAAGAATTGAGATAACGAACCGAGCCATAACAACAAGCGACCCGCAATTGATCCTCAACATTGTTTACCAAGGCCCAACCCACCAATGGATTATCTCATTGGAATCTTTTAGTAGTTAGAAAGAGTAGAGCATCTCCCCGAGGCATGGGTTCCAGTCCTCGGATCAGGATATGCATAAACATGAAGTGTCAGAGCATCACCAGTGATCCGGTTTGATCACCCGATACTCTGAAATGAACCGGTGCAGGCGTCATCAGGGCTATGCCAAAATTAGTGCGTCACTTAGCTTTGGCCAATGCCAACTTGGAGTACCTGGATCAGGCAACGCTCGCGGACCCTCAACTCACCAGTGAGGAGGATCGCAAGCGGTTACTTGAGCTGGTCCTGCGCTCCAACGCGCATCTGATTTCCGCAATGAAGGGCATCAGATCCCTCCGCCTGCCGGACTGGTGCATCTCCGGCCCCTCCATCGCATGGCCTCTTTGGACTGCGTTGAAGGGCAAGCCCGCCATGGCTGGCAATCACCAGCTCTACATCACCTACTACGATCCATCAGAGCAAGCCCTCGAAAAAGAAGCCACCTACCTGCGCCATATCCGTCAGATCCTGAGCGCTGGGCCTTATCAGGTGCACCTGTCCAATCAGGCAGGCCATGTCATCCATCATGATAGCGAGCGGATGAGCAATGGAACACCAGTCACATGCACTGCAGAAGCTTTGGTACGCGATCCCGTCCAAACCTATGCGCTCGGCGTCCGCTTGGAGACCAACGGAACCTTCACCGTTCTGGCACCGTTCGGTTTGTCTGGCGTTTTTTCAATGAAGATGGAACGCAATACCGGATACTGCGACGAAGAGCACTTCCTCTATAAACTCCGCCGCGTTGAAGCCATGTGGCCGGGAGTTGTTCTCAGATAGCTTTTGCTGGGGCGTTTTCCCAAAAGGTGTTCCGGCCTCTAGGCAGGAATACGTGTGCAAACAAAGAGATAGATCTTCGCACGTGAATGGACTGTGTCCTAACGAAGCGGCTGAACTAGCAAATAGCCTCTTCCTATCAAATGTACGGTTAAACCAACCGGAAACGGCAGAGCAACTGCATTCTCGTAATCGCACTTTGAACTTGGCGCTCCATCCGGGCAGGCATACTTCCGGAAATCTTCTTGATCACTCCGGCTTCTCTCTGTGGCTTGTGCGACAGCCGCCATCCCGTCTCCCAACCGCGCCCGAAGAGCTGCCCAACCTGCAAGGAAACCATTCTCGCCCCAAAGCGACTTCTCAGAGCCAGCTAACTCCTCGAGATAGGCCAGTTCTTTACGAAAAGCGGCCTGATAGACTGGGTCCATATTCACATCGGTGATTTCGTCGTAGTAGAGCTTTTCAATGTAAAGCGGCGCAAAACTGCCTGCGTATGGCGCGAAAAGATAAAAGAAGCTGTTGTCCGCACTCACAAGCTCAAGTGTGCCGTCACCATCCAAGTCCTCAAAGCTATAGCCATACCCGCCATCCAGCACCGCACCCTGAACCATCACCCAGCTCCCTTCTCGATTTTGCGTGATGATCTGTTGCTCCACGCAGCAATGCGCCCCGCCCGTAAACTGCTTGATCACGACCTGAGGAAACTCAGTCTCCTTGGCAAGACGAATAACCTCAACGCTCTGGCCGTACTGAGGAAAATAACTTGGCTCCGTCTCAAACGAGAACACTTTATTCTGCCCGGTCCATCCAACAACCTGTACCTTTGAATTCTTTGAGAATTCATCATTCGGGTCAGTCTGTTCCGTGATGAGGCCCGCATCAACACGCAGCTTTTCGAGTTTCAGAGAAAAATGGTTCTGCGCTTCAAACTCTCCAAAACGCAAGTTTCTGGCGGGCCAAACAGTCTCCAAGTAGCGGCGCCCGTGAGACAGATAAGCATCCTCAGGCAAATCAATCGAAATCTGCTGGCGTGCCAGTTGCAGATTTTTAAAGTTTACAGGGCCAACAACCACTCCAAACCAGCCGTTTTCTGAGCGAACCACCCGCACTTTATCCTGATAGGGTGTCCCTTGCAGAGCTTCTTGAAAGCCTTCCGCCAGCTGCACAGCTTCGGTCGCATCCTGTTTGCTGGCAAAAACAAGCCATTGTTGCCCGCCTGAAAGGCTGAGACTGTCTGCTGCAAAACTGATACTTGGCGTACTGAAAAGTGTGAGCAAAAAAACTGAAATCACTTTTAGAAATTGCATTGCTCGACTCCACATACAGTACTGACTAAAACCAATTAAAACAGGTTCTCCTGGTTGCCTCAAAGAATTTCGCCAAAGCTAACAACAGGAAACATTAATCAAACCGATTGATGTCGAAATCCGCTGTCTCTTGTAAAAACTCAATAAAACCATCCACTTGATGCTCGGCGGTCAAACGCCCTTTTTCTGAACTTGCATTTGCAGCATTTCCCACTGTCCCATGCGGGTTCAAATCAGAAGCAATCCAGCCATAAGAAGGGAGCCCGGTTGGCCCCAGCCGGGCATTCTCATCAAGATCTTGAGCTGTTGAGCGGAAGTCTTGTGCATGCAACATGTCAACAAGGTCTGCCCGAAAATGCAGCATCAACGAAGTTTCCTCATCGCCTCCATGCAGCCCAAACTTCAGTTCTTCCTCGCTAAACAGCCCTTTTGGCGCTCCCAAGCTGGACCAATGACATTTGCCAACCAACATCTTGCAGCGAATGCGAAGCTCCCGCGCGACAATGCCGATCAAGTCCAGGTTCCCGCCATGAGAGTTGGCAATGATCATTTTCCGGATGCCACAGGCCGCAACCGAAGTGCCAATGTCGATCCAATGTTTTGCCGCTGTGTCGGCTCTTAGCGACAGTGTCCCGGGCGCATGAATATGCTCATCAGACTTCCCAATGCATTGTAAAGGCAAAATACGGAAGTCCAGCGTTTCCGGTGCACGGGCGCACAAGGTCTCAAGCATACCCTCATTAATGTATGTGTCCACTCCAAGCGGGAGATGGGGACCATGTTGCTCAACAGCAGCTGTCGGCAAAATCGCAATCGTCCTTTGAGCATCAATATTCTCAAAGTCTGAGGTTTTAAAATCCATCCAATAGCGTCGAGGAAACATGGCAGATACCTCTAGAGTCAGTCGCTGTCCGCAGGCCATCTTTGGTTTGGCCTGAGAAGAGGGGCTAAGCTTTGCAAAGGCTGCGGGTTTTTCGATCAATCACCTTTAAATGGCGAAGCCTTGAGGTTTCAGTAGAGCTGTCCATGTTGTAATGGGCAGCGTATCTGGTTTTTACCCATGGGTTGCAAAGCACACGCACGCCCCGCAAAACGGTTTTCTTGCCGGGCATACCCATAAGAAAACTAAGCCATCTTGGCGCACCACAGGTGGTAAAAACGGCAAGTTTCTTAATGTTCTGCAAATTTGGTTTGATCGCCCCCTCTTCAGTCAGCTTAAAAGCAACACCCGGTACCAGCACGCGATCAAGCCATCCTTTGATCATGGCAGGCAAGCCATACCACCAGGTTGGATAAATGAAGATGAGCGTGTCGCAGCGCTGCAACGCGTCAATGTGGTGCTCAAGACCTTGCTGGTTGAGGGAGGTATCCAAATAGCTATCCAGTTCGCCCTTGGTTAAAATTGGCTGAAAACCCTCCTCATAAAGATCAATGAGATCCAGGCTGACGTCTTGAAGCCTGAGTGTCTTTACCACCTGTTCAAGGACAGCCTTGCTGAAACTTTCAGAGTTTGGATGGCAATAGACGATCAGCGTATGCATGTTCTTATCCGGTTCAAATGTTTTTCTATCAATTTCTACCACGCCTTAAATGAGTTGAGGCTGGCTTCTCATTGAGTTTCATCATCATGATCGCATGAAAATCGTCTAGTTCGTAATCCTCCCTAACTCAGCTAATGTTTTCTGTAACGTGATGATAATAATAGTATAAATCTACGTATTTCTTGGTTTTACTATGCTTACTCAGCGGTGCTTTTTGGGTAATGCCTCAATATTTACACAATTTTGTATATTTTTTAGTGCGTACTTTCTGAAAGACCAATTCAGAAAACAAGCCGCGAGCCATCAGGAGGAGATGAGCCCGGTAAGAAGAAGCGAAATCGCCAATCAAAAATGAAAACCGCTTCCAATCCTCCCAAAAATAATCTGCGCCCTATGAATGGTGCACTGTGTAACTCATCAAAAAGAAGCAGAACCAATGACGAACCACAGACCTACTCTCCGATCCGTTCAGGCTCCATCTGCCGTTGTTATGATCCGCCCTTTGTTTTTCAGCACAAGCAAAGATGCAGCTCAGAGCAGTGCTCGCAGTCTTATTGGTGAATCTCAAAAAGACATCGATTTTGCAGAACAGGCATATGTTGAGATTTCTGCCGCAGCAGATGAGTTGAGTAGGCATGGTGTTGATGTTCATCTGTTCGAAGATAAGTCTCGTGATACACCACACTCTGTTTTTCTGAACAATTGGCTATCAACGCATGCAGGCGGTTATGTCACCATCTACCCAATGCAGGCGGAGAGCCGTCGAAAAGAACGTCGTAGTGATGTAATCGAGCTTCTTAAATCCGAATACCGCGTTCAGGATGTAGTTGATTTTTCAGAGCTGGAAGATGAGCAGCAGTTCCTCGAAGGAACGGGCGCAATGGTGTTCGATAACGTCGAGCGCGTTGTATATGCAGTCCCGTCAAGTCATGCAAATCAGCAGGCTCTGGAACAGTTCTGTGATCATTTCAAATATGAGCCTGTGATTTTTCAGGCGCAACACACTGATGGCAAGCCTGTTACTCACACCAATGAAATTCTTTGCATTGGCACTGGCATCGCATTGATTGGATCAGACTTGATCACTGATCCTGCAATAAAAGCAGAGATCCTTCGCCGTTTAGAGCAGTCTGGACGTCAGGTTGTTCAGTTGAACAACGAGCAAATTGAAGCCTGTTCAGGACGTTCCATTGAGTTGCATAGCAAAACAGAAGGCTTGCTTCTTGTTATGTCCGAGGGAGCATACTCTTCTTTACATCAGGATCAGATCGATCTGATTGAGCAGAGCACCAAGATTGTTCAGTTGAAGCTGGATACCATTGAACAAGCAGGCGGCTCAGCCCGCTGCGCTATGGCAGGCATCCATCTCAACCTGCGCGAAGTTGAACCTGAGCTGGAAACTGAAGCTACTTAAAGTTTCCCTGCTGAGTATCGTTTAAGTCCACAATATCGGTGACCGTCAGAACAGCTGGCGTGTCACCTTTATTTTTGACCCAATGCTGCACCTCAGAGTTTTCGTTGATCACTTCACCAAGCTTATGAATGACCGGCACACCGCATTCATTACTATACTCAACAAACTCGCCTTCTGTGACCAGCGCCAGAGCCGGTCGATTTTCATGACCATGTAAAAGAACGTGCCCTCCCGGTTGAACCGTAATGGTCCGCATACGAAGGTTATGATCAGGGATGTTGACCTTCTCTTTGCCAAGATCGATAGCATCGAGTTCTTCAGTCTCTACCAAATAGTTTTCCGTTGGAGCGCTATCGTCAATGGCTGAACCTTCCTGGCCAGGAGGACATTGTCCGGCCTGAGCAGAAGGAAGAGCTAAGCCTGCAAAAAACAGTGTAGTCGCAGCGAGTATAATGGTCTTCATAGGGACCTCCAATGTTCCGGCCAGAACATAGCTCAACTGAAAATCCAAGGTGCCGGGATTTGAGAGCATGTTAAACTCCTCATGAAGCCAGCTGATAAGAAGCAACTAAAATTATCTCGCAGAATTTTTCGCCATTTCTATAAGCAGTAGGCCCACTTCGGCGGGGATAGTTTTTTGGTTTGCGTTTATAAGATTTGATAGAAGGAGGATAAGTGCTGTCTCTCAGTTGGTCGGAGCAGGAGGCGTTTGATGATGCCGTTCTTAGTCCTCCGTCTTCCCAAACGCACTGTTTCCTTGCCGTTTTGAACATTTGAACGCACAAAAACGCTGTTTCACGCAAAATCACGCAAACGAACGCAATGGCGGGGCTTTCCATTGGGCGTCTCAGCACATTAATGCCATCTCGGCGAGTTCAGGCGCTGCAGCCTGTGCCACGACCACCATGCACCCTCATTCATTATTCAGTTTTCAAAGAACGCGGATTGCTCCGAAGTCTGCTTGCCAGCGTTCTGAGAGAGTGCAGCCTGATTTGATCGCGGTCTATTCCTGTAATGTTCTCCCTGAGTCTTTGGTGGCCGGGAGTTGGAGCATGGAGAATGGCTGGTGTGATTACGGGGAAATAAGGCGCCTTTAAACCTCTCGTTGGGGGAGATTGATTAGATAGATTTATCCCCCACAGGGACGGTGTGGAATTGAAACGGCGGGTTTCTGCGGATTAGGTATGTTTTACACATAGGTGGGTGATGTTTTTGGGTTTTTTTGTCGTTTTCTGGTTGACGGTTGGAGGGCTCAGGCCTATAACCCAGCTCATCGAGAGCGACGGCGCTGCCGGCGACGGCACGATGCGCTCTTGAGTTCCTCGAAAGGATTGATCGCTCAGGCTCGATCGGAAATGATTGAGTTGGTGAGTGATTTACTCTTTTGAGTGTGGGTGAAAGCCCTGTTCATTGACAATTGAATACGGAAGAAGAAAGAGAAACGTGGACGGCGGTTATTCGCGAGTGTCTTGGTAACAAGACGCTGTTACGGAATAGCTGACTTAGTTTACGTTTTTCAGAACACCAAAGATTT